>NZ_JBHWWX010000001.1:0-317406 GCF_042730335.1 Rhodococcus sp. NPDC060084
GTTTTTTGTTGTTGTCCCTTTCTTAAACAACCAATTCCCCGGGGCGGCCTACGCGGGGGGGGGGGCGCCCCCGCCCCGGGGCCCCCACCCCTGCCCCGTCCGTCCGCTACTTGCGGCCGGCCTGCCACTTCATGCCCCACCCGTACTTGCGGTCGAGGTCGGACTGACTGCCGTCGATGTACTCCACCAGGCGGTTGACGGTGACTCCCTGACCGGTGTTCTCGATCATCGCGATGGCGCAGATGCGTGCCCCGTTGTTGGGGGAATCGAGGCGGACCTCGATCTGCGGTCCGGACGGCGGGGACAGCGTGACCACGCCGTCGACCGCGGCCCAGTTGGGCGCGCCCTGGTAGATCATCGCGAAGATCAGCACGCGCTTGAAGAGTTCGGGGCGTTCGAGGTTGATGTGCATGTTCTCGCCACCCGCCACCGAACCGGTGCGGTCGTCACCGTCGAGGTGGATGTACGGCGGCGTGTTCAGCGCTCCGAAGCTGTTGCCGAGAGCCTGGATGACACCCTTGGACCCGTCGGCAAGCTCGAAGAGGCAGCCGAGGTCGAGGTCGACACCGTTGCTCGCGCCGGTCAGCTTGGCGAGGAAGCCCTTCTTCTGCTCCCCGCGCGACCAGTCGAGGTTGACGCGCGTGACGCCCCGAGCGGACCCGCCCTTGGACAGGCTGACCGTCGGGGACTCTTTCGTGAGGTTGATCTTGCTGAGGTTGACGCCCGAATTCTGTTCAGGCTTCTTGCTGTAGTCGATGGCCACGATTACCTTTCGTCGGAACTGCGGTGTGCGGACTGCACTGGGGGTACGAAACAGCGAAGGGAGCCCTCTTCCCGAAATCCGGGTCGGAGGCTCCCTTCGCTGTCGAACTCACTGTCGGACTGCTCAGGCGGACACTATTTCGTCCGCGTCCGCCTTCTTGGCGTTGTTGCGATTGCGGTAGACGCTCGAAGCGAAGGCTGCGCCGATCAGGGCGATACCGACCAGGCCGGTGATCACCTCGGGAACGTGCGTGCCGATCGAGTACAGCAGGATCAACGCGAGTGCGCCGATCGCCCAGTGGGCGCCGTGCTCGAGATACACGTAATCGTTCAGCGTGCCCTTGCGGACGAGGTAGATGGTGATGGATCGGACGAACATCGCGCCGATGAAGCCCAGACCCAGGGCGATGATGATCGGGTCGGACGTGATCGCGAACGCCCCGATGACGCCGTCGAACGAGAACGAAGCGTCGAGGACCTCGAGGTAGAGGAACAGGAAGAACCCGGCCTTACCGGTGGCCTTGGCCAGTCCGCTCGGCCCACCGGTGGGTACTTCGTCTTCTTCCGGGACATGGAACATCTCGCCGAGACCGTTGACCGCGATGTAGGTGATCATGCCGAGCGCACCGGCGATCATCACCGTCGACACCTTGTCGTCGGGTGCGATGACGGTGGCAGTGATCAGCAGCAGTGCGGTGGCGACGACAACCTCGAGCTGGTCGAGCTTGCCTGCCTTCGCGAGCGGAACTTCGAGCCACTTCAGCCACTTGATCTCACGCTCTTCGAGCATGAAGTGCAGGAACAGCATCAGCAGGAACATGCCGCCGAACGCAGCGATCTGGGGGTGCGCGTCGGTGATCAGCGTCTCGTAGCTCGCGCTGCCGTCGGGGAAGTATGCGGCCCCGTCCGCCGGCGGATTGAGCGCAAGATCGAGTGCCGCGATCGGACCGAGCCCGGATGCCACCCACACGATGAGCAGCGGGAACACCAGACGCATGCCGAAGACGGCGATGAGGATGCCGACGGTGAGGAAGATCTTCTGCCAGAACTCGCTCATCCGGCGCAGGACGGTCGCGTTGATGACCGCGTTGTCGAACGAGAGCGAGACTTCGAGGATGCCGAGGATCACACAGAGGAAC
Source organism: Rhodococcus sp. NPDC060084 (assembly GCF_042730335.1). Lineage (NCBI taxonomy): Bacteria > Bacillati > Actinomycetota > Actinomycetes > Mycobacteriales > Nocardiaceae > Rhodococcus > Rhodococcus sp. NPDC060084. The sequence continues at coordinate 1,902 of NZ_JBHWWX010000001.1, forward strand.
AGAGCCTGGGGGCCACCGTAGAGAAACGCCACCACAAGAGAGATGACGGTGACGGCCAGCGACGGGCCGAATATTCGCAGAACCACGAAGCGTGGCCTTTCTGAGTAGAAGTCAGGGGCGGTGCAGGGTGGTTACTGCAGGCTCCGGAGAGCGTCGATCCGGCCCCGGCACGGCCGGGACCGGATCACGACTGATCGAACTAGACGTTGACACCGTAATCGCGCGCAATGCCCGACAGGCCCGAGGCGTAGCCCTGGCCGATGGCCCGGAACTTCCACTCGGCACCGTTGCGGTACAGCTCACCGAAGACCATCGCGGTCTCGGTGGACGCATCCTCGGAGAGGTCGTAACGGGCCAGCTCGGAGCCGTTGGCGCGGTCGACGACGCGGATGTACGCGTTGCGAACCTGGCCGAACGACTGGCTGCGGGTCTCACCGTCGTAGATCGAGACGGGGAAGAAGATGGACTCGATGTTCGCCGGCACGGCGGACAGGTCGACGTTGATGACCTCGTCGTCGCCCTCGCCCTCACCCGTACGGTTGTCACCGAGGTGCTCGATCGAGCCGTCGGGCGACTTCATGTTGTTGAAGAACACGAAGTGCTGGTCCGAGACGACCTTCTTGTCGGCACCCGTAGCGATTGCGCTGGCGTCGAGGTCGAAGTCGGTACCGGTGGTGGTACGCACGTCCCAGCCGAGGCCGACGGCCACAGCCGTGAGGTTCGGCGCTTCCTTCGTGAGCGAAACGTTTCCACCCTTGGTCAAGCTGACGCCCATGCGGGGTCCTTTCGATCGTTCCTACGGTCGACGTACCGGAAGGGCACGCCCAGTGTGCGCGTGTACCCCCACAGTAATAGGTCCGTGTGAGGTGCGCCCCTACCCACTATGCCGACTACGGGCCGGGTCACCCCCTGAAAGCCGGGTCGCGCGGAGCGAGAATGTCGAGAAGACAGGCGTGGGTTGGCGGACCAGTACCATTCGGTCTTGTGGCGAGCCGATGGACGCGCCGCCTCTTCGGCGGCGGGCGCACCGATGATCCCGCGGCCCTCCGCGCCCATGACGCGATGGTGGCCGCGTTCCTCGACATGGACAAACGTCAGTCCGTTGCAGAGGCGAGCGTCGTCGCATCCCACGAGATCGCGCCGGAGCGAGGCCTTCTCCGCGTGTGGGAACCGATCCGGCAGAAGTGCTACCAGGCAGCCGAGGCGTATCTGCAACTCGCTCGCACCGAACCCGAGGAAGAGCTGGCCCCTGCCGCAGCCTACGAGCAGGTGATCCACCAGATTGCGGACGCCGCAAGAACTCTGGACGAGTTCTACGAGCGCTACCGCGGTCATCTCGAGCACGCGGTTACGGTCGCGCAGACCGCACCCCAGCTGGCCGCCCGGGTGAGCGCCGATGCCCGCGACGCCCTCGGAGCGCTGGACACACCCGCGAACAGCGCGTTCGCCGAGTACCCGTCCGTCCGCGCGACCACCGACGCGGTGCAACGCGCACTCCACACCCTCGATGCCGCGACCGGTGCGGGTGCGGTGCGTACCGCCGCCCACCAGGTGGAGGTAGCAACCGCGGCGTTTCGTGAAGCGCTCGCGGAGGCACCGGGACGGCAGGCCGAGGCACGCAACACCCTCGCCTCCGTCACCACCCGGCTCGGCGCAGTACGCACTCGGTCGGAAGGTCTCGCACCGGCCTACTCCGCCCTGCTGCGCGAATTCAACGCCGCCAGTTCGGCGGATCTGTCCGGCAACGAACAACAAGCCCTTCTTCTGCTCGAGCGCGCCGCCGAGGAACTCGACGTCGCCCGCGCGTCCCTCGCCGCAGGACGCCCCGAAGAAGCGCTCGCCCAGGCCGGTGTGGTGCGCGCGGAGCTTGCGCGGGCCGAAGAACTCGTCGATGCGGTGACCGACCGGCTCGCCACGCTGCGAGCCGTCAAGGAAAACCCGGAGTCGAAGGTCCGTGACGTGCGGTTCCGGCTGCGTGATGCACAACACCTCGCGGTACAGCGTGGACTCACAGCAGAATGGGGATCCGTCCTCGACGCCCAGCTGAATCGAATCGACCGGGCAGTCGATGCGCTGACCGGTGTACATCCCGACTACTGGGCGTACGTCAAAGACCTGGACGCGGTATCGACGTTCATCACCGGAGTGGTGAATCGAATGAGAGGACGGAACACGGACCGATGACCGGGGCTACTCACACCGAGGTGCGCGCGATGCGGCACTTCCGACATCTGGACCGGCCCACCTTGGACCGCCTGTTCCTGCACCACCCCCAACCTTTCGGTCACGCCGACGCCCGTGAGCGGCTCGCGATGGCGCTCGGGGCCACGTTGTACGTCCCCGCGACCCGGCACGACCTCACGGCCACCATCGTCCGGCGCTCCGCCGAAGGCGTGACCTCGATGGTGCTCGATCTCGAGGACGCCGTGGCCGACGACGAGGTCGAGGACGGACTCCGCAACGCCGTCGCGACCCTCGACGAACTCGCTCTCCGTGGCGAAGCGCCGATGATGTTGTTCGTTCGCGTCCGCACCCCCGACGGGATCGACCGGCTCACCGAGATGCTGGGTCCCGGAAGCAGCGTGCTCACCGGATTCGTGCTTCCCAAGTTCGGTGCCACTACCGGGGGCAACTTCCTCGACGCGGTCGCCGTCGCCTCCGAGCGGGTCGGGCGGAACCTCTACGCGATGCCCGTCATCGAATCGGCTGCTGTGGTGCACCGCGAAACCCGCGACGACGAACTGCGCGCGATCGCTCGGCTGCTCGCCGAACATCGCCACCGGATCCTCGCCGTCCGGATCGGCGCGACCGACATGTGTGCGACCTTCGGCATCCGCCGCGACCGCGACCTGACGATCTACGACGTGCGGGTCGTCGTCGACGTGATCGCCGACATCGTCAACCACCTCGGCCGCACCGACGGCACCGGGTTCGTCATCACCGGGCCGGTGTGGGAGTACTTCGCCGATCACGAACGCATGTTCCGGCCGATGCTGCGCGCTACCCCGTTCGAGGAGCAGGACGCGGTGGTGTTCCGCCAGCAACTCGTCAGCCGGGATCTCGACGGGCTCCTGCGGGAGATCGCACTCGACCGCGCGAACGGCATCCAGGGCAAGACGGTGATCCATCCCTCGCACGTCGCGGCGGTGCACGCGCTGTCGGCGGTCACGCACGAAGAGTTCCACGACGCCACGGACATCCTCGACCGCGACACCGGCGGAGTGAGCGCGTCCGGATACGGCAACAAGATGAACGAACGCCGTCCGCACCGCACCTGGGCGGAACAAACGTTGGTGCGCGCCTCCGTATTCGGGGTCACCAGCAAGGGTGTCACGTTCGTCGATCTGCTGACCGCGCTGGTGGACCGATGACCAACACTCTCCGAACATACTGGGCCACCGATGAATTCGGACTATCCCTCGAGCATCGAGGAACTTCGAGCGGCTACACCGTCCCGGAACTCGTCCAGCCCGGACTTCGCCGGAACCCGCGCCGGGCACATCTGCTGGTATCGACGGTGCTCGGCAAGCACATCCCCACCGACCCCGCCGCGGTGCTGGCGGCGGGCCGCGACCTCGGGCTCCTCGTCTCCGACCTGCTCGGCGACGACGCCTCGAATGCGCTCGTTCTGGGATTCGCAGAGACCGCAACGGGTTTGGGACACTGTGTCGCCGAGGCGGTGGGTGCCGGGTGCTACCTGCATTCGACACGTCGCCGCGTGCCGGGCGCGGTGGTGTTCGCCGGTTTCGAGGAGGGGCACTCCCACGCGACATCGCACCTGCTGCAGCCCACTTCGCCGGATCTCTTCGCCGACGCCGCGCCGCTCGTTCTCGTCGACGACGAAATCTCGACCGGTGCAACAGCTGTCGATGCCATCCGCGCGCTGCACCGGATTCATCCCCGTGACCGTTACATCGTCGCGTCGCTCGTGGACATGCGCGGCGAGGAGCACCGTCGCCAGACGGCGGCGGCGGAACTCGACCTCGGCGCGACGATCGAGCACGTGAGCCTCGCGGACGGTCACACCGTGCTGCCCACCGATCTCACCGACCGGGTCACCGCGCTACCGGCTCCCGACCTCAATCCTGTCGCTGCTCACCGCGGTACCGTTCGGTTCGTCTCTGTGCCCTGGCCGTCGGACGTCCCCGACGGAGGACGGCACGGCGTTCTGGGCAGCGACTTCGCGGCCTACGACTCCGCGGTCGCCGCGGCGGCAGCGACGGTCGAGTCCGTCCGGGAGAGTGATCGTCCGGCGATCGTCATCGGCCACGAAGAACTCATGTACCTGCCGCTGCGACTGGCACAGGCGCTCTCCGAGCGTGGCACCGCGACCAGATTCCAGACCACGACACGGTCGCCCGCGTACGTCCGGGATGTCCCGGGCTACCCACTGCGGCGCGGATTCTCTTTCGTCGCACCCGAACACATCCCGTCCGAACACGAAACCGAGGCGGCCCGGTACCTGTACAACGCCCGGTGGCCGGAACCCGCCGAAGTACGCCCCGAGTTGATCCTCGTGGTCGACTCTCCGGCCGATACCGAGCGCCTGCGCGCCGACGGCGGCGTGCTCGACGTAGTGAGCGCGGCCGGCGAGGACGTACTGGTGGCGGTTGTGCCGGCCACAGATCCGGCAGCACTGGCTGCTTCGAGGGAGACACGATGACCACGCCGTTGACCGGACCCGATTTCGGTTCGTACGCCCCGGACGAGGTGACCTGGCTGCTCAAGGATCTCTCGCACGTCGACCTCGAAGGCGACATCGCCGAGCGTGAGGCCCGCATCCAGGCGGGACTCGCGCACTACGCGGAGTCGTTGCCGGTCGAGTACCAGCCCGACGCCCCGTACCGGGAGTTGTTCGACAAGGCACTCGCGTCCACCGCGGGACGACTTGCCCACGCGGTGGGAACCCTGACCGAACTCCTGATCGCCGAACGCGGGACGAACCTCACTCTCGTGTCGCTGGCGCGCGCGGGAACGCCGGTCGGAATCCTGATCCGCCGCTGGGCGCAACAGCACCACGGCCTGTCGCTGCCGCACTACGCGGTCTCGATCGTGCGGGGACGCGGAATCGACTCCGCAGCACTCGATTACATCACCGAACACCACGACCCGGCCTCGGTCGTGTTCGTCGACGGCTGGACCGGCAAGGGCGCGATCGCGCGGGAGCTGGCGGCCGCGCTGGCCGAGTACTCCGCCGCCGGTGGCCCGGCGCTGTCGGACGACCTCGCCGTGCTCGCCGATCCCGGTTACTGCGTGCGTACCTACGGCACCCGCGACGACTTCCTCATCGCGTCGGCGTGCCTGAACTCGACGGTGTCGGGTCTGGTGTCGCGCACGGTACTGAACGACACCTGGATCGGTCCCGGCGAATTCCACGGTGCGAAGTTCTACGCCGAACTTGCCGGTGACGACGTCTCGAATCTCCTGCTCGATACGGTGTCCGCCGAATTCGGAGATCGCGAATCGGCAGCGGAGACCGCGCGAGCGCTGCTCGACTCCGATCGTGAACCTACCTGGGCGGGTTGGGAATCCGTGGAGCGTATCCGCGTGCGGTACGGCATCTCCAGTATCAACTTCGTCAAGCCCGGCGTCGGTGAGACCACCCGGGTCCTGCTGCGCCGCGTGCCGTGGAAGATCCTGGTACGCGACATCACCGCCGACGAGCACGCGCACATCCGGATGCTCGCCGCCGCCCGCGGCGTTCCCGTCGAAGAGATTCCCGACCTCGCGTATTCGTGTATGGGACTGATCAAGGACCTACCGTGACAGCAGCATTGATCGCCACCGACCTCGACCGCACCCTCATCTATTCGCGCGCGGCGATGACCGGCACGCAGTATTCGGCGGGAAATCTGCGGTGCATCGAGTACTACGAGGGCGCACCGCTGTCGTACGTCACCGAGACCGCCGCCAGGCAACTCGAAGACCTCACCTCCGCGCACACCGTGGTTCCCACCACCACCCGGACGCCAGAGCAGTTCCGTCGCATCGATCTGCCCGGTGGCCCATGGCGGTACGCCATCACCAGCAACGGCGGCGCACTGCTGGCCGACGGGGAACTCGACGATCAGTGGCGCCGGCACGTGGAGGTTGCGGTGCGTGAGGGAGGCGCCGGGCTCGACGAGGTCACCGCCGAACTGCGCCGCCGTATCTCCGAAAGCTGGGTGTCGAAGTTCCGGATCGCCGACGAGTTGTTCTGCTATCTGGTCGTCGACGTCGCCGCACAACCGGCCGGGTTCCTCGAGGATTGGCAGGCCTGGTGCCACAGCCGCGGATGGAACGTTTCGCAGCAGGGCCGCAAGATCTACACGATGCCCGACAGCGTCTGTAAGTCCCATGCCGTGGCCGAGGTGCACCGCAGGCTCGCCGAAGAGGGAGTGCTCGACGCGGACGCCCCGGTGTTCGCGGCCGGCGACGGTGCGCTCGACGCCGAGATGCTGATGGCCGCGGACGCTGCGATCCGGCCGCGCCACGGCGAACTCGAACTGCTCGAATGGCAGCATTCGAACCTCTCGGTGACCGAACACTCGGGGATCACGGCCGGTGAGGAGATCCTCTCCTGGTTCGCCCGGTCGGCCCGGGCCGAAGGCGCTTCGTAGAGTAGGACTGCATGCGACCGCCAACCCCGGTCGCCGACACAGTGAGGACACATCTCTTGCCGACTTCGCTCTCCAAGGGTCAGAACGGACCGCTCAACGTCTCCGACGTCGTCGTTTCGCTCGAGCTCACGACACCCGCCGACCTGTCGGCGCTGCTGGTCAAGGCCGACGGAAAGGTGCGGTCCGACGCCGATTTCGTGTTCTTCAACCAGCCGTCCGGACCGGGAGTGCGTCTCGTTCCCGGGCAGGCCGGACAGAACTCCTCACTGGCCGTCTCGCTGCCGCAGGTTCCCGCCGATATCGATCAGGTGCGCGCGGTGATCACCCTCGACGATGCGAGCAGCAGTTTCGGCCGGTTCGCACCGCCGACGGCCCGGGTTTCGGATGCTGCGGGCAACGTTCTGTTCGAGTACCGCATCGAAGGGCTCTCCAGCGAGTCCATCGTCATCGCACTCGAGCTGTACCGGCGCCAGGGTGCGTGGAAGGTACGTGCGGTCGGTCAGGGCTACGCGGGCGGATTCGCGGCGCTCGTCACCGATCACGGCGTGTCCGTCGACGACGCTCCGGCCCCGCCACAGCAGCAGTACACCCCGCCACCCCCGCCGCAGCAGCAGTACACCCCGCCGCCCCCGCCGCAGTCCACGCCGCCGCCGGCGGCGGCACCCGCGCAGCCTGCCGAGGTGAGCCTGACGAAGAACCGGCCCGTAAGCCTCGTCAAGGGCCAGAAGGTCACGCTCCGCAAGGACGGCGGCGTCGCGCTGACGTACCTGCGCATGGGTCTCGGCTGGGATCCGGTCGAGAAGCGCGGGTTGTTCGGCAACCGGTCCGCGAGCATCGATCTGGACGCCTCCGCGGTTCTGTTCGCCGACCACAACATCGTGGACGTGGCGTACTACGGGCAGTTGCAGTCGAAGGACGGGTCGATCCAGCACCAGGGCGACAACCTGACCGGTGAAGGAGAGGGCGACGACGAGGTCGTGCTCGTCGACCTCACGCGCATCCCGCCGCACATCAACACCGTGATGTTCGTGGTCACGTCGTACAAGGGCCACACCTTCGAGCAGGTCCAGAACGCGTTCTGCCGACTCGTCGACGGCACGACCAACGCCGAACTCGCCAGGTACACCCTCCAGGGTGGTATGCCGTTCACGGGCATGGTGATGGCAAAGGTGTACCGCGAGGGCAACTCCTGGAAGTTGCAGGCCATCGGCGAGGGTATCCAGGCCAAGCACCCGGGTGAGGCCGCACCCCAGCTCGGTCGCTTCCTGGCCACGTAACGGATGTCGCATGCATTCTCGGCGGGGCAGAATGCCCCGCTGACGGTCCGCACGGTCCGGTTCGCAGCGTCCGCGCAGGTCGCGCCGGATGTGTGTGCGTTCGTGGTGGACGATCGGTTGCGGGTGACTTCGTCGGACGACGTCGTGTTCTACAACCAGCCGTCCACAGCCGGTGTCCGGCTCGAGGGTGACACGATCGTCGTCGAGCCGGAGGCCCTCCGTCCGGGCGCACGAGTGGTCTGCGCGGTGGGCACCGATCACCCCACCTCGGTGTCCACGTCGCTGTCCGACGTCGACGGGACCCTCATCGCCTCGTTCCGCATCGAACCGGCGACCGGCACGGAATCTGCGCTGTTGTGCTGGGAGATTTACTGCCGCAACGGCGAATGGAAGATCCGCGCGCTCGGGGCCGGCTATGCGGGCGGGCTCGCAGAGATGCTCGCGGCACACGGCGTCGTCGTCGATGACGAGCCCGTGGCCGCCGCAGCGGTCGCGGCACCGGTGTCGACCGGGACCGAGTTGCCTCCGTCGTGCGAACTGGTGTGGCGAATCCTCGAGGATGCCTCCCGGTCGGCCGCCGCGTACGTCGCTGCGCACGAGTACGCGCAGCACCGACTCGACGACGAACTGTCCGCAGCAGTCGCGGATCCGTCCTCGCGCACCGGTGCGGCAGCAGAAAGTGCTCGTGCACAAGCACACCGGCGCTGCGAGGAACTCACCGCCGCAGCGGAGGCCCGGTATCACGACGACAGCGCCGTGCTCACCGCGGAACTGGCTACGGTCGATACCGTTCTGCCCCCTTCGCTCGCCTCATGGAACTCGGGCGCATGGCACGGCACGATGGTTCCGGGAGACGGTGTGAGGGTGGGCGAGTTGTCGGCGCCCGATCGTGGCCCGCTGCGAGTGCCCCTCTGCGTACCGCTGCCGCTGGGCAGGCCGTTGTGGATCGACGGCGAGGCCGACGTTGCCGGCGCCGTCGCATCGTCGCTGGCCGTGCGACTGCTCTCCGCGCGTCCCGGATCCCGGCTCGACATCATCGACCCGTCGGGATCGTTGCTCGGTTTGAGTGAGCTTGCGCGGCCGATGCTGGCCGGCCCTCCGATCCACGACGTCACCGGGGTAACGCCGAAGTTGAAGGGCCTCGCCGAAGCCGCCGACCTCACCGGCCTCGCGCTGAGGGCGGGTACCGACACCTCCGGTCCCGAGCCCCGCGTAATCGTGCTCGCCGGTCTCCCGCACGGCTTCGACGGCAGCGATCTGGTGAACATCGTGCATCTCGCGAGAATGGGTTCGGCTCAGAATATTTCGATCGTGATAACCGGCGCGGACGACGGGACCGTCGACAATCCTGCGTACGACGTGCTGCACGACGTATCGCAGCATCTCCCGGCCGCCGAAGACGGCCGTTTTTCGGACCCGTGGACGAACACCGACTGGAGGTTCACGGCAGACACCGCCCCCGGGGACACCGAGCTTCTGCGGCGGGTGGTCGCGTCGCTCGAGGTCGGCTGCCCCTGACTCAGGGCTTCGTCACTGCGCGACGATGCCCGCGACCGGGATACGCGCGTCGACGGCCTGACGGAAGTTGATCATCGCCCTCCGCAGATGGTCCCGGTTGGTGACGAGCACCGCGCCGGTAGCCCCCCGCCTGAGCAGGACGTCGTTGGTGAAGCGCGCGTTCTCCACGGTGGAGTTGGATGCACCTTCTTCGATGATCCGGCCCGGATGGATTCCGCGTGCCACCAGCCAATCCCGCATTGCACGAGCCTCTGTGACACCGTTGCGTGGCACCCCGCCGGTGACGACGACGGGTGCCGCCGGATAGCGGTGTGCGACTACGAGCGCGGCACCGAGTCGCTCCTCGAGAACGGGCCGGATCTTGCCGTCATCGGTCAGCCCCGCGCCGAGGACGACGAGGTGGGTGCGGACCGGATCGAAATCGAGCATCAGTGGAGCACGCGTCGTCAGTTGTTCCAATCCGGTGCAGGCGATGATCAGTTCGTCGATAACTCCCTGGCAGAGGGGTGTGACGGACAGGATTCCGTTCACGACGGTGTCGACGGCGGGAACGGCGCTCGCCTGCCCCGTCGAGATTCCCAGCGCCGTCGTCGCGGTGATCGCCACTGTCAGCGCTGTCCGGCGCGCAAATGTCATTCGTACCCCTCGAACGTTATCGGATCGGGCTGTGCCGCAGTCTGCCACGATGTCCCGTCACCCGGGGAGGTCCACGATCTGCTGTGGAACCTCCCTCGGCCGCACGACTGGAGATAGTGAACATCGACAAAAGAGAGGACAGGCAGGTCACTGCGTTCTCGGACGTCCAATGGGGCCTCCGCCGCCCCCGAAATGCGGCTTCCGGCCTTCGCCTGTCCATAGGTTTCCCCTATGGCGTGGTGCGGCTGTGGCTTCTTGTGGTCGCCGTCACAGGCGTGTTCGATTGGGGAAGCGCGAGCACTCCGTTCGCGCTTTTGCCGATCAGGAGCGCACGACGTGAGCGAACTGCACCTTCCGAACCGAATCCGTCGTCTCGCAGTCGAGCGCCGGGACCGGCCGGCGGTGACCGAAGGCGAGACCACCCTGACCTACGGTGAGTTCGACTCGTACAGCAACCGGGTCGCGTCCGCGCTGACCGAACTGACGTCGGCGCCCGGACGTGTCGGCGCGCTCTTGCGCATGGGCATGCCCGGAGTGGCAGCGTTCGTCGGATGCGCGAAGGCCGGTCTCGTGTTCACGCCCCTCAACTGGCGGCTCACGCCGGACGAGGTGGCCGCGATCGCTGTGGACGCGCGACTCGAGGTTCTGATCGTCGATTCCGAGTTCGCCGCCTCAGCCGAAGCGATTGTTGCGGCAGCGCCGCACGTGCGTGTCGTCGTGGTCGGGGCCCCCGAGGCCGTGTTCGGAGCACGAGTGTGGGACGAGTTCGTAGCGGAGGGCGATGACACCGATCCCGGCCGGGGAGACGATCCCGAGGCGGAACTGCTACAGCTGTACACCTCCGGAACCACCGGAAGGCCGAAAGGCGTTGTCATTGTTCACCGGAACCTGTACAACGTCCCGGAGACCTTCGCCTTGTACGAATTCGAGGACGAGTCCGTCTCCTTGAACGCTCTGCCCTTGTTCCACATCGCGGGTGCGGGCTGGCTCAGCACTTCGTTGTCGGCGGGGCTGCACACGATTCTGCTCGGCGAGTTGCGTCCGGCGCTGGTGGCAGAAGCGATCGCCGAACATCGCGTCAGTCATACGTTCCTCGTACCCTCCGCAATCGGCATGCTGCTCGAGTTACCGGATCTCTCCGATTACGATCTGTCGAGCCTCGAGGTGATCGCGTACGGTGCCTCACCCATCACTCCCGCGGTGCTCGCGCGGACGATGGACACCCTGGGGTGCCGCATGGTGCAACGCTACGGAATGACCGAGACCACGGGCGCGCTCACCGCCCTGCGCGCCGACGACCACGATCCCCGCGGCACTCGCACTCATCTTCTGCGCTCGGCTGGAAAGCCACTGCCCGGTACCGAAGTACAGATCCGCGATATCGCCACGGGAGAGCCACTTCCGCAGGGTGAAACCGGCGAGATCGTGTCGCGCTCCCGCAACAACGTCTCGGGTTACTGGCGTCGCGACGCCGAGTCGGCCACGCTGCACACAGAGGACGGCTTCCTGCGGACCGGCGACGCGGGGCACCTCGACGAGAACGGCTACCTCTACGTCACCGACCGGGTGAAGGACATGATCATCACGGGCGGAGAGAACGTGTATCCCGTCGAGGTCGAAGCCGTGCTGGCCGAGCACCCGGCCGTCGCGGAAGTGGCTGTGGTCGGGATGCCGGACGACCGATGGGGAGAAGCGGTGACCGCCGCGGTCCGCATCGCCGACGGAATCGATCCGCCGTCCGAGGAAGAACTCGTCGCCTTCACCACCGCTCGACTCGCGTCCTACAAGAAGCCTCAACGGATCCACATCGTCGCCGAACTGCCCAGGAATGCCAGCGGCAAGATCCTCAAGCGCACGCTCCGGGCCACTCTCGGCACGTCCGAGAGCGCCGCCCGATGATCGACCGGTCGAGCCGAACGCCGAGATACGCGGTGTGCCGACGGGGTTTCCGGTCACCTACGATGACGGCGTGGACCTGCATCTCGTGACCTACTTCGTGGCTGTCGTCGACCACGGTGGGATCACGAAAGCCGCGCAGTCCCTCTATATTTCGCAGCCGTCACTGTCCCAGGCCATCCGCACCCTCGAACGTCGCCTGGACACGACTCTCTTCGACCGCACTGGACGGCGCCTCACGCTCACAGCGGAAGGGCGGGTTCTCGAGGTCGCGGCGCGGCGCATCCTCGCCGATGTAGACCGCGCCAAGCAGAAAGTCGCTGCCGTCCGCAATCTCGAGGCCGGACGGGTGGAACTCGTGACGTTCTCCGCCTTCTCCGTCCACCCCGTCGTCACGCTCGTCCAGCAGTTCCGCTCCCGCTACCCGGGCATCACCGTGAATGTTCTCGATGCCGACGGACCGGCGGGCGTACATGCGGCACTGCGCCGCGGCGAAGCCGAGATCGGTGTCACCGACATGACGGTGGAGCACGCGGGGATGATCACCGTCCCGATCCTCGAGCAAGAGATGGTGCTCGCCATGCACCCGGACCTCGCCGCCGACGTTCCTGATCCTGTGACCCGCGCGCGCGTCCGGGCGATTCCGCTCGTCCTCGACCTCGGGTCACGCGCGAATGCGGCCCGGGTGGGCGAACTGCTCGGTGAGCAGAACGTCGTCGTCGATTGTGCGCATCCCGCCGCCATCTGGGAATTCGTCATGCGTGGCACCGCAGCGACAGTGGCATCGCGGCCAGTCGCGCAGCAACTCATGCCCGGTGCTGCGATCCGGTCGCTGGATCCTCCGATCATGCGACCGGTCGGACTGGTGCTGCGCTCCGGGGAGCCCTCCCCGGCCGCCGCCGCGTTCCTCACGTCCGCGACCACCGGCAACCGGGGAGTATAGCGATGGAGTTCCGACAGGTCGAGTATTTCCTCGCCGTTGTCGAAAACGACGGAATCAACGGTGCCGCAGCCGCATTGGGTGTCGCGCAGCCGACGGTGTCCCAAGCACTCCGGAGCCTCGAACGGGAACTCGGCGTCAACCTGTTCCACCGCATCGGTCGCGGAATGGTGCTCACCGCAGCAGGAAAGAGCCTGATCGGTCCCAGCCGTCAGATTCTGCGTGACGTGAACGCGGTGGAGGAACTGCTCTCCGACGCCACCGACGATGTAACGGGCAGCCTCGATCTGATGGTGTTTCCGGCACTTGCCACCGGCCCGATCGTCGACCTGGTGGCGCGCTTCCGGCGCGCCCACCCGAGGTCCACCGTGCGGTTCGGCGACCTCAGGTCCGAAGAACTCGCCGCAGGGGTGATCCGGGACGGGCACTGCGAATTCGTCATGGCGCACCTGCCGCTCGAAGACGGTGTCGGCCTGGAAGTCATCGAACTCGGTGAACAGGAATACTGGCTCGCGTACCCGCCCGGCACGGATCTGCCGCCAGGGGCGGTGGCCCTGGCCGCGCTGCCCGACATTCCGATGGTGTTCGTGCCACGCGGCGGCGGGGCGATGAGCGACGAGATCGACTACGCGATGCGCCGCGCGGGAGTGCGGCGCCCGATCGCCGTGCTGACGGCACACCGAGAAGCGCGACTGCCGATGGTGCTCGCGGGCCTCGGCGGGTCGTTCGTCGAGCGGTCGCTGGCCGAGTCGGCCCAGGACGTCGCCGTGGTGCGGGCATGCGAACCCACCTTCACCCGGCCGTTCGGCCTCGCCTTCGCACCCGAATCTCTGTCGAAGGCCGGGCGGGCCTTCGTGGACCTGATCCGGTCCACGAAGACCCGGTCCTGAGCAGCGGTCAGGAGACGCGTTCGAAGATCGCCGCCAGACCCTGTCCGCCACCGATGCACATGGTCTCGAGCCCGTATCGGGCTTCGCGGCGCTGCAACTCGCGGGCGAGCGTCGCGAGCATCCGGCCGCCGGTAGCGCCGACGGGGTGCCCGAGCGAGATACCGGAACCGTGGACGTTGGTGCGCTCGAAGTCGGCGGCCCCGAACTTCCATTCGCGGGTCACCGCCAGGGCCTGAGCCGCGAACGCCTCGTTGAGTTCGATGACGTCGACGTCGGCCAGGGTGATTCCGGCCTTGGCGAGGGCGATCTCGGTCGCCGGCACGGGACCGATCCCCATGATCTCGGGCGCGACCCCCGCCACTCCCCACGACACGATGCGGACGAGCGGCGTGAGGCCCAGGTCGGCGGCCTTCTGCGGGGTCGTGACCAGAGCCATCGACGCGGCGTCGTTCTGGCCGCTGGCATTACCGGCCGTCACGGTGGCCTCCGGGTCCTGCTTGCCCATGATCGGGCGGAGCGCTGCGAGTGTTTCCAGACTGATGTCCGCGCGAGGATGCTCGTCGGTGTCGACGACCTGTTCGCCCTTGCGGCTGCGCACGGTCACGGGCACGATTTCCTCGGCGAGGATGCCGTTCGCCTGCGCGGCCACCGCCCGCAGGTGGGAGTTCAGGGCGAGTTCGTCCTGCTCGGCGCGCGAGATCGAGTACTCGGCGCGCAGGTTCTCTGCGGTTTCGATCATGCCGCCTGGTACCGGGTGGAAGCGGCCACCGGCGGTCGAGCGGGCGCGCACGAGGCCGTCGTGCATCTGCACCCCGTTTTTCGCACCACCCCAGCGGATGTCGGTGGAGTAGAACGCGGCGTTGCTCATCGACTCGGTGCCGCCGGCGACGACAAGATCGTTGTCGCCGTTGCCGACCTGCAGGGCGGCCTGGATCACGGCCTGCAGGCCCGACCCGCACCGGCGATCGATGTGCATGCCCGGGACGGTCACGGGCAGGCCCGCGTCGAGAGCGACGACGCGCCCGATCGCGGGTGCTTCACTGTTGCCGTTGCAGTGGCCGAGGATGACGTCGTCGATCTCGTCGGGGGCGACTGCGGTTCGGTCCAGCATTCCCTTCAGTGCTGCGACACCGAGGTCGACGGCGGTGAGGGACTTGAACATTCCGCCGTAGCGGCCGATGGGGGTACGGACGGGCTCGCAGATGACAACTTCGCGCATGACGACTCTTTCAGGAGAAGTGACGAGGTGACGGGGATGTCACATGAAGCGACCGCCGGTGACCTCGAGTACGGTCCCGGTCATGTACGACGACATGTCCGACGCGAGAAAGAGTGCAACCGAAGCGATTTCACCGACTTCACCGGGACGGCCCATCGGAATCTCGCTCATCTTCCGATCCCATGCCTTCTGCGGCATTGCCTCGGTCATCGCGGAGCGGATCAAACCGGGCTGGATTGCGTTGACGCGCACGCCGTGATGCGCCATTTCCTTGGCAGCCGCTTTCGTCAGGCCGACGATGCCGGCCTTCGCCGCCGAGTAGTTCGTCTGACCGACCATCCCCACCTTGCCGGACAACGACGAGATGTTGACGATCGCGCCGCGCTTGGCCTCACGCATGATCGCCGAGGCCTTGCGGGTGCCGTTCCACGTGCCCTTGAGGTGGACGCCGATCACGAGGTCGAAGTCCTCCTCGGTCATCGTGCGCATGGTGGCATCGCGGGTGATACCGGCGTTGTTGACCACCACGTCGAGCGAGCCGAACCCGTCGACAGCCTCTGCCAGCAGTGCGTCCCAGTCCTCCGCCACGACGACATCACTGCGCACAGCACGGGCAACCTCGCGACTACCGAGTTTTTCCGCCGCGGCGGTGGCCGCGTCGAGGTCAAGGTCACCGATCACCACACGAGCACCCGCTTCGACGAATTCGCGGGCGATGGCGAAACCGATCCCCTGTGCTCCACCGGTGACGACAGCAGTGCGGTTTTCGAGCAAAGACATCAGGTTTCCTTTCGGCGGGCCGAAAAACGCCCGGGAGCAGATCGATGCGTCGAATATAACGGCGGGATCCGGTGTATCGCCCCCACCTGTCCATCGACAATGCCTATACGGCGATGGCGCCATTCGTATTGGACTTGCCGTGCAGGCAAGACGGAAAGTGGAGGTCATGACACTCTCGACACAGGCGGCAGAGGTCGACGACGACGACTTCCGCGAGATCCTCACCCAGACCCGTGCGTTCGTGCGCAACGTGGTCGTGCCGCGGGAACAGGAGATTGCCGAGACGAACGCGATCCCCGACGACGTCCGCCGCGCGGCGAAGGACATGGGTCTGTTCGGGTATGCGATTCCGCAGCAGTGGGGTGGTCTCGGCCTGAACCTCGTCCAGGACGTCGAACTCGCGATGGAGTTCGGCTACACCACACTGGCGTTGCGGTCGATGTTCGGTACCAACAACGGAATCGCCGGTCAGGTTCTGGTCAACTTCGGCACCGACGAACAGAAGCAGAAGTGGCTCGAGGGCATCGCCTCCGGAGAGGTCGTCGCATCCTTCGCGCTCACCGAACCCGGCGCCGGATCGAACCCGTCGGGACTTCGCACCAAGGCCGTGCGCGACGGCGAGGACTGGGTGATCACCGGCGAGAAGCGGTTCATCACCAACGCTCCGCTGGCCGACCTGTTCGTCGTCTTCGCCCGCACCCGCCCCGCCGATGATCGCGGCCCGGGTATCGCGGTGTTCCTCGTTCCCGCCGGCACCGACGGTGTCCAGGTCGGTAGCAAGGACGCGAAGATGGGGCAGGAAGGCGCCTGGACCTCCGACGTGCACTTCGACGGCGTACGGGTTCCCGCCTCCGCACTGGTCGGAGGCAGTGAGGACGTGGGGTACAAGGCAGCGATGGTATCGCTGGCCCGCGGACGTGTGCACATCGCCGCCCTGTCGGTCGGGCAGGCACAGCGGGCGCTGGACGAGTCGGTAGCCTACGCCGCGACCGCGACGCAGGGCGGCACACCCATCGGCGACTTCCAGTTGGTCCAGGCGATGCTCGCCGATCAGCAGACCGGTGTGATGGCCGGTCGCGCGCTCGTACGCGACGCGGCACGGGCCTGGGTCGACGAGACCGACCGGCGCATCGCGCCCTCGGTGGCGAAGCTCTACTGCACCGAAATGGTAGGCAAGGTCGCAGATCTGGCGGTGCAGATCCACGGCGGGACCGGCTACATGCGGGACGTGCCGGTCGAGCGAATCTACCGCGACGTGCGTCTGCTGCGACTGTACGAGGGCACCAGTGAGATTCAGCGCCTGATCATCGGGGGTGGCTTGGTGAAGCAGGCGCAGCGCGGCTGACCCTCGGTCACGGATCGACTACGGGTTCGGGTGTGGAATCCCGCAGGACTCCACACCCGAACACGTAGTCCGTCAGCTGATTTCGAGTTCACCCATCCGCGACCACTCCGTACCGGGAATCTCCGTGTTGAGAATGCGCGGGGTCTCGGCAAGAACCGGTCGCATCGCGTCGAGGCCGTTGCGGAAGTGATCGGACTTCACGTGCGCTGCTCCGGCGTCCTCGTCCCTGAATGCCTCGACGAGAACGAATTCGGACGGGTCGTCCACGCTCCGGGACCAGTCGAACCACAGATTTCCGGGTTCCTTGCGGGTCGACTCCGTGAAATCCGCGGTCGTCGCGAGCCAGTCGTCCTGATGCTCGGACAGCACCTTGAAGCGGACCACGATGAAGATCATCTTGCCTCCGGTCAGTAGATGTTCGAGGGACGGATCATGCCTTCGGCGAGGTCGCCGAAGCCGGGCGCGTGGATCGCCCCCGGGTTGCCGACGACCTCCTCGACCACGGCCGTCTCGGTCGTGATGAGCAGGGCCGCGATCGACGCCGCACTTTCGAAGGCCGCCCGGGTGACCTTGAACGGGTCGATCACGCCCTCGTCGAACATATCGCCGTACTCACCGGTGAGTGCATTGAATCCGTGACCGAGCGGCAAGCCTTCGACCACCTGGACCACGTGATCGCCGTCGAACCCCGCATTGATGGCGATGCGCCGCACGGGTTCGGCGAGTGCCCGTCGCACGACGTCACGCCCGACCGCTTCGTCACCCGGAAGATCCAGGTCGGCCAGTGCCCGGTGCGCCTGCCCCAGTGCGGTGCCACCGCCGGCGACCACACCCTCCTCGAGGGCCGCACGCGTCGCGGCGAGCGCATCCTCGACCCGCAGCATCCGTTCCTTGAGTTCGACGCTGGTGGCGCCGCCGACCTTGATGACGGCGACACTTCCGGTCAGTCGCGCCAGGCGGAGCTGCAGTGCGTCCTGGTCGGCATCGAGGCGGGCCCGACCGAGTTGGGCCTCGAGCTGCGCGATGCGGGACTCCACGAGTTTCGGATCGCCGTGACCGCCGACGATCGTCGTATCGTTCTCGGTCACCGTGACGCGGTCGCACGATCCGAGGTGATCGGCGGTGACCTCCGACAGTTCGATGCCGGTGTCCTTGGCGACGACATGGCCTCCGAGCGCTACGGCGAGATCCTCGAGTTCCGCGACTCTCCGGTGGCCGAAGCCGGGGGCGCGCACGACGACGGACTGCATCGTCTTGTGCATGTTGCCGCCGACGAGCAGGTGCAGGGCCGGACCGTCGACGTCCTCTGCCAGCACGACCAGTGGCCGGTCCGCCCGCTTGGCCGCCTCGATGCTCGGCATGATGTCCTGCACCTGGCTGATCTTCTTGTTGGTGAGCAGCACCAGGGGGTTCTCGTGGACGGACTCCATCCGCTCGGCGTCGGTGATCATGTACCCGGAGATGTAGCCGTGGTCGAACTCGATTCCGTCGACGACGTCCACAGACATCCCGAGCGTGTCCGATTCCTCGGTGGTGACGACGCCGGAGCGTCCGGCGTGGACGACCGCGTCGGCGATGACCTCGCCGATCGAGTCGTCGTCGCCGGCTGCGAGCGACGCGATGCGAGCGAGGTCGTTGCGGTCTCTGATCTGCACGGAGTGGGTGCGGACCGCATCGACGACGACGGGGACCGTGCGCTCGATACCGCGACGCACACGCATCGGGTTGGCACCGGCCTCGACGGCGCGGAGCCCTTCTCGCACCATGGCTTGCGCGAGCACGGTCGCAGTGGTCGTTCCGTCGCCCACCGTGCCGTTGGTCTTCATCGCGACTTCCTTGACCAACTGCGCTCCCATGTTGGCGAAGGGGTCGCGCAGTTGGATCTCGCGGGCGATCGTGACACCGTCGTTGGTGATGGTCGGCGGACCGGTCAGTTTCTCCAGTACTGCGTTACGGCCCTTGGGGCCGAGTGTCACCTTCACCGCGTCGGCGAGGGCGTTGACTCCGTATTCCAGCAGCGTGCGGGCTTCCTGCTCGAACCGCAGATCCTTGGCCATGTACAGATTCCTTTCGTGAGCGGAGCGCGGTTCAGGGGACGAGGATCGCGCGGCCTCGGACGCGACCGGCGTCGAGGTCGTCGATCGCCCGTTGGAAGTCGCCGAGCGGGTATTTCGTGGTGTGGAGCCCGACCTTGCCCTGCGCGGCGAGGACCATCAGGTCCTGCAGATCGTTGTAGGAGCCGACGAGATTGCCGATGAAGTTGATCTCCGTCGAGATGATGTCGATGGTCGGGACGTCGATGTTCTCGCCGTAGCCGACTACGTAATAGCTGCCGGCACGTCGCAGCATCGCCACGCCTTCCTCGGTTGCGCCGCCCTCGCCCACGAAGTCCACGACAGCTTCGGCGCCGTTGCCACCGGTGAGATCGAGGACCTGCTGCACGTGGGTGCCGTCCGCGACGATCGCCTGGTCGGCCCCGATCTCGGCCGCGAGTTTCACAGCGTCGGGATTTCGGTCGACTACGACGAGGGTGGCCGGCGAGATCGCCTTCAGTACCTGGATGCCGATGTGACCGAGACCGCCGGCGCCGATCATCACACAGGTGTCGCCGGGACGAAGCACCTTCGCCGCCTTGGCAACTGCGTGATAGGCCGTCAGGCCGGCGTCGGCGAGGGCTGCGACATCCGCGGGTTCGAGCGAGTCGTCGATTCGCACGACGCTACGGGCCGTGGTCCGCAGGAATTCCGCGTAGCCACCGTTGGTGTCGATGCCGGGAAAGGCGCTGTTCTCACAGTGGACATCGTCGCCGGAGCGGCATGCGCGGCACTGTCCGCACGTGATCAACGGGTGCAGGATCACCTTGTCGCCCACCGCGACGTTCGTGACCGCTTCGCCGATCGCATGTACCCACCCGGCGTTCTCGTGGCCGATCGTGTACGGCAGTTCGACGCCGCTCTTCTCTGCCCACTGGCCTTCGAGGATGTGGATGTCGGTGCGGCACACCCCGGCTCCGCCGATGCGCACGATCACGTCGAACGGGCCTTCCACTTCCGGTTCCGGAATCTCGGTGAGCTGGAGTTTCGTGTGGTAGCCCACGACCTGCACGGCCTTCATGACACCCTCCTGGCTGGAACGGACGAGGTTGATCGGACGTCGACGATCCGTGGTCCTGCGATGCCGTCGTCGTCGGCGTAGCGGGTGGCGAGCAGACCCCGGCAGAAGTGGGAGTTGCCTTCGATGGAGATCCGCACGGACTTCGCGAACCGCAGGCGCATCGGGATCGCATCCGGCGCGATCGGTGTGCCGTCGTCGTCGACGAATACCCGCCCGGCCGGACACAGCGTCAGGCCGATCGCGAGTCGACGGCGGAGCAGAGCCGACCGGTACCGGCCCGCCGGGATGTCACTCAGAGTCAGCGACGGGAGAGCATCGAGTGTCAGCGCGGTCTCGCGGAGAAGCGCTTCGACGCACCGTTCGAGTGCCGCGAGATGCGCTTTGCGGAGGAAGGTGCGCCGCAGGTCGTCGAGGCTGTCCACTGCCTCGACCCCGAAGGTCCCCTGATATCCCGCGTTCGCCGCAAGGCCACTGTTGATCTTCTGGCTGTCGTGGTGATCGTCGAGCAGGACTCGAACCCGTCCCACCCCTTCGACGCCCTCGAGCACGTCCTGCGCATCCGAGACCATCAGGTAGGCGAAATTGGGTGAGCAGAAGGCTGTGGGCAGGCGCAGGTGCACGGTCACACCCTCGTCGTCGAGCAGCACCGAACGGACGAACCCGAGATCGGTGATGGGCTCGTCCAGTTCGGGATCCACGACCTCCGACAACGCCCGCAGGACGTCGTCGGAGGTCACCGGTTCGCCGGTCATGACGACACCGCATCCTGCGCGCCCGCGGCGACGTCGACCCCTTCCTGTCCTGCCGGCTCGGCGAGCCGCAACTCGGAGGGCACGTCGATGTCGTAGAGCGCGGCGGCGTTGAGACCGAGGATCTTCTTCTTCTGGTCGATCGTCAGGGGTGCGTACTCCGTCATGTCCTCCGGGATCTGGAAGTCGACGAACTTCTCGATCAGCCAACGCGGTGTCCACAGGGCGTAGTCGCTCGAGAAGAGAATCTTGTCCTCCCCGATCCAGTACATGAGCTCACCGATGATCTGCGCGAAATAGCGCGGGCGGGTGTGGATGAACGGGATCGCCACCGCCAGGCCGCCGTACACATTCGACTCCTGGGTCGCGATCCAGCAGAAGTCCTCGAGGCGGGGCAGACCGACATGTTCTACCACGAACCGCAGATCCGTGTAATCGGTGGCCACCTTGTCGATGTCGGCGACGTCGAAGGCATCGCGGTCCAGCGGCCGGATCGTCGGTCCTTTGTGGACGTGAATGTTCTTGATACCCAGTTCGATACATTCTTCCAAGTATCGGCGTGACCACATGTCGTCGAGCTTGTATCCGCGTGAGTCGCCGAACCATTCGGCGGTGTAGAGCTTGACCCCCTGCAGATTCATGCTCTCGGCGTCCCGGCGCAACTGCTCGAGGCCGGCCTCCCCGTTCCGCGGATCGTAAGCGTGGTTGTAGGTGAGCTTGCCGGGATGCTTGCGGGTCAGCGCAAGACACTCCTCCGTCTGCCCGAAACCGGTTTTGTAGAACTCGCTCAGCAGGGTCGCCTGGAAGATGGCGTGGTCGACGTAACCGTCGACGAACAGGTCCTTCATGAACCTCTCGCTGCCGTAGTAGGCGTAGGTGTCGAAGTCCCACACCTCTTCCTGCGGACTGAGATTCTTGTGGTAGTCGTAGAAGCAGTCGATGAACTGCTGGCCGTGAATGTTCCTCAGGTTGGAGGGACGCGCGTCCCAGATGTGAACGTGCGAATCGACGATGAAGTAGTTTTCGTCATCCTTGGTGTACATACCGTCCTCGATTCCTAGGGCGCGGTGAGGTCGAAACCGATGTACTCGGCGGCGTCCTCGGGGCTGGCGAACAACATGGTCCTGTCATCGAGGTGCACCATGCGTCCGTAATGGGTGGAACTGATCTCTTCGAAGACGGATCCGTCGAACTCGCTGCCGAGCGCGTCGGTGAGTTCGTCGTAGTCGAACTCGAGAAGCTTCGTGCCGTCGACGCGGATCATCGAGGGGTACTCCGTCAAGTCCACCCCCTCCTTGGCGCCCATCACGTCCGCGACGACACGTCCGATAGGGGTATTCATGAGAGTCACACCGCATCGGTCGGAGATCTCGGTGGAGGATCCGAAATTCATAGTCACTGTTCCAGCTCCTTCGGTGCTTCCAGACCGATCTCCTCGAGCAGAGTTCGGAACTTGGTCGAGGCGGATTCGAGACTCGTGGCGAACGTGATCGCCTTGTCGGACGGTTGCGACCAGATCGGCTGCAGCGACCGGGCCGCCTCGATGCAACGCGGCACCCAGGTGCTCATCCAGGTGGAGAACAACTCCTTGTTCGCATCTCCGAACTCTTCGTCCCGCGTGAGCATCCGGAACAGTGCTCGCGTGTATGCGAGATCGCGGTCGTAGTCGTGCTCGCCGGTGCCGACGATCGTCGGCGTGATGTAGTCGCCGTTCCGTGCTGCTATCTGCATGATCAGTTCGGATCTGAAGAGTGATCCCACCAACTGCTCGTAGACGATATTGGTGGCGAACAGCAGTTCGCACCAGTCGCCCACCGCAGTCAGCCGTTCGACCACCTCGCGGGTCGCCTGCCACTCGGGAGCGGACTGCCAGACCTCCTTGTGCACCGTTCCGTCGAACGGCACACCGGATTCGGAGAGGTCGAGGTTGAACAGCGCGAGATCCTGTGCGAAACGCAGCTTGTGCGCCGCGTTGACCGCCACCGCGGTGTTGATCATATTGGTCGGACCGGACCGCTGTATCGAGGTGAACACATGCAGTCCCAGACCGTGCTCCGCATGCATCCATGCACCGAGATTGCGGGCGATGAAGGTGAGCCAGGGAGTGTTCCAGGCCTCGTACGCGTCGGCTCGTTTCGCGTTCTTCAGGCACAGGTCCACCTGCCGCACGACCGCTGCGTTGTTACGGTAGATAGATTGGTCCCATTCTTCGTTGGGATCCCGGAACTGGTGCCAGTCCGATGATTTCGCGAGGGTCCATTCCTTCGGGTAGCCACCTGGGCCCTGAGCGAACCCGTAGATCCAGCCCTGGCTCAGGTACCGCTCGGGGTCCGGTTGCACGTCGACCGTGACGTCCTCGTAGGTTGTCGCCCGTAGCTTCGCGGGCTTGTAGTAGTTGTACGTGCGGCTCTTCGAACTCGGGAACTCCAGGGCGCCGGCCTCGGCATCGGTGAATTCGATACTGGGGAAACTGCGCCGCGCGGGATCTGCGGTGGCGGTCATCTGCGGATTCTCCTGTCGCTGGGACGAAATGGGGAACTCGATCAGTCGAAGGTCGGGCTGGTGAACTTGTCGTAGAAGATCTGGTCCTTGGGCACGCCCCTGCTCTCGAGCAGGTCCAAGGTCGCGTCGACCATCGGAGGCGGCCCGCAGAGGTATGTCTCGCACCGGTGCAGTTCGCTCTCGCGGGCTCCCACGACCTCCGGGACCATTCCCGTCTCCACTCCCGCAACCCCTTCGGGAAGAGAGTCCGAATTCTCCGACAAGCATGGCACGAAGACGAAGTCCCGTAACGTATTTGCAAAATCTCGTATCTCGTCGAGGTAGAAGAGATCGGCGGCGGTGCGGGCACCGTAGTAGAAGCGGACCGGCCGGGGATCTCCGGTGTCACTCATGTGCCGGAGCAACGACAGGATGGGCGCCATCCCCGCCCCGCCACCGATGCAGACGACGGGGAGTACGTGGCCTTCCTTGAGGGTCGACGATCCGTAGGGTCCGTTCAGGTGCACCTCGTCGCCGAGGTTCAATCCGCCGTCCAGCAGGCCCGAAAAGACCCCGCCCGGATACTTCTTGATGAGGAACTGGACACGATCGGAGGTCGCGGGTGCGGTGGCCATCGAGAACGAGCGGTGGTCCTCCGTGCCCGGGATGGTGATGTCGGCGTACTGCCCGGCCTTGAATTCGAAGATCTCCGGTTCGAGCGGCCGGAGGACGAGGGAGACGATGTCCCGGGTCACGGGCTCGATGGCGAGCACCCGGGCGCGCACGTTCTGGATGGGCACACCGCCGAGAAGTTCGTCTTTGTCGAAGTTGAGCAACTCGATGGTGCAATCGCTGAACGAGTGTGCGCGGCAGAGTAATACATAACCCTCCTCCACCTCCGAGTCGTTGCACGCGAACGTCGAGTACCGATCCATCTGGATCTCGCCGTCGAGGACGTAGGACTTGCAGGCCGAGCACTGCCCTTCACGGCATCCGTGCATCAGGTGGATGCCCTGCCGGAAGGCCGCGTCGAGAATCTTCTCGTCCTCGTCGACGTCCATCTCTATGTCGACGGGTTCGAAGTGGATGCGGTGAGTGTCGGCCACAGTAGACCTCCTGTGCTTCAGGGGAGAACCCGGCCGGTGCAGATGCGAGAATGCATTCGCGCCGGCCGGATCGGGTCGAGTCAGAGCGGAGTCGCGCCGGCCCGGTACTGCGCGACGTGCGCTTCACGTTCTGCATCGGTCATCTGGTTCAGCAGCACGTTGGGGCTCTGGAAGGTATTTCCCCGTACGTCGTCGAGAGTCCACATCTTCTTCGGGTCGAGATCGAGGTGTGGCTGCCCGACCAGGGTCTTGCCGTCGTCGCGCACGTACCCGAGGTCCTGGACGATGTCGGCGAGATCTTTGTCGTGGTGCAGCGTCTCCCATTCGCGGAAGCCGGTGAGGCGACCCATGTTCGGGGTCTCGCGGCCCTCGTACTCACTACGGAAGGCGACGGCGTCGGTCCAGTAGCAGGGCTCGGAACAGTAGGTGCGCCACTGGCCGTCGACCTTCTCCACCACCATGTCCTCGCGGATCAGGCACGGCACCATGCAGGTCCAGCACCGGTGGGGATACTGGTATCCGACGTCCTCGAATGCGATCGGCTTGTTGCGTCCGGGATGCGCGAGCCGGTTGTAGTTCTCCCACCACTTGCCGAACTTCGAGTACCAGCCGGGGTACTTCTCCTCGAACCATTCGAAATCGGCGTCTGTCATGGCGTCGATCCGCCAGTAGTTGACCGGCCAGCCGGTCGCGAAGAAGCGCGCCACCTCGTGCACGTAGCTCTTCTCGGTGATGCGCTTCCATGCCTCCTCGACGAGATCGTGCGGGATGGTCAACCCGTACTTCTCGAGCGGCAGCAGGTAGCTGCGGTAGTAGTCGTCGTAGATCCATCGCCGCCACATCTCCGCATAGGATTCGCGATCCTTCCGGCGGTCCTTCGTGCCGTACTCGATGAACGTGCCGATAGCGGCGTCGACGACGCAGTGATTGTTCCACCAGGCATAACGCAGGTCCCGTTCGAGCAGCGGACGGTTGCGTTCGTCTGCGAGGGCCATGAGCAGGATGGAATAGCCGTTGGAGATGTGCCGGGACTCGTCCGACTGCACCGAATGGAAGACCGTGGGCAGGAGGTAGTCGCCGTTGGCTGCGGCCTCGTCCGGCATCGCGACGAAAAGCGTATTGGTGAAAGCGGTTTCCGCGACTACCGTGAGGTAGATGTTCGCCGCGGTGATCGCGTCACCGGTGATGAAGCCTTCACCGAACTGACGGCCGATGGTGCCGGCGTAATTGTTCGCGAACGCTTTCTCCGTGATATCGAATCCCGCGGGATCGATGTAGTTGTTCATGTAGAGCTTCTTGAGGTTCATCTGGATCGTCGAGTGACGAACCTCGTCGATCATCTGCACCGCGAGCCCGTTGTGGATCTCCGGATTCGGTACGGCGTCGATCGCCATGGGCATGGCACGCGCCGCCGAAATCTCGGGAAACGGGATGATCGACAGGAACAACTTCTGCCATTCGAGCCACCGCTGCTGGACCTGACGGAACATGTTGCCGCGGATCGCGCCGTCCATCGCGCCGTAGACACGGTTGTCCTTCTCCTCTTCCATGGGGAAGTACGACCGCATGATCTGCTTCAGCGGATCCTTCTTCGGCGCCCGCTCGAAGGTGTAGTCGGTGCCGAAGCGGGTCGCTGGGGTCGCGAAGGTGGGCTCCCACGACAGTTCGGTGATCTTCGCATGCGCCTTGGTGAGGCTCTGCCTGCTCAATGTGTGCCTCCTGGATCGGGAGCCGGCTGACACCGGCCGTCGGGAGATCGGGGTCCTGCGATACAACCGCGGAAGCGACGCACAATCTGTCTCAATGTGAGACATGGATCACAGTCGGTCGCGTTAAAGTGACCTCAATCCATCCGCACAGTGACCCGCAGCGACCGAGAATCCGGGGGATCGACGGTGAGTACAAAGAGACCGGGCGCTGCATCCGAATACCCAGCGGCCCGCGACGAACCGGAAATCAGCGCGACCGGACCCAGCGACCGGGGGCGGACGCGGAACTGGCTGCGCGTGTCATGGCAGCGATCGGAACAGGCCAACGTCGACCCCGATCAGCCGGGCGCCGACTACATCGACCCGGATTCGCTGGACACCGTGCTGACCCGAGCGGCGGCACCGGTGCTGGATGCGATGGCCCGGGAGATCGACAACGAGCCGGTGTCGCTCATCCTGACCGACGCTTCGGGAACCGTGCTGCGTCGCCGCCTCGGAGACGCGGGACTCGCTGCTGCACTCGACAGTGTTCATCTGGCTCCGGGATTCCGGTACGCCGAGAGCAACGTAGGAACGAACGGTATCGGGACGTCACTCGAGGTGGGCGCTCCACTACTCATTCGTGGCGACGAACACTACAACGGACGTCTGCGCCGCTTCTCGTGCGCGGGCGCTCCGGTGACACATCCGGTGACCGGCGCTCTGCTCGGGGCCGTGGATCTGACCACACTTGCGGAGAACTCCAACTCGCTCCTGCTGTCGTTCGCCAAGATGGTCGCGCAGCGGATCCGTGAACAGATCCTCGAGGAGGCCGGCGAACTCGATCGGGCGCTGCTGCGCGACTACCACCTCGCCTGCCAGCACACCGGTCGGCCGGTCATCGCGATCGGCGAGGAAGTGCTCATGATCAACCAGCTCACCCAACGAGTGTTCGATTCGCGGGATCAAGCGGCGATCATCGACCACACGCGGGACTCGCGAGGCAGGACCGAACAGTTCACGCTGCTCGCCGACCTCCCGAGTGGCGTGACCGCGCGGTTGTCGTATCGCCCGACCTTCGTCGACCACAGGCTCGCGGGCGGGATCGTGCACGTGAGGGAACAGGTGGATCGTCGGCGAACACGTCCTCGCGCTCGTGTCCGGACACCCGTTCTGCGTTCCGTCGCCGGAACGAGTGCCACTTGGACCCGAACCGTGGAGGAGATGATCGACGCCTGCGCGCGCAACGAGTGGCTCGTCGCGGACGGCGAACCCGGCGCGGGTCGATCCGCCCTCGTCCGGGCCGTGCACGACCACGTCAGGAACGGAAGGATTCTCGTCTCGGTGGACGCGGCGGCGTCGAGCGCACAGAGCGTACTCGAGCAGGTCGTCGCCGCGGTGGACGAAGGTTCCGACCTTCTGCTCCGGCAGATCCACCATCTCGACGGGGAGGACATCGACGCAATCGGCGACCTCCTACTCGATGTGTGCTCGAACTCCGCGACGGACCGTCCCTGGGTGGCGATCACGCTGCACGCGAGCGACGGGGCGTCCGACACCCACCCCTTGCTGCACATGTTCCCGAAGACCGTGACGGTGCCGCCGCTGCGGCACCATGTCGAAGATCTTCCCGAATTGTCCCGATTCCTGCTCGACACCATGGAAGCCGGCAGACTCGTGCTGTCCCCGGCGGCCGTCAACCAACTCGCGCGGTTGTCGTGGCCCGGCAATGTGACCCACCTGAAATCGGTGCTGGAGAAGATCTGCAGGCGGCGGCGGTCCGGAACGATCGAACTCGAGGATCTTCCTGCGGAATGCCGATCGACCACCCGCCGACGGCTGACGAAGCTCGAGTCGCTCGAGCGCGACGCGGTCGTCGAGGCCCTCGCTCTCCACAACGGTGACAAGGCCGCCGCAGCAAAGGCTCTCGGTATGTCGCGCGCGACGATCTACCGGAAGGTTCGCGAGTACGGCATCGAGTACAGAGCGAGATCTGTCAGGCCTCGCGGCCGCTCGTGACGCGTCACTCGGAGAGAACGGGCTTCACCCGGAGACGTCCCCGCAGATCGTTCCGGAGAATCTTCCCTTCCGCGGAGGTCGGCAGCGCGTCGACCCACAGCACTTCCCGAATCCTCTCGTACGGCAGTACGCGTTCGGCGACGTATGCCATCAGCTCGTCACTGTCTCTTGCCGCATCGCCCGCCGGAACGACGAATGCGACAGGTTCCTCACCGACCGCGCCGACGTCCCTGCCCACCACGGCAACCGACGACACAGACGGGTGCGACGCGGCAACTTCTTCGAGCAGGCGGGGATACACGTTGTAGCCCTTGTAGACCAGCATGTCCTTCGACCGGCCCACGATGTATACGAACCCGTCGGCATCCCGGTAGGCGATGTCGCCGGTGGCGAGCCATCCGTCGAGGAACTGGCGGGCCGCCATCTCGGGAGTCCCCAGATATCCGTCGGTGATCTGGGGTCCACGCACCCACAGTTCGCCGCGCTCGCCCTCCTCGAGGATCGTCGCCGGGTCGTCGAGTGCGCGGATTTGTATCTGGGTGTCGAACACCGGCAGCCCGGCACTCCCGACGGGACACTTCGAATCGGCGCCGAGCGGTGCGGCTGTCACCAGGCATGTGGCCTCGGTGAGCCCGTAACCCTCGACCACGCGTGCGTCGGTGAATGCCCGCCGAAGACTGTCGAGCGTCCCCGGGTCGATAGGCGACGCACCGGACGACACCACGCGAACCGACGACATATCGCGTGAGGACACGTCCGGGTGGGTGACCAGCGCCTGCCACATAGCCGGCGTTCCGGTGATGTACGAGGCGCGGTGCTGCTCGATCTCCTCCAGCACGCGGCCAGGGTCGAAGCGGCCCGACAGCACTTGGGTGAGACCGCACATCAGGAGAAAGGAGGTGTTGATCAGTGCGTGCGCATGGAACAGCGGGGAGACCACGATCGTGGATCCCACTCCCGGGACCACACCGTCGACATCCAGCCCCTGGATCCGTTCGAGAGAGACCAGACCGTCCGCGCCGGTCACCAAACGATGTCCCGCACGCCACCCGCACATCTGCGTGATGTTTCCGATGACGTTGCGGTGCAGAACGCGCACGCCTTTCGAGATACCCGTTGTTCCGCCGGTGTACGCGATGTGTGCAACATCGTCGGGGAATACGGTCGCGGGCGTGAACGACGTGCGCTGCCCTGCGATCACATCACTGAAGCGCATCGTCGCGGGGTTGCCGCCGCGCACCGACTCGTCCGAGACAACCGCGATCAGACCGACCGTCGTATCGGCCTGGGCGCGCAGGAGCGTGTCGAATTGTTGTTGCCCGGTGACGGCCGCGACAGCACCGGTCTCCTCGATCCGTCGGCGCAATTCGGGCTCGGGCTGTAACGGATTCACCGGCGACACAACCGCACCCACTCGGAGCGCACCGTAGTACGCGACGTAGAATTCGGCGCAGTTCCCGAGATGGAGGAGTACGACGTCACCAGGTTCCACACCTGTGGAGGCAAGCGCACGAGCGAATTGCGCAGACTGCTCGTCGAGTTCGCGGTAGCTGTACACGCGCTCGCCGTCGACGATCGCGGGCCGGTCGCCGTACGCAGCCGCCATGCTCGGCGCCCACACCGCCATCGAAGTCTGCGGGTACGACAGGCTCGTCGACGTCCACGTCGAACTGCCGGAAGTCATTGCCACGCCCCCGATCAGCGCGGTGCCATGCGGATGGCTCCGTCGAGACGGATCGTCTCGCCGTTGAGGTATCCGTTCTCGAGGATGTTCACTGCGAGACGGCCGAATTCGTCGGGATCACCGAGCCGCGACGGGTTCGGCACAGTCGCCTCGAGCGACTTGCGCACGTCCTCGCGCAGTCGCGCCAGCAGCGGGGTATCCATGATGCCGGGTGCGATGGTGTTGACGCGGATGCCCTTGCTCGCGAGATCGCGGGCCGCGACGATCGTCATGCCGACGATGCCGGCTTTGGACGCCGAGTAGTTGATCTGCCCGATCTGTCCTTCGAACGCGGCAGCGGATGCCGTCATCACGATCGCGCCCCGCTCTCCGTCGATCGGTTCGAGTTCGGCCATACGCTCGGCGCCGAGTCGCAACGCATTGAACGAACCGGTCAGGTTGAGCCGGATCACGAACTCGAAATCCTCGAGCGACCCGGCCTTGCCGTTCTTGTCGAGGATGCGCATCTTGCGACCGGCACCGGCGCAGTGCACGACGCCCCGGAGGCCGCCGCGCTCGTGTGCGACGTCGAGAGCCGCTGCGAACTGTTCCTCGTCGGTGACGTCGGCGGGCGCGAAGGTCGCACCGTCACCGAGTTCCGTGGCGACGTCCGAACCGTCCGACGACGGCAGGTCGATGAGCGTGACGGTACCGCCGGCCGCGAGCACGCGGCGTGCCGTCGCAAGTCCGAGGCCCGAAGCGCCGCCGGTCACGGCGACGGAAAGATCCTTGAGTTCCATGGTGTCTCGATCCTTGTGTGACGTGCGAATGCGTGGTCAGAGCAGCTCGAGGACGGTGGCGTTCGCCATTCCGCCGGCCTCGCACATCGACTGCAAACCGTAGCGGATGTTGTTGTCGCGCATGTGGTGTACGAGACGGGTCATGAGAATCGCTCCGGAGCCACCCAGCGGGTGACCGACACCGATCGCACCGCCGAGGGCGTTGACGCGGGTGACATCCGCGCCGGTCTCAGCCAGCCAGGCGAGGGGCACGGGGGCGAACGCCTCGTTGATCTCGAACGCACCGATGTCGTCGATCGACAGGCCGGCGCGCTTCAGCACCTTCGCCGTGGCGGGGATCGGACCGGTGAGCATGACGACCGGATCGTCGGCAGCGACGACGGTGGTGTGGATCCGCGCGACCGGTGTCCAGCCTTGTGCCGCGGCGTACTCGCTGGTCGTGACCAGCAGTGCGCCCGCACCGTCGGAGATCTGTGACGAGTTTCCGGCGTGGATCACGCCGTTCTCCTTGAACACGGTCTTCAGCTTCGCCAGCGATTCGGCGCTGCCTCCGCGTCGGATGCCTTCGTCGGAGGTCAGGCCCGCGACGGGTGCGAGCTGCTTTTCGAAGGCCCCCGAGTCGGTGGCAGCTGCGGACAGTTCATGCGAGCGCAGGGCGTACTCGTCGAGCTGGGTCCGGGAGAAGCCCCATCTCTCGGCGATCATCTCGGCACCGATGCCCTGGCTGAATCCCTCGACACCGAAACGCTCGAGCACGTGCTGCGGAAAATGTTCACCGTTCTTGGCGGCGCTACCCATGGGGACACGGGTCATGGTCTCGACACCGCCGGCGATCACCACATCGTTCTGGCCCGAGATCACCGTCGCCGCAGCGAATGCGACCGCCTGCTGGCTCGACCCGCACGCACGGTTGACGGTGGTCGCGGGAACGGACACGGGCCAGCCCGCAGCAAAAACCGCGGTGCGGGCGACGATCCCCGCCTGTTCCCCCACCTGGCTCACGCAACCCCACACCACGTCGTCGACGGTCGCGGGCTCGAGCCCGGTGCGGTCGGCCAAGGCGGTGAGCACGTGGGCCGACAGGTCGGCGGCGTGAATCTCGGACAAGGCACCACCGCGTCGTCCGATGGGTGTCCGGACGGCATCGACGATCACGGCATCGCGCATGAGACTTCCTTTGCTGGTGCAGACGGGGAGCGTTGTTCTCACCGTCGAGGGGACCACGCGCACGGCGGTGAAGGAAAGACTTTCGGCGGAAGCTTCCGTTAGGTGGAAGCTATGCCGGGTCGGGTGGGCGGAATGCTGCACGGCCTGGTCCGTCCAA
This sequence comes from Rhodococcus sp. NPDC060084, assembly GCF_042730335.1. Taxonomy (NCBI): domain Bacteria; kingdom Bacillati; phylum Actinomycetota; class Actinomycetes; order Mycobacteriales; family Nocardiaceae; genus Rhodococcus; species Rhodococcus sp. NPDC060084. The sequence continues at coordinate 33,946 of NZ_JBHWWX010000001.1, forward strand.
CCCACGTGCCGACGGAACCCGATCAGCTACCGGAAAGATCGAGACTTCTGGCCCGCCCATCGGAGAGTGGACTCTGGGAGTGGGCCGATCGAGGGCTTCCACGCAGGTATCCCTGCTGAAAACTCGTTCACCGTGCGAAAGAACCTTTACCGCGGTGGCGAGCGGCAGGACACTGAAAGTACTGCAGTGTTCGCGTCGGCCGCACAGAATGCGGTGGCGTTCTTTGGAGGTCTTGGAAGTAGAACCCGGACCGGCGCGGTGCTGTAGCAACTTGTTGCAGGGGTACATGTCCGGTCGGTCAGCGCTGCATATCTTCCCGCTCGACGCCACCTTTGCTGTTCTGATCGAAGGTCGATCGGCCCGGTACAGGGCGTCAGAATACGAATACGCACGATGAAAAACGAGGTCCCATTCATCAGCGGTGGCGTCGCATGCGCTGCTTGGCACGTTCCGGCCACCACCGACCGACTTCAGGACAAGGAGGCTTCCCGTCCGTGCGTGATCCTGGGACCCGGCCTAGGTGGCACGCGTGACACCGGATTGCCCGCCTACGCCGAGGAATTCGCTCGCGCAGGGATCGATGCGTTCGTTTTCGACTACCGTGGTTTCGGCGACTCCGATGGCGTGCCGCGCCAAGATGTCTCGGCCCGGCGTCAGCGACAGGATTATCGTGCTGCAGTCGCCGCGACTCGCCGCCTTCCGGGGGTGGATCCGGAACGTGTCGCGGTGTGGGGTGCATCCAATTCAGGTGGTCATGTCTTTGCAGTGGCTGCAGTGGACCCGACCATCGCGGCGGTCGTGTCGATGACACCTGCCACCGACGGACTTGCGGTTTTGCGGCATGCTTTGCGCGAGTCCGGACCGGCTCATCTGGTGCGCCTGACCGGACACGGGATGTGGGACCTCGTCAGCGCACCGATCATGCGTGCGCCTCATTATGTGCCACTGGTCGGCTCACCCGGTACAACGGCACTCATGACCGTTCCTGGCGCCGTTGAAGCCCTTACCTCCATGTCGGGGTCTGCTTGGCTCAACCAGGTGCGCGCCCGCGCTGCGCTGCGGGTCGCGTTCAACCGTCCTGTCCGCTTCGCTCACCGGCTTGTATGCCCGATCCTGATACAAGTGGGTGTGGATGACCGTCTCGCTCCGCCCGCAGCAGCCCGCAGAGCAGCTGCGAAGGCCCGCGCATGTGCAGACTTGGAACTGCGCGAATATCCGGTAGATCACTTCGACGTCTACGATCCGCACTGGCAACCACAGATGGTGGCCGACCAGATCACCTTCCTTCGCAGAGTTCTTGCTCCGAAGCGACTTCCGCGTTCCGCTCCGGACTCGTAGTCCACCCAGGTGGACAGGATGTGCGGAAGAACCAGGGTGGGATCGAGCGGGTCTGGTGCGCACCCCCGATATCGATTCACACTCACTTCATGGCCAGGATCAGCGCACAGACCTGTACCGGCACTGATGTATACCAGGGCAGCGTCATCGGTAATGTGAGCGGATCTCGCTCTGTGTCCGCTCGACCGATGTGGTCCTCGACGCCCGGCGTCGGGCTGGGTATTGGTGTGCGCTAACCGATCGATAGCCGAGCAGCTCTGGTCCGCGGCAGATCGCTGTTGCATGCTGGCGGTGCACCGTGTTCGGACCCCGCGTCCGGAAGACCCGACCAGGACAGGCGAGCAGGCATGAACCCCACCGCTTCCACCGGCGAGTTGCCCTCCTCGTCCACCGCACCCCTCGCTGGCGTGCGCGTGGTCGAGGTATCGAGCTTCGTGGCCGCGCCCCTGTGCGGTATGACGCTCGCACAGCTCGGCGCCGAGGTGATCCGCGTCGATCCGATCGGGGGCGCCGCCGACTACAAGCGCTGGCCACTCACCGAGGACAACGAGTCCATCTACTGGGCGGGTCTCAACAAGGGCAAACGATCTTTCGCGGCAGACTTCCGCAACCCGGAGGCACAGGAGCTGATCCGCAAGCTCGTCCTGGACGCGGGAATCCTCGTCACCAATGCAGCGGGCCGACCCTGGCTCGACTACGACGAACTCGCCGCGATCCGCCCCGACCTGATCCACGTCCAGGTGCTCGGCCGCGCCGACGGTACCGGCGCGGTCGACTACACCGTCAACGCTGCGGCAGGATTCCCGCAGGTCACCGGACCCGACAATCTGTCCGGTCCCGTCAACCACGTGCTGCCGGCCTGGGACGTGTCGTGCGGTCTGTATGCCGCACTGTCGGTCGTATCCGCCGTATACCGTCGCGAAATCACCGGCGCCGGAACCAAGGTCGTACTCCCGCTGGAAGACGTCGCGTTCGCGACCGTCGGAAACCTCGGGTACATCGCAGAGGCACAACTCGGCGGACCGGGACGCCGCCGCATCGGCAATGCCGTCTACGGCACCTACGGGTGCGACTTCACCACCGTCGATGGCATCCGCTTCATGATCGTGGCCCTCACACCCCGGCACTTCCGCGATCTCACCGAACTCACCGGGACAACCCATGCGGTCACCGCACTCGAGGCCGCACTCGACGTGGACTTCCGCGACGAAGGCAGCCGTTTCGAGCATCGTCATGTGCTCGACAGCCTGTTCGGCGCGTGGTTCGGCAAACGCACCGCCACCGAGGTCGAGGAAGCGCTCGCAGCCACGTCGATCCTGCACGAGCGGTATCGCACCTTCGCCGAACTCGCACATGACCCGCGCGTGACCGACAACCCGATGTTCCAAAGACTCGCTCAGCCCCGCATCGGGGAGTATCTCGCGCCGAGCACCCCGATGTCGTTCGACGGTGTCCACCCGACCGTGCGGCCCGCACCCGCGAACGGTGACGACACTGCCGCCGTCCTGTCCGAGCATCTCGGTCTGACCGACGACGAAATCGATGCGCTCGTCGCCGCCGGCGCCGTCCGCACCCAGCAGAAGGACCCCGCATGACCCGCCTCGCCCAGACCCTCGGACTCACGGAGTTCCAGTCCGAGATACTCGATACCGTCCGCACGTTCGTCGAGCGCGACATCATCCCGAATGCACAGGAACTCGAGCATTCGGACACCTATCCGCAGGCGATCGTCGACCGGATGCGCGAGATGGGCCTGTTCGGTCTGATGATTCCCGAAGAGTACGGCGGACTCGGCGAGTCGCTGCTGACTTACGCCTTGTGCGTCGAGGAACTCGCTCGGGGATGGATGAGTGTCTCCGGGGTCATCAACACGCATTTCATCGTGGCGTACATGATCCGTCAGCACGGAACCGACGCCCAGAAGGAACACTTCCTGCCGCGCATGGCAACCGGCGAAGTACGGGGTGCGTTCTCGATGTCCGAGCCCGAACTCGGTTCCGACGTCGCGGCGATCCGCACCAAAGCCAAGCGCGACGCCGGTGGCAACTACATCATCAACGGCCAGAAGATGTGGCTGACCAACGGTGGTAGCTCGACACTCGTCGCAGCACTCGTGAAGACCGAGGAAGGCGCCGACAAACCCCACAAGAACCTCACGACCTTCCTCGTCGAGAAACCGGCGGGATTCGGCGAAGTCGCTCCCGGTCTCACGATCCCCGGCAAGATCGACAAGATGGGGTACAAGGGCATCGACACCACCGAACTCGTCTTCGACAACTACAAGGCTTCGGCCGAGTCGATCCTCGGCGGCATCCCGGGTCGCGGGTTCTCCCACATGATGGACGGAGTGGAAGTCGGTCGGGTCAACGTGTCCGCCCGCGCCTGCGGTGTGGCGATCCGCGCGTTCGAACTCGCCGCCCGGTACGCGCAGCAGCGCAGCACCTTCGGCAAGCCCATCGCACAACACCAGGCGATCTCGTTTTCGCTCGCCGAGATGGCCACCAAGGTCGAAGCAGCGCACCTGATGATGGTCAACGCGGCGCGCCTGAAGGATTCGGGCGAGCGCAACGACGTCGCGGCAGGGATGGCGAAGTACCTCGCGAGCGAGTACTGCTCGGAAGTCACCCAGGCCAGCTTCCGCATCCACGGCGGGTACGGCTATTCCAAGGAGTACGAAATCGAGCGCCTCATGCGCGAGGCACCCTTCCTGCTCATCGGGGAAGGCACCAGCGAAATCCAGAAGACGATCATCAGCAAAGGTGTCCTCCGCGACTACGCCCTGTAACCGTCTGCCCCACTTCAACTCCGGAAGGAATCCGCGTGCAGCGTACGGTGTTCGACGAAGACCACGAAGCGTTCCGTCAGACGGTCCGCGATTTCATCGCCAAAGAGGTCACGCCCGTCTACCACGAGTGGGAGATCGAGGGTCATCCTCCCCGCAAGTTCTACAACCGCCTCGGTGACCTCGGAATTCTCGGGATCCAGGCGCCCGAAGAGTACGGCGGCGGTGGCGAGTCGTCGCTGAAGTTCAACGTCGTGGTGACGGAGGAGACCGCCGCTGCGGGCGTGACGTTCGGCTCGTACTCGGTGCATTCGAACCTGATCCTGCCGTACATCATGCAGCACGCGACGGACGAGCAGAAGCAGCGGTGGATCCCCGGATTCGCCTCGGGTGACCTGATGTTCGCGATCGCGATGACCGAGCCCGGCACCGGGTCCGACCTCGCGAACATCTCGACCACGGCGAAGCTTTCGGACGACGGCAGCCACTACGTCGTCAACGGCTCCAAGACGTTCATCACCGGTGGCGCACTCGCCGATCGGATCCTGCTGGTGTGCCGGACCTCGCCGTTCGACCCGGAGAACCGCCGTGGTGGCCTGTCGATGCTCGTCGTCGACACCACGAGCGAAGGATTCGCCGTCGGACGCAAACTCGACAAGATCGGGTTGAAGACGTCCGACACAGCCGAGTTGTCGTTCGACGACGTGAAGGTCCCCGTGACGGACCTGCTCGGCAACGAAGGCGAAGCGTTCTCGTACCTGACCCAGAATCTCGCGCAGGAGCGGCTGACCATCGCCTTCGGCGCGGCCGCGACGGCAGCCGCGGCGATCGATCATGCGATCGCATACACCAAGGAGCGCACGGTGTTCGGCAAGCCGGTGGCCTCGTTCCAGAACTCGAAGTTCGTGCTCGCCGAATGCTCGACGGAGTTGCAGGCGATGCAGATCATGGTCGACAACGCGATCGAACTCAACGACCGCGGCGAACTGTCGGTGGCCGACGCAGCGCGGGCGAAGCTCTTCTCCACCGAAGCGGCCGGTCGCATCATCGACAAGTGTCTGCAGTTGCACGGTGGCTACGGCTACATCACCGAATACCCGATCGCGCGCCTGTACGCGGACACGCGCGTGACCCGGATCTTCGGCGGTACCAGCGAGGTCATGAAGACGATCATCGCGAAGGATCTCGGGTTGTAGGACGACTGCCGCGACGGCGCCGCCCGCTCCGGGAGTGGGCGGCGCCGTTGTTCGCGAATGCGGCTGCGCGGTGCGATCGCCCACCCGATATCGTTCGCGACATGCGACTGCTCGTGAAATCGAAACGGGTCATCGAGGCCCAGTTGAGCAACTCCGGGATCCGGGCCCTGTCGGGCTCGATGGTGGCCTACGAGGGACAGGTCGCGTTCAAATCGGCAGGCTTCGGCGGCGGTGAAGGCGTCCTCGCGGGTCTGCGCCAGCGCGCCACGGGCGAGGGCTTGTCGCTGATGGAATGCACCGGGACGGGCGTCGTCTACCTCGCACATCAGGGGCAGGACGTCACGATTCTCGAACTGAACAACGAGACCCTGCAGGTCGAGTCCGAGCAACTGCTCGCGCTGAACGGCAACCTGAACACCAACGTGACGTTCGCAGGATTGCGAGGCGGCATGAGCGGGCAGGGCCTGTTCACCACGACGGTGTCGGGCACGGGTCAGGTCGCGTTGCTGTCCGCGGGTGGTCCGCTGATCCATCTCGAGGTGTCGCCGCAGTATCCCCTCGTCGTCGATCCCGACGCATTCGTCTGTGCCAAGGGACAACTGACGCAGTCCTTCGTCACCGACGTGTCGTGGCGGTCGGTGGTCGGACAGGGCAGTGGCGAAGCCTTCTCCCTCAAATGGGACGGCACGGGCGTGGTGTCCATCCAGCCGGCGGAACGGTAGGGGCGAGAGTGACTTTCACCAAGGTCAACAGCAAGGTCGTCAGCGTGGACCTGAACCGGTCGGGACCCGTCGTCGCTCGTCGCGGCGCGATGCTCTTCTACACCGGTGACGTCCGCTTCGCTCCCCACGGCGTGCCCGGCGGGGCAGGAAGCGCTCCCGGTCTCGGCGGGCTCGCCGGCATGGCCGGGCGGATGATGCAGGGCGAGCACGAGTCGACCATGCTCGCTCAGGGCAACGGCACCGTGCACTACGGATTCCGCGGACTGGAGACCCATGTGGTGGACATGTCCGCCGGCGGGGAGCTTCGCGTGGATGCGTCGCGGCTGCTTGCACACACGGCGGGGCTGCAGAGCACGGTGGTGTCGTCGGGTGCCGCGCAGGCGGGTGGGGGAGGCGGCGGCCTGCTGGGCGCACTCCGGGGCGCCGCGACGGGCGCGGTGACCGGCACGGGAATGTTCACGACACAGCTGTCCGGCTACGGCGCCGCGGTGCTGCTCGCGCACGGCGGCGTCTTCGAACTTCGTGTGGGTGGACCTGCGCCCGTGATCGTCGATCCCCAGGCCTTCGTCGCGGCGAGCGGTGCGGTCCGTACCGAACTGAAATCGTCGATGAGCTGGCGCAATGTGGGCCGCAGCGGCGGAGAGGCCATGCAACTCGAGTGCACCGGTCAAGGCATCGTCTACGTGCAGGCATCGGAGGAGAAACTGTGAGCGTCGTCCTCAATCCCGCGAGCTTCACCGAGAGCGACAACGTTCCCGGAAACAGCTACGCCTACTGCATCGACCTGCAGACGCCGTGGTTCCTGTCGAAGGGCGCGATGATCGCGTACTACGGGCAGGTGCGGTTCTCCGCCCTCACCCACGGACTTCAGGGCGGCCTGCTCGACATGGTGGCCCGCCGGTTCTCGGCACCGATGTATCTCGGCGACTACGTGGTGGCGGACGGCTTCGGGAAGCTGATCCTCGGGGACCGCGGTTACGACATCAACTCCTACGATCTCGACGACGGCAACCTCACGATCCGGCAGTCGAACCTGCTGGCCTTCGAGCCGGGTCTGTCGCTGAATCAGTCGATCGTGCCGGGATTCCTCACGCTGATCGGGACGGGACGGTTCCTCGCGTCGTCGAACGGACCGGTGATGTTCGCCGAACCGCCGCTGCGCGTCGATCCCGAGGCACTCGTCGGCTGGGCCGACTGTCCGTCCCCGAGCCACCACTACGACGAATCGTGGATCACGGGATTCGTCTCCGCCGGCGCACGCCGGTTCGGGGTCCAGTCGGGGGAGGAACGCCAGTTCGACTTCACCGGCGCCGGGACGGTGCTCGTCCAGTCGAGCGAGAAGGTGATCGACGACTCATCGCTGGTCCGTACCCTCGAGCATCAAATTCCGGGCCTCTCACAAGGCGGTCTGCACCGCATCAATCACGTCGTTTCGCAACAGATGCAACAGGGCTAACAGGGGTACCGGACGGTGACGTGAGACCGGACACCGCGCGGAGCAAAGTAGATCGAATTGTGACTACGCTCACAGGATAGGCAGACCTAACCAGAGGTAAGGTTTGGGCAACCTAACAACCTCAGGATGGTGGCTCACATGATCGTCTGTAGTTGCCACGCCCTCACGCACCACCACATCGAAGCAGAGGTGGCAGCGGGCGCACGATGCACCCGCGAAGTGAGCGCCGCGTGCCGCGCAGGAACCGACTGCGGCAACTGCGTACGCAACATCTCGGCGATCATCCGGCAGGCGCGCGTCCGAAATGAGACGATCGAGCTCGAGACCGCCGTGTAGCCAGCCCCTGCCCGGCGGTAAACCTGATGGTTCACCCCGGGAGGTGCCATGAAGGGCGACAAGAAGGTCATCGAATACCTGAACGAGCAGTTGACGGCGGAACTCACCGCCATCAATCAGTACTTCCTGCATTCCAAGATGCAAGAAGACCGCGGTTGGTCGAAGCTCGCGGCACACACCCGCGCCGAGTCGTTCGACGAAATGCGCCACGCCGAGACCCTCACCGATCGCATTCTCTACCTCGACGGACTGCCCAACTACCAGCGGCTCGGTTCGCTGCGTCTGGGACAGACCGTGAAGGAGATGCTCCAGGCGGATCTCCAGGTCGAGATCGAGGCTCGCGACCGGCTCCGCAAGGGATCGGAGTACATGCGGTCGGTCAGCGACATCACCTCCGCGAACATCTTCGAGGCGATCCTCGCCGACGAGGAAGAACATATCGACTACCTCGAAACCCAGCTCGACCTGCTCGAGCAGCTGGGCGAACCGCTCTACATCGCTCAGCACATCTCGCCCCCGGAGTAACCAGCTACGGGCACGCAGCGCCCTCGCCGTGAAAACGGGCCGCGACAGATGTCGCGGCCCGTCTTCACGTGCAGGTATCTTCGACGTGCTCGGTCATCTGGTCTCGAGAGTGAGGAAACACCGTGAGTGATTCGTCCGTGAAAGTGGTTCACAATCCCGACCGGCAGCGATACGAACTGGACGACAACGGTTCCGTCATCGGTTACGCCGACTATCACCCCGCCGACGACACTCAGCTCGTGTTCGACCACACCGTGGTCGACGACGCCTATTCCGGTCAGGGCCTCGCCGGCAAACTCGTTCGGTTCGCGCTGGACGACGTGCGCGAACGTGGAAAGCGGGTCGTGCCGGTATGCCCGTTCGTCGACAGCTTCATCGACAAGCATCCGGAGTACCAGGACCTCGTCGCCTGAGAGGTCCTGCCACGACCCGCCTTACACGCGACGGTCAGTGCCCCGCGCGGTTACGCAGGTCGAGTGCGACGTCGGTGATCATGTCCTCCTGGCCGCCGACCAGCCCGCGACGCCCGATCTCGACGAGGATGTCGCGGGTGTCGAGGCCGTAGATGTCCGCAGCGGTCTCCGCGTGACGCAGGAAGCTCGAGTACACACCGGCGTAGCCGAGCGTGAGGGTCTCGCGGTCCACCTGGACCGGCCGGTCCTGCAACGGACGGACGAGATCGTCGGCAGCATCCTGCAGGCCGAACAGATCGCACGAGTGCTTCCATCCGTGCAGATCGGCGACCGCGACGAAGGGTTCGATCGGGCAGTTGCCCGCACCCGCGCCCTGCCCGGCCAGTGACGCATCGACGCGGATGACGCCTTCCTCGACGGCGACGACGGAGTTGGCGACCGAGAGCGACAGGTTCTGGTGGGCGTGGATACCGATCTGCGTGCCCTCCTCGAGAACGTCACGGTAGGCGCGGACACGCTCACGGACGCCGTCCATCGTCAGCCGTCCACCGGAGTCGGTGACGTAGACGCAGTCGGCGCCGTAGGACTCCATGAGCTTGGCCTGGCGAGCGAGTTCTTCCGCGGGAGCCATGTGCGACATCATCAGGAAGCCGGACACGTCCATGCCCAGTTCCTTGGCGGCGGCGATGTGCTGCGCCGACACGTCGGCCTCGGTGCAGTGGGTGGCCACACGCACCGACCGCACACCGAGTTCGTAGGCGCGCTTCAGCTCGTGCACGGTGCCGATACCCGGCAGCAGCAACGTGGTCAGGATGGCCGAATTGATCGCTCCCGCTGCGGCTTCGAGCCATTCCCAGTCGGTGTTGCTACCCGGGCCGTACGTGAGGGAATGGCCGGTGAGCCCGTCGCCGTGCGAGACCTCGATCGCGTCCACGCCGGCACGGTCCAGTGCGCCCGCGATCGCTGCGACGTCGTCGGGGGTGATGCGGTGACGGATGGCGTGCATGCCGTCGCGCAGGGTGACGTCCTGGATGTACAGGGCCGTGCCGTGACTCGCGTACTCGCGCTGTCCGGCGTCGTTGGTGGTCGTCTCGCTCATGCCGAAACCTGCTCCTTCTTGCGTGCCGCGACTGCCCGGCCGACCTGCAGGGCCGCGGACGTCATGATGTCGAGATTGCCCGCGTACTCGGGCAGGTAGTGCGCTGCGCCCTTGACTTCGAGGAACACCGCGACCTTCCACATCGGTCCGGTGTGTTCGGTCAGCGTTCCGACGGTCTCGGTCATCGGGGTGAACTGGATTTCCTGCTTGAGCTTGTATCCGGGCACGTAGGTGGATACCTTCGCGACCATCGCCTCGACCGACGCGACGATCTCGTCCTTGCGGTCTTCGCCGACCAGCGCAAGAACGGTGTCGCGCATGATCATCGGGGGTTCGGCCGGGTTCAGGATGATGATCGCCTTGCCGCGGGCGGCGCCGCCGATCTTCTCGATCGCTTGCGACGTGGTCTCGGTGAACTCGTCGATGTTGGCGCGCGTGCCGGGGCCGGCCGACTTGGAGGAGATCGATGCGACGATCTCGGCCCAGTACACCGGCGTCACCTGCGAGATGGCAGCGACGATCGGGATGGTCGCCTGGCCACCGCAGGTGACCATGTTGACGTTGGGAGCGTCGAGGTGCTCGTCGAGGTTCACCGGCGGCACCACGTAGGGGCCGATCGCAGCGGGCGTGAGATCGATCAGGATCTTGCCGTGCGGGCGCAGCATCTTCTCGTTGTATTCGTGCGCCTTCGCCGAGGTCGCGTCGAACACGATCTCGATCTCGCCGAACCGGGGATGCTCGATGAGGCCTTCGACGCCGGTGGCGATGGCGTCGATGCCCAGCCGCTTCGCGCGGGCCAGGCCGTCGGACTCGGGGTCGATGCCCACCAGGGCGATCGTCTCGAGTTCGCTGTCCGCCAGCCTCTTGATCTTGATGAGCAGGTCGGTGCCGATGTTGCCCGGCCCGATGATGGCGACCTTGGTCGTGGTCATGTCAGTTCTCCTGTGCCGAAGACGGTGAGGTCGAGAAGGGGGCGGTGACGGAGCCGAGAGTGGAGATCTCGGCGCGCACCGTGACCCCGGGAGGGGCGGACACCATCGGTCCGAGTGCACCGGACAGCACCACCTGGCCGGCGGTCAGCGGCTGTCCGAATTCGCGCGCAGTGCGGGCGAGCCACAGCAAGGCGTTCAACGGATCGCCGAGGCAGGCCGCTCCGGTGCCCTCCGAGACGAGTTCGTCGTCGATGTACATCCGCATGGTCGTGTCGATCGGCTCGAAATCGGCGAGGGACACGCGGTGGGAGCCGAGCACGTAGAGACCGCTCGACGCATTGTCCGCGACCGTATCGGTGATCTTGATGTCCCATCCGGCGACCCTGCTGTCGACGATTTCCAGCGCCGCGACCGCATAGTCCACGGCGCCCCGCACCTTGTCGAGGTCGAGATCGTCGTCATCGAGGTCTGCGGAGAGCACGAACGCGATCTCCGCCTCGGCCTTCGGCTGGAGCAGCCGGTCGCTGGGGACCTCGTCGAGATCGGTGACATCCATATCGTCGAACAGCACCCCGAAATCAGGGCGGTTCACGCCGAGTTGCTGCTGGACTGCCGGGGAGGTGAGGCCGATCTTGCGCCCCACAATGCGGGCGCCGGAGGCGAGTTTGTGCTCGGTCAGGTGCTGCTGCACCGCGTAGGCCAGGTCGATGTCGGTTTCACCGAGCAGATCCCGCACCGGCGCACACGGCACGGCGGTGCGAGCGGCATCGATGAGCCGGCCGGCCGCTGCGCCGACGGTGTCGAGAGATGCGGCATCGCCCGCGGAATGGGGAGTAGTGGTCATCAGGTCCTCGTCGATCGATGGGTAACTCCATCGTGGGGGTACGAGTACCGCTTACCTAGCCGTAGGTTCCGCTCAGTGGAACGCGTGGCGCCGGATCATCCGGGAGCCGCTCACAGAGTCCGCAGGGCCGCACGACGGGCCAGGGTCGATGCGACGCCCGCCGCCGCCGCCTTCACCGCCGCCGCGTGTTTCTCGGGCCGGAACCGCGTGGCGGGCCCGGTGACGCTGATCGCGGCGACCGGATCCTCGTCTCCCAGAAGCACGGGTGCGGCGACACACACCAGCCCGACCGCCGATTCCTCGTGCTCGAACGCGACGCCCGTGCTCGCGATGCGATCGATGTGGTCGCGGAACCGGCCCGGCGCGGTGATCGTGCGCGGTGTCTTGCGGGCGAGCCCGGCATCCACGACGTCCACGAACAGCGCCGGCGACGAGAACGCGAGCAGCGCCTTGCCGATGGCAGTGCAGTACATGGGCATTCGTCCACCGACTCGCGACGGCGCCGGGGCCGGGCGATGGCCACCGATCTTCGAGACGTAGACGACTTCGGTGCCTTCGGGCACTCCGAGGTGCACGGTTTCATGGGTCCGCTCGTACAGGTCTTCCATGAACGGAATGGCGACCTCGAGCAGTCGTCGTTCCACCGACGCGCGCATGCCGAGTTCGAACATCCGGCCGCCGAGCCGATACCCGGACGCATCCTTGTCGAGCAAGCGGACGTCGATCAGATCGTTGACCACGCGGTGGAGAGTGCCCTTGGCCAGACCCGTGCGACGGCCGAGTTCGGCGAGGGTCACTCCGTGGTCGTCGGCGGTGAACGCGTGCAGGACGGTGACGACCTTGCCGAGCACGGTCGAAGTGTCGACGGGCGGGTCGGCCGCCCGGCGCGTCGGCCGCTGTCCTTCCATGTGCCACAGGGTATGCCACCGCCGAGACCGAACCGCAACGCATCGTCCGCGCGGTGCCGGATCGCGGTGGCATCCTGGACCGGTGACCGAGCGGAAACGACCGGACATCTCCTTCGAGACGTGGATCGAACGGCAGATCCGCGCCGCACAGGAGCGCGGCGACTTCGACGACCTCCCGGGTGCGGGAAAACCCATCCCCGATCACGGCGACGACGAATTGTGGTGGGTCAAGGCCTACCTCGCCCGGCAGGGACTCTCGACGGAGGCATTGCTGCCGCTACCCCTCCAATTGCGCCGGGAAATCGAGCGGCTACCCGAGACCGTGGCGAACGTGCCGTCCGAGCAGTCGGTCCGGGAGATCGTCGCGGGGCTCAACCGGCGGGTGGTGGAATACATGCTCCAGCCTGGTCAGCTACCGATCCCGGTCCACAAGGTGGACGTCGACGCAGTGGTCGAAACCTGGCGGGCCGGGAGACAGGCACGCCGGGAAGAAGCCCGGCGCGCCCTCCTCGCTGCCCAGGAAGGCCGTTCGGATCCCCCGTCCAGCCGCGCACGACCGGCACGGAGGCGGTCGCTCTTCCGGTGGTTCCGCGCCGGATGACCGGCACCGGAACCACCGGCGATGTCATGCGAGGTCGACGGTGAGCGGCGCGCCGGTCGCGGCGGCCACCTGTTCTTCCGTCACACCCGGTGCGCATTCGCGCAGGACCAACCCGGCGTCCGTCACATCGATGACCGCGAGGTCGGTGATGATCCGCTGGACCACGCCCTCGCCGGTCAGCGGCAACGAGCACCGCTCGACGATCTTCGGCTTGCCCGTCTTGTCGGTGTGCTCCATGAGCACGATGACCTTGCGGGCACCGTGCACGAGATCCATCGCGCCACCCATGCCCTTGACCATCTTGCCCGGCACCATCCAGTTCGCCAGATCGCCCGTGGCCGAGACCTCCATGCCGCCGAGTACCGCGGTGTCGATGTGCCCGCCGCGAATCATCCCGAAGCTCAGCGCGGAGTCGAAGAACGCCGCGCCCGCGTTGACCGTGACGGTCTCCTTGCCGGCATTGATCAGATCCGCGTCGATCGCCTCTTCCTCGGGGTACGGGCCGGTACCGAGGATGCCGTTCTCGCTGTGCAGGGTGACCCGCACGCCGTCGGGCAGGTAATTCGGAATCAGCGTGGGCAGCCCGATCCCCAGGTTCACGTACTCGCCGGGTTCCAGCTCCTGCGCGGCGCGCGCCGCCATCTGCGTGCGCGTCCAGCCCACTGCCCGTTCGACCTCGACGCTCATGATGCCGCTCCTGCCTTGACGGTCCGCTTCTCGATCTGCTTGTCCTGCGCCCCGGTGTGCACGATCCGGTCGACGAAGATCCCCGGCAGGTGCACCTCTCCGGGCTCGATCTCGCCCGGCTCGACAAGTTCCTCGACCTGCGCGATGCACACCCGTCCGGCCATGGCGGCCAACGGGTTGAAGTTCATCGCCGCCTTGTTGAACACCAGGTTCCCTTCGGTGTCCCCCTTCAGGGCGTGCACCAGGGCGAAGTCCGCGGTGATCGACTCCTCGAGCACGTACTTCTTGCCCCGGAACTCACGGACCTCTTTCGCCGGTGACGCCACCGCGACGCCTCCTTCGGCGTCGTACCGCCACGGCAGCCCACCGAGCGCGATCGGGGTTCCGACGCCGGCCGGGGTGAAGAACGCGGGAATGCCCGCGCCACCGGCACGCAACTTCTCCGCGAGCGTGCCCTGTGGCGTCAATTCCACCTCGAGTTCCCCGGAGAGGTACTGACGGGCGAACTCCTTGTTCTCGCCCACGTACGACGCGGTCACCCGGCGGATTCTCTTGTCGCCGAGAAGTATTCCCAGTCCGTGGCCGTCGACCCCACAGTTGTTGGAGAACACTTCGAGGTCGGTCACGCCCGCCTCGGCGAGCGCCTGGATCAGAATGTCGGGGATGCCGCACAGGCCGAACCCGCCCACCGCAAGGGACGAACCGTCTGTCACGTCCGCGACGGCCTCCACCGCGGACCGGAACACTTTCGTTGCCAACGCACACCTCTCGGGTCAGGGATTCCGCGACCTCGTCGGGCCGCCGACGTCCATTCAATGAACGTCGTCCTTCTCGTCCCACCAATAAAGTTGCTGCAGGTGAGATTCACAAGTGAGCGCGCCGAGAATACGATAATTGCTCGCTATCCGGACACGCGGACAGAATTCGTTCATTCAGTGGACGTAGGATAAGCCCGTGACCGCCCAAGGACAGCTGATCGGCAGAGTGAGCGCGCTGCTGCGGGCCGTGTCGTCGTACGAACCGGACGGGGCCTCGACGTCGGACCTTGCCCGGGCGACCGACCTGGCCCGGCCGACCGTCCACCGGCTCCTCGGCTCGCTCGCCGACGAAGGTCTGGTCGACCGTGACCCGAAGTCGGGCCGATGGTCGCTCGGGCCCGAGCTGTACCTGCTGGGTTCGGTGGCAGCCACCCGATACGACATCACCGACCTGGCCGGAGACGTGCTTCGCGACCTTGCCCGCGAATCCGGGGAGAGCGCGTTCCTGTCCGCCCGTCGCGGAGACGAAACGGTGTGTGTGGCAAGCGAAGAAGGCAGCTTTCCGTTGCGTTCGCACGTGCTGCACATCGGGATCCGGTTTCCGCTCGGGGTCGCGTCCGCCGGGCTCGCGATCCTGTCCCACATGTCCGACCAGGACATCGACGATTACCTCTCCCGCGTCGACCTCACGGCCACGTGGGGTGCGGAGCACTCGCGCGACGCCGTCGAAGAGCGGATCGCCGCGACACGCCTGGCCGGCTACTCCGTCAATCCCGCACTGATCGTCGAGGGCAGCTGGGGAATGGGCGCGGCCGTCTTCGACCACAGAGGAGCCCCGACGTGGGCGCTGAGCCTGACCGGCGTGGAAAGTCGCTTCCGTGCCGATCGCACACCCGACGTCGGGGCTCTGTTGCTCGGTGGGGCACACCGCCTCACCCAGCTGTTACGTCACCGCACGCGCTGACGCCTCCGGATCACGACGGCGTGCTCGCGGCGGCACGCTGAAGCAGCCGTTCGGCGTGGCGCAATACCGGGGCGTCGACCATCTTGCCCTCGAAGTCGAACACCCCGCGCTCCGATCCGGCCGCGTCGAGTACCCGTCTCGCCCAGGCCTCTTCGTCCGGCGTGGGTGCGTAGGCGCGGCGGATCACGTCGATCTGGCCCGGGTGGATCGCAACCTTGATGTCGAATCCGACCGCTACGGCGTCGAGTGCCTCGTCGTGCAGACCGTCGGTGTCCTTGATGTTCAGGTACACCGAATCGAGTGCCCAGCGCGCGTAGCCCTTCGCCGCGAGCAACGTGACCGCACGGGCGTGCTGGGCGACCCCGCGGTAGAGCCCGTCCGGCCCACGGCTGGAGTTGCCACCCAGTCCCGCCACGAGATCCTCGGCGCCCCACATCATTCCGATGGTGTTGTCGGCCTTCGCGATGCTCTCGACCGCGAGCACGCCGAGCGGAGACTCCACGAGCGCGACCACCTCGAGCGGCGCGAGGGATCGCACCTGATCGCCGCTCTCACACTTCGGCAGCATCACCCGCGTGTACGGGGTGCGGCTCAGTGCCTCGAGGTCGGGTCCGTGGTCTTCGGTGCCGACCGGGTTGATCCGCACCACGGTGCGCTCGGGATCGAGCGGTGTGGCGACGAGTGCGTCGCGGGCGGCCTGCTTGTCGGCCGGCGCCACGGCATCCTCGAGGTCGACGATGACCACGTCGGCACGGGCGGCAGCCTTGGCGTAGCGGTCGGGTCGGTCGGCCGGGCAGAACAGCCACGCCGGGCCGGGAAGTGTCCATGTCATGTCGTGGGCCTCTTCTGCACGAGGGTCTGGCGGACCGCGATCCCGACGACGTCACCGTGCTGGTTGCGCCCGGTGTGCTCGAGGGTGACGATGCCTTCGCCCGGGCGGCTCTTGGATTCACGCTTGTCGAGGATCTTGGTCTCCACGTACAGCGTGTCGCCGTGGAACAACGGCTTCGGGAAGGAGACCTCGGAGAAGCCGAGGTTCGCGACGATCGTTCCCTGCGTCAGCTGCGCGACGGAGAGACCGATCATGGTCGACAGGGTGAACATCGAGTTCACCAGCCGCTCCCCGAACGCGGTGCCCGCCGCATACGCGGCATCGAGATGCAGCGCTTGAGTATTCATGGTCTGGGTGGTGAACAGAACGTTGTCGGCTTCGGTGATGGTGCGGCCGGGCCGGTGCTCGTAGACCGCGCCGAGTTCGAATTCTTCGAACCACAGTCCACGCTGCGTGATGCGTTTCGCGTTCTCCGCGGGCGCCGTGTCGCTCACAGTCCCAGTTCCCGTCCGACGAGCATGAGCTGCACCTCGGTGGTGCCCTCTCCGATCTCGAGGATCTTGCTGTCGCGGTAGTGCCGCGCGACGGCGTATTCGTTCATGAATCCGTAGCCGCCGTGGATCTGGGTGGCGTCGCGGGCGTTGTCCATCGCCGCCTCCGACGCCACGAGCTTCGCGATCGCGGCCTGCTTCTTGAACGGACGGCCCGCGAGCATCGCCGAGGCGGCGTCGTAGTACGCGGTGCGCGCCGTGTGGGCACGCGCCTCCATCCGGGCGATCTTGAACGCGATTGCCTGGTTGCTGCCGATCGGGCTGCCGAATGCCTCGCGTTCCTTGGCGTACTTGACCGACTCGTCGACGCAGCCCTGCGCGGCACCGGTGGACAGCGCAGCGATCGCGATGCGGCCCTCGTCGAGGATCCGCAGGAAGTTGGCGTACCCGCGGCCGCGTTCGCCCAGCAGGTTTTCCTCGGGCACCCGCACATCGCTGAACGTCAGCGGATGGGTGTCGGACGCGTTCCATCCCACCTTGTTGTAGGCGGGTTCGGCGGTGAATCCGGGAGTGGAGGCCGGAACGAGGATCGTGGAGATCTCCTTCTTGCCGTTGTCCCGCACGCCGGTGACCGCGGTGACGGTGACGAGCGAGGTGATGTCGGTGCCGGAGTTCGTGATGAACTGCTTGTTGCCGTTGATGACCCACTCGCCGCCGTCGAGCTTCGCGGTGGTCTTCGTCCCGCCCGCGTCGCTACCCGCGCCGGGCTCGGTCAGGCCGAAGGCCGCGAGGTTCCGGCCGCTCGCGAGCTGCGGAAGCCATTCCTGCTTCTGCGCCTCGGTACCGAACCGGTAGATCGGCATGGCGCCGAGCGACACGCCGGCCTCGAGCGTGATCGCGACCGACTGGTCGACTTTGCCGAGTTCCTCGAGCGCGAGGCACAGAGCGAAGTAGTCCCCGCCCATTCCGCCGTACTCCTCGGGGAAAGGCAGACCGAACAGACCCATGTCCGCCATGCCCGCGACCACTTCGTAGGGGAACGAATGCTCGGCGTCGTGCTTGGCCGCGACCGGCGCGACGACGGTGCGCGCGAAGTCGGCGACCGTCTTGCGCAGCTGCTCGTACTCGTCGGGAAGCTGCCCGGTTGCCAGATATTCCGTCATTCCGTTGCCTCTTTCGTATCGGCGTGCGGGGTGACCCGCGCGAGAAGTTGATCGACCTTGACCTGCTCACCCGCAGCGGCGAAGAGCTCTACGGTGCCGGCGACCGGCGCGGTGAGCGAATGCTCCATCTTCATGGCTTCGACGACCACGATCGTCTCTCCGGCAGCGACTTCGGCGCCTGATTCCACCGCGACGGCGATGACCGCGCCGGGCATCGGGCTGGTGATGTCGGCGTTGCCGGCGTGCGCGTCGTCCCCGCGTACCCCTGCCTCCGCGACTTCACGGACCGAGACACTGCCGTGGCCGTCGGCGAGCCAGATCGCGCCGTCGGACTCGGCCACGCGGAAGACGTGGCGGCGTCCGTCGAGCACGACGGCGAGCACAGATCCGTCGAGCGTCACGGACACCGAACTACGTTCGCCGTCTTCGACACTCGCAGCTCCGGCGGCGGGCGTTCCGCTGAACCCCACGTGCACGGTGCGATCGCCCGAGGTGAGACGGAAGGTCGCGGGCAGATGGGTACCGACGCGCCAGCCGTCCGGCACCGACCACGGGTCGGAGTTCGCGGCCGACCAGTGCTGCAACCAGAGGTGTGCGGCAGCCGCGACGAACGTGGTGTCCGACGTACCCGGGGCGGCGTAGTCCTCGAGACGCCGGTCGAGCAGGCCGGTGTCGAGGGCACCGGCGACGACTTCGTCGTCGGCGAGCAGGAAACGCACGAAGTCGACATTGGTGACCACGCCCAGGACGGCCGTGTCGGCGAGTGCCCGGTCGAGGCGGCGCAGTGCGCCCGCGCGGTCGGCGGCGTGGGCGATGACCTTGGCCAGCATCGGGTCGTAATCGCTGCCCACGATCGTGCCGGCCTGCACGCCGGAATCGACCCGCACTCCCGGTCCGGAAGGCTCGACGACGTCGGCGACATGGCCGCCGGTGGGCAGGAAGCCGCGGGCCGGGTCCTCTGCGTAGATGCGCGCTTCGATGGCGTGACCGTTGAGGGTGATGTCCTCCTGGCCGAACCCCAGCAATTCACCGGCGGCAATCCGGACCTGCCATTCGACGAGGTCGAGACCCGTCACCATTTCCGTGACGGGGTGCTCGACCTGCAGGCGGGTGTTCATCTCCATGAAGAAGAATTCGTCGGGCCGGTCCGCGGACACGATGAACTCGACGGTGCCCGCACCGGTGTAGTCGACACTGCGGGCGGTGTTGCAGGCCGCTTCACCGATGCGGGCGCGTGTGACCGCGTCGAGCAGCGGCGACGGAGCCTCTTCGACGACCTTCTGGTGGCGGCGCTGCAGACTGCATTCGCGCTCGCCCAGGTGGACGACGTTGCCGTGCGTGTCGGCGAGGATCTGCACCTCGATGTGGCGGGGGCGCTGGACGAACCGCTCCAGGAACAGCGTGTCGTCACCGAACGACGACGCGGCCTCACGACGGGCCGACGCGAGCGCGGCGGGAAGGTCCGCCGGATCGGTCACCAGACGCATGCCCTTTCCGCCGCCACCGGCGGACGGCTTGACCAGCACCGGATAGCCGACCTCGTCGGCTCCGGCGATCAAGTCGGCGTCGGTCAGTCCCGGCCGCGAGATGCCGGGCACGACGGGAACCCCGAATTCCGAGACCGCGCTCTTCGCGGTGATCTTGTCGCCCATCGTCTCGATGGCATGCGCCGACGGGCCGAGGAATGCGATACCCGCTGTGGCGCAGGCGGCGGCGAATGCAGCGTTCTCCGAGAGGAACCCGTATCCCGGATGGATCGCCTGCGCACCCGTCGCGACGGCCGCGTCGATGACCTTGTCGATCGCGAGGTAGCTCTCGCGTGCCGCCGCAGGACCGAGCAGAACGGCGGTGTCGGCCTCGCGCACGTGCCGCGCGTCGCGGTCGGCTTCGCTGAAGACCGCGACCGAGCGCAGTCCCATATCCTTCAGGGTCCGGATGACGCGCACGGCGATCTCACCGCGGTTGGCTACCAGGACCGTATCGATCCGATTCGTATCGCTCATGTCGCTCACATCCGGAAGACGCCGTAGGAGACCGGCTCGAGGGGCGCGTTGGCGCACACCGAAAGTGCCAGTCCGAGAACTTTTCTGGTATCGACAGGGTCGATGATGCCGTCGTCCCAGAGTCGGGCCGTCGAGTAGTAGGGGTTGCCCTGCTCCTCGTACTGCGCGCGGATCGGCGCTTTGAATTCCTCTTCCTGCTCGGCGGTCCACGGGTTGCCCGAGGCGTCGAGCTGGTCGGACCGTACGGTCGCGAGCACCGATGCGGCCTGCTCGCCGCCCATCACGGAGATGCGCGCGTTGGGCCACATCCACAGGAATCGCGGCGAGTACGCACGGCCACACATCGAGTAGTTGCCGGCGCCGTACGAGCCGCCGATGACGACGGTCAGTTTCGGAACCCGGGCGCACGCGACGGCGGTGACCATCTTGGCGCCGTGCTTGGCGATGCCACCGGCCTCGTAGTCGCGGCCGACCATGAAGCCGGAAATGTTCTGGAGGAACAGCAGCGGGATCGAGCGCTTGTCGCACAGTTCGATGAAATGCGCTCCCTTGACGGCGGATTCGCCGAAGAGCACGCCGTTGTTTGCGACGATGCCCACCGGGTGCCCGTGGATGCGCGCGAATCCGGTCACGAGCGTCTTGCCGTACTCCGCCTTGAACTCGTGGAAGCTGCTGGACCCCCGGCCGGCACCGCCGGCACCGCCTGTACCGTCGGCACCGCCGGCGCCGTCGACGATGCGGGAGATGACCTCGTGCACGTCGTAGGGGATCCGCGAGTCGGTGGGGACCACGTCGTACAGCGTCTCCGGGGACTTCTCGGGTTCGACGGTGGGCTCGACGTCCCACGGCCGCTCCGCCCGGGGACCGAAGGTGGAGGCGATGTCGCGCACGATGCGGAGTGCGTCGCGGTCGTCCTCGGCGAGATGGTCGGTCACACCCGAGACCTTCGAGTGCAGGTCGCCGCCGCCGAGTTCCTCTGCGGTGACCACCTCACCGGTCGCAGCCTTCACGAGCGGGGGGCCGCCGAGGAAGATGGTGCCCTGATTCCGGACGATGACGGCTTCGTCGCTCATCGCGGGCACGTAGGCGCCGCCGGCGGTGCACGACCCGAGCACCGCGGCGATCTGCGGAATGCCCTTGGCGCTCATCGTCGCCTGGTTGTAGAAGATGCGGCCGAAGTGCTCGCGGTCCGGGAAGACCTCGTCCTGCCGGGGAAGGAACGCGCCGCCGGAGTCGACGAGGTAGAGGCAGGGCAGGTTGTTCTGCAACGCCACCTCTTGCGCCCGCAGGTGCTTCTTCACCGTGACGGGGTAGTACGTGCCGCCCTTGACGGTCGCGTCGTTGGCGACGATCACGCATTCGCGACCGGCCACCCGGCCGATTCCGGTGATGATGCCGGCGCCGGGGCACTCGTCGCCGTACATGCCGGTGGCGGCGAGCGGTGAGAGTTCCAGGAACGGGCTGCCGGTGTCGAGGAGACCGTCGACGCGGTCGCGGGGAAGCAGTTTGCCGCGGGAGACATGCCGCTCACGGGATTTTTCGTTGCCGCCGAGCGCTGCCGCGGCAAGCCTGTCGCGGAGCTCTCCGACCAGCTGTTCGTGCTGGTCGCGGCTGGTTGTCGAGATCGCCTGAGCGGTCGTCACGGACACCATCCTCGGTAGATTGAACTAATCGCCATTAACTGAAATCTAGGTTAGTTATGATTAACCGAGTTGTCCAGATCACAGACGAGTGGAGTCTCCCGCCATGCATGAGCCTGCCGAAGAAGCGGCGCCTCCCGCGCCGACCCGGCGGAGCCTCGCCAAAGCCGAGCGCCGCGCGCAGCTGCTCCGGGCCGCCGCCCGCCTGATCGCCGAGCGCGGCTTCGCCGGGGTCCGGCTCGAGGACCTCGGCGCGGCCGTGGGCATCAGCGGCCCGGCCGTCTACCGGCACTTCCCCAACAAGGACGCCCTGCTCGTCGAACTCCTCGTCGACATCAGCCGACGGCTGCTCACCGGCGGCACCGCGGTCGTCGCCGACACCACCGACCCGCGTGACGCGCTCGGGAGACTCGTCGACTTCCATCTCGACTTCGCCCTCGGGGACCCCGACCTCATCCGCGTCCAGGACCGGGAACTGCATTCGCTTCCCGACGACGCGCGACGCGAGGTGCGCGTCACCCAGCGTCGCTACGTCGAGATCTGGGTGGGGACTCTCTGCCGCATCACCCCGGGTCTGGCCGAGTCGGATGCACGCACGATGGCTCACGCGACCTTCGGCCTGATCAATTCCACACCGCACAGCGCCGACCCGCGCTCACCCGAGGGCACCCGTGCCGTCCTCCGCCTGATGGCCCTCTCGGCGCTCGACGCCGCCCCGCTCCTCCGACCGACGACACCCACGAAGGACTCATGAGCTACTTCGAACGACTCGGCCCCGCGTCCTTCCGCGCGACCCGCCATGTGAGCGGCGCGTGGAACGAGGCCGAACAGCACATCGCCCCCGCGCTGGGCCTGCTCGCCCACGTCATCGAATCCGACCGCGACGCCCGCCGCGACGACGGGCTGGTGATCGCCCGCCTGTCGTACGACATCCTGGGAACCGTGCCCGTCGGCCCCGTCGACACCGCCGTGGAGGTCCTGCGGCCGGGACGCACGATCGAACTGGTCGAGGCCGCACTGAGCCACGGAGGCCGCACCGTCGTGCGGGCACGCGCATGGCTCATGCAGCCGCGGCCCACCGCCGAACTCGCAGGTTCGACGCTGTCGCGCATCGCACCGCCCGAGGACACCGAACCGTGGGATCCCACCACCGTGTGGCCGGGCGGTTTCATCGAGTCGGTCGAGGTTCGCCGGACGAGCGCCGGGCCCGGGCGTGCGTCCTTCTGGGTTCGCACACCGATCACGCTCGTCGACGACGACAAGGTGAGCACCCTCGCCGCTGCCGCAGGACTGTTCGACATCGCGAACGGCATGGCGGTGCGGGCGGATCCGCAGAAGGTCGCGTTCCCCAACCTCGACCTCACCGTCCACCTGTTCGCCGAACCCCGCGGCGACTGGGTCGGTTTCGATACCTCGGTCTCGTTCGGAGCCGACGGGATCGGTCTGACGAGCACCGTGCTGCACGACACGTCCGGCCCGATCGGCACGATGTCGCAGATCCTCACCGTGCGCCCCGGCACACCGGAAGGCCCGTAACGCAGTCGTTACCCGGGGTAATCGAACGGTTGATCCGAGAGCACTACCGTCTGCGCCCGGAGCACGTATACAAGGGTGGATACACCCGAGCAGACACGGGGAGACCGGATGGCAGACGGACGCGAGCGGTTGCTCGACTCGCTCGATGTTGCGCTGGGCGCCGTCGATGCCCGGTACGCGGCGGCCTACCCGGGACTCGGACCCGCTCGGCAACCCGTCCACACCGTGTACGTGCCCGTCGACCGGTACGACGCCGGCACGGTGCTCTCCTGGGGCGCGCAGGCGCGGGACACGTTCTCCCGGTACATCTCCGGAGCAGACGATCTCGCGGAACTGATCGGCGTCGAACCCGCTCTCGCCCGCGCCGTCCTGCCCCTGGTCGAAGCGAAACTCGCCACGGAACCGATCGAAGACCTGCGAATCGATTTCGAGGACGGTTTCCCCCAATCCGGCATCGCACCCGGCGCACGCGACGCCGACGAAGACGCCCATCTCGTGCGCGCCGCCGAAGCGCTCCGGAGCACGCCGGACCCGACACCCTTCTCCGGCATCCGCGTGAAATGCCTCGAACCTGCCGTCCGGGCACGCGCGGTACGCACCCTGGACATGTTCATCGGAGAACTTGCCGACGACGGTTGTCTCCCTGACGGATTCGTCGTCACGTTGCCGAAGGTGTCGGCACCGGAACAGGTCGCGGCGATGGTCACTGTGTGCGAATTTCTCGAGACCACGCACGGGCTCACCTCGCCGCTGCGCTTCGAGATCCAGATCGAGACGCCACAGGCTGTCTGCGGACCCGACGGCACCGCGCAGGTGGCGGCGATGATCCACGCCGCGCAGGGGCGATGCTCCGGGCTGCACTACGGCACCTACGACTATTCGGCGGCCTGCGGCATCGCCGCCGAATACCAGGCGATGGATCACCCGGTTGCGGACCACGCCAAGGCGACCATGCAGGTCGCCGCGGCCGGCACCGGCGTGCACCTGTCGGACGGCTCGACCAACCGCCTCCCCGTCGGCACCGCCGACGAGGTGCGCGCCGCGTGGGCGCTGCACGCCCGGCTCGTCGATCGGTCGCTGCGCCGCGGCTTCTACCAGGGCTGGGACCTCCATCCCGCACAATTGCCCACCCGCTATGCCGCGACCTTCGCGTTCTACCGCCGCTCGTTCCCGTCCGCAGCGGAACGGATCGCGGCCTACTCGGCCCGCACCGACAGCGGTTTCCTCGACGAACCCGCCACCGCGAGGGCACTCGCGTCGTTCCTGCATCGTGGCCTCGGCTGCGGCGCCCTCACCGACGCCGAAGTGCACGAGCACGCCGGAATCACGCCGGATCGGCTACGAGCACTGGCCGGCTTCGGCGCTCAGGAAGGACGATTCGAATGAGCACCGTCATCCGGGCCCGCCGCGCCGTGGTCGGCGATCGTGAGCGTGCGTGCGCCGTGGTCATCCGGGACGGGCGGATCGCCGCCGTCGAGGACTATGCGGCACCGGTGCCCGGGGCACGCGAGGTGATCCTCGCCGACGACGAAGCGCTGCTTCCCGGCCTCGTCGACACCCACGTGCACGTCAACGACCCGGGCCGCGCCGAGTGGGAAGGATTCGCGAGCGCAACCCGCGCCGCCGCCGCCGGTGGGGTCACCACGTTGATCGACATGCCGCTCAATTCCATTCCGTCGACCGTGGACGTGGCTGCGCTCGCCGTCAAGCAGAAAGTCGCCGCCGGCCAGGTGACCGTGGATGTCGGGTTCTGGGGCGGCGCGATCCCCGGCAATCTCGCGGATCTCGAACCCCTCTGGGACGCCGGTGTATACGGATTCAAATGCTTCCTCGCGTATTCCGGACTCGACGAATATCCCCCGCTGGACCGGGACCAGATGATCGCAGCGATGCGCGTCATCGCCGGATTCGACGGCCTGCTCATCGTCCACGCGGAGGACGGCCCCACGCTCGACGCCCAGCCTGCCCCGTCGGGTCGCCGCTACACCGATTTCTTGCACTCGCGTCCGCCCGTCGCCGAGGCGCGGGCGATCGCGCAGGTGATCGACGGTGCCGCCGAAACAGGGTGTCGCGTCCACATTCTGCACCTCTCGGACGCCGGGAGCCTGCCGCTCGTCGCCGCAGCGAAGGACGCGGGAGTTCGCATCACCGTGGAGACGTGCCCGCACTACCTGGCGTTGTTCAGTGAGGAAATCCTCGACGGCTCGACACATTTCAAATGCTGTCCGCCGATCCGGGAGGCCACCAACCGCGAAGGCCTGTGGCGAGGCTTGGCGGACGGCACGATCGACTGCGTCGTGTCCGATCATTCACCGTGCACCCCCGAACTGAAGAAACTGGGGATCGGCGACTTCGGGGAAGCGTGGGGCGGAATCTCCTCGTTGCAACTGGGACTGCCGATCGTGTGGTCGGAAGGACGGCGGCGCGGACACTCCCTCGTGGACGTGACGCGGTGGATGGCCCGCAACACCGCCGCCCTGGCCGGACTACCCGACCGCGGCGACATCGCCGTCGGCAACACGGCCGACCTGTGCGTCCTCGCCCCCGACGACGCATTCGTGGTCTTCCCCGACAAACTCCACCACCGCAACGCCGTCACCCCCTATGCCGAAATGGCGCTGGCGGGTGTCGTGCGGCAGACATGGCTGGCCGGCGAACCCCTCACGGTCACCGGTGATCGCCGCCACGACCCTGCTCCTCGCGCTCGACTGCTGTCCCGGAAGGACATTCGATGACATCGCCCGATTTCCGGCAACTTCCCGACCTCGCCTCCCGCGAACTGACCGGCTCGGTGATGTACGCCAACGACGAGTTGTTCGCCCAGCGTGAGAATCTCATCGCGCCGGGCCCGGCGCTGCACGATCTGTCCGCCTTCGGGCACAAGGGAAAGGTGTACGACGGCTGGGAAACCCGCAGGCGGCGCGAACCCGGACACGATGTCGCCATCGTGCGTCTCGGTGTCCCGGGCGTGATCCGAGGCGTGGTGATCGACACGGCGTGGTTCACCGGCAACTTTCCACCGTTCGCGTCGGTCGACGCCGTATGCCTCGAGGGATATCCCGGTGTCGCCGACCTCCTCGATGCGCCCTGGGAACCCGTCGTCGACAAGGTGGCCCTGCTCGGTGACACCGCGAATGCCTTTGCCGTGGACAGCGAGCGACGCTGGACCCACGTGCGTCTCAACATCTTTCCCGACGGTGGCGTCGCCCGCTTCCGGGTCCACGGGGAAGTTCGCCCGGACCCGATGTTCCTCACCGGCACGATCGATCTCGCAGCACTCGAGAACGGCGGCGACATCGCGGACTGCTCGAACCGCTTCTACTCGTCGCCGCGCAACATCATCGCTCCCGGCAGGGCTGTGAACATGGGCGGTGGCTGGGAGAACGCACGACGGCGCGACGACGGGAACGACTACGTCGTGGTGCGCCTGGCCGGCACCGCACTGATCGACCACGTGGAGATCGACACGTCGTACTACGTCGGGAACGCGCCCGGGTGGGCACGACTGTCGGGCCTCCCGGACGGCTCGGACCCTGCCGACGCATCGGCGTTCGTCGAATTGCTCCCGAAGACTGCGCTGCTGCCCGATTGCCGGCACCGGTTCCGTGTGGATTCGAGCATGCCGCTCTCGTTCGTACGCTTGGACGTATATCCGGACGGAGGGATCTCACGGCTACGCGTGCACGGTCGCCTCGTGGACCAGGGCCTCACCCCGTGACTCCGAGTCACCGTCGCGGCACGCCCAGGTGTCCTAGGCTCAGCCCATGGCAGGTGCGGTGACGGAGGTACGGTCCCCCGAGGACCTGGTGACGGCGCTCGAATCGACCGGTTACCTCGCCGACGACGGCCTCGCGACCACGGCATTTCTGGCGATGCGGATGGGCCGGCCACTCTTCTGCGAGGGCGAACCCGGCACCGGGAAGACCTCCCTCGCGACGGCGCTGGCCGAGGCGCTCGACCTGCCGCTCGTCCGGTTGCAGTGCCACGAAGGCATCGACGCGTCGCAGGCACTCTACGACTGGGACTTTCCCCGGCAGTTGCTGCACCTGCGCACTCTCGAGGCCGCGAGCGGGGGCGCTCTGGACGCCGACACCGCAGAACGGTCCCTCTACACCGAGCGTTACCTGCTGACCCGGCCACTGCTGGCAGCCCTCACCGGCGCACCCTGTGTGCTGCTCGTCGACGAAATCGACCGTGCAGACGACGAATTCGAGGCGCTGCTGCTACAGGTGCTCGACGAGAACGCCGTGACGATTCCCGAACTCGGAGAGATCCGCGCGGCCGTGCCGCCGCTGACGGTGCTCACCTCCAACCGCACCCGGGAAGTGCACGACGCACTCAAACGCCGGTGCCTGTACCACTGGGTCGAACACCCGGACCTCGACCGCGAGATCGCCATCCTGCGTCGTCGCCTGCCTGATATCGACGCTTCCCTCGCCGCGCAGGTCGCGCACGCGGTCCACGCGCTGCGCGACTACGACCTGCTCAAACCGCCCGGGGTGGCGGAATCCCTCGACTGGGCCCGCGCGCTGCGTGAACTCGACCGCGAGGTGCTCGACGCCGCGACGGCAGCCGCGACACTCGGCGCCGTCCTGAAATACCGGGAAGACGTCGAGCGCGTCACGCGGGCCGGTCTCGAGCGGGTTCTCGCCGGATGACGACCGCGGCGCACGGCACGCTGGTGGGCTTCGCCGGGTTCACCCGCGCGCTCGCCGAGTCCGGCATGCCCGTGACTCCGGACGCCACCGACACGTATGTCCGGGCGCTCGGTGAACTCGACATCGGCGATCCGGCGCAGGTCTACTGGGCGGGACGGGCGACGTTGTGCCGCGACCCCGACGATCTACCCCGCTACGACGCGGCCTTCCGCAGCTGGTTCGGAGGCGCAGTGCCGAGCGTGTCGCGGACCCGGGGGCAGCGCACCCGTACCGCGCGGATCGCCGCGCTGACCCGGACGCAGGGAACAGTGGACGGCACGGGCGAAGATGCTCCCCAGTTGCAGGTCGCGGCCACCGACACCGAAGTGCTGCGGAATCGCGACATCGCGGACCTCACACCCGCCGAACGCGCTCACCTGACGGAGATGCTGACACTATTGCGGCCCCGTCCTCCTGTGCGGGCCGCCGCGCGGAGGCGTCCCTCCCGGGCCGGGCAGATGGACGCGCGACGCACCCTGCGGGCCATGCTCGCCGCGGGTGGCGAGGCGGTACGGCCCATGCGACACCGCAGGGCGACGCGGCCGCGCCGGGTGGTGCTGCTGATCGACGTGTCGGGCTCCATGGCTCCGTACGCCGACGCGCTGCTGCGGTTCGCGCACGTCGTCACCCGTTCCCACCCCGGCGGAACCGAGGTGTTCTCGCTCGGCACACGCATGACCCGGCTGTCGCGGGCACTGCGCGCCCGCGACCCCCAGCATGCCCTCGCCGCTGCCGCGCGCACCGTGCCCGACTGGGCCGGAGGCACTCGGCTCGGCGACACACTGCGCGCGTTCCTCGACCGC
The DNA here is from genome assembly GCF_042730335.1 of Rhodococcus sp. NPDC060084. Taxonomy (NCBI): domain Bacteria; kingdom Bacillati; phylum Actinomycetota; class Actinomycetes; order Mycobacteriales; family Nocardiaceae; genus Rhodococcus; species Rhodococcus sp. NPDC060084. The sequence goes on from NZ_JBHWWX010000001.1 coordinate 62,672, forward strand.
TGGGGACGCCGTGGGCTGGCGCGCGGCGCGGTCGTGGTCATCTTCTCGGACGGCTGGGAGCGCGGCGACCCTGTACTGCTCGGAGAGCAGATGGCACAACTGCGCAGGCTCGCGCACGCGGTCCTGTGGGTCAATCCGCACGCCGGCCACGCCGGGTACGAACCGATCCAATCGGGTATCTCGGTGGCATTGCCACATATCGATCGTCTGCTCGCGGGACACAGCCTCGCGACATTGGAAACATTGCTCGAGGAGGTCCATCGTGCGTGAGGTTCTCGACGAACTCGACCGCCGCTACCGGGCGGGCGAGGCCGTCGCGGTAGGCACCGTCGTGTCGACGTTCCGGTCCGCGCCGCGCCCGCCGGGAGCGTCGATGCTGGTCGCAGGAGACGGCACGGTGGCGGGCAGCGTGTCGGGCGGGTGCGTCGAGGGCGCGGTGTACGAACTGGCTCAGGACGTGATCGGTGACGGAACGCCGGTGCTCGAGCGGTACGGGGTATCCGACGACGACGCGTTCAGCGTGGGGTTGACGTGCGGTGGAATAATCGACGTCTTCGTCGAACGGATCGACAGCGCCGGATTTCCCTCCTTCGCCGACGTCGTCGCGTCGGTACGCGGCGGCGAACCGGTGGCGATCGCAACGGTCACCGAACATCCCGATCCGGCGGTCCTCGGGCGACGCCTGGTGGTGTGGCCGGACCGGGACGCCGGGACGCTGCCGTCCTCCCGGATGCACGATGCCGTCACCGACGACGCACGTGGCCTGCTCGACGTCGGACGATCCGGGACACTGCACTACGGCACCGACGGTGAGCGTCGCGGCGAGGGAATGTCGGTGTTCGTCAACGTCTTCCAGCCGCCACCCCGGTTGATCGTGTTCGGCGCAATCGATTTCGCCGCAGCGATGGCAGATCTGGGAACTTTCCTCGGGTACCGGGTCACGGTGTGCGACGCGCGCGGCGTCTTCGCAACCGAAGCGCGGTTCCCCGGTGCGGACGAAGTGATCGTGGACTGGCCGCACCGTTATCTCGCCGCCGAGGCCGACGCCGGACGGATCGACAAGCGCACCGTGATCACAGTTCTCACCCACGACCCCAAGTTCGATGTGCCTCTCCTGGAGGTCGCGCTCCGGCTCGACGTGGCGTACGTCGGCGCGATGGGGTCGCGCCGGACGCACGACGACCGGATGACCCGGTTGCGTGAAGCGGGGATGACGGACGACGACCTCGCGCGCCTGTCCTCACCGATCGGGCTGGATCTCGGGGCCCGGACCCCGCAGGAAACGGCGGTGTCGATCGCTGCCGAGATCATCGCCCTGCGGTGGGGTGGCGGCGGGCAGCGACTCGGGGAGACCGACGGACCGATCCACACCCACGACGAACCGGTCCGATCCGTAGATGGCGCCGCTCAGGGGCTCTGAACTTCCCCGGTGGTCTGCACGGGCAAGGGATGCTGCGCGGGCTTGCCGCTGCCTGCGAGGAGCGATCGGAAATCGTGTCCTATTGTTCGCTCACAAGAGCCGCCGAAGATATTTCCGGGGTACGGATATAGCGGATTGCCGCTGCGAAAGTGGCCAGTGCCAGCAACGTCAGGATGAGATAGAACGCCGTGAGGCCGATCATGTCCACCATCGACAGCACAAGCCCGACCGCGATACCGAGAACGCTCGACGCAAGACCGAACACGCCACCTATCGATCCGTACACCTGAGTGGGCGAGTACACGACGACGGCAAGGACGTAGTGCGAGAGTCCGACTCCGGTCGCGATTCCGAAAATCGCCACCCCGATCACGAATGCATACAGGTTGTCGATGTTCAGGATCGCTATTCCGGCAAGACCCAGCGTGCCGTACACCAGCACGATCCTGGCTTCCGGAAAGTCCGCCATTCGGCTGACGTATTGATTCCCCACATAGACCGTGACGTTGGAGACAGCCAAGATCAGCAGGGGCGCGGCAGCGTACGACTCGAACCGGAGCACGATGAGGGCGCCGATGAGCGTCGTGGGCAGCGCCGAAGCCAGGCACCTGAGAAGCAGCAACCGCCGCAACCGTCGAGCCCCGGATAGCCGTCACGCCCGCCGCCAGAGCCGCCATGGCAGTCCCGTCGGCGCGCGACACGGTACGTGGCCGTCCCCGGTCGATCCACAGGAGAGCCACAACAGGGGCAAAGGACGTGACGACGTAGAAGACGAGGAACAGGGTCACACCGTTCACCGAAATGATGCCGAACGCCGCTAACGGGCCGATTACACCCGTCATGTAGAAGAGCGTGTTCAGGGTGCCTCGGGCACGACGGCGGAAGTCCGGGAAGAGTTCGTTCAGGCCCACTTTCCATGCCGAGAGATAGCTGATGCTCGCGGTTGCGTTCACGACCAGGAGGATTCCCAGCAGAGCGAGCGGAAGCCGGCCGACGGCCAGCGAGGCGACAACAGCGAGAATCGAGGCGGACTGAGCAGCCAGGCCGATATAGAAGAACATGCGCCAACCGCGCATGTCGATCGCCGCACCGACGAAGGGCGCCAGGAGACCCGACACCGCGGTTGCCACCACCGAGAGCGCAACTGCGGCCGGGCCGTAGACCTGGACCAGCAGGAGCGGAGCGACTCCGACGAAAGCGGTCTCACCGATATTGTTGATCACGTTTCCTGCCGCAAACCGGCGGAATCGGGCGTCGGAGAGTGGGGGGACTTCGGCTGCGGTGGGTCGAGTCTCGTTATCGGACTGCATTGCGCCGTTCAGGTATTCGGTACGAGGAACCAACCACCACGGCCGGCGGCGCTGTCGGCCAGATCATAGACTTGGCACCGCGTTTTCGCCCACGGCCATGTGGCGCATCACCACCACCGGGATAATGTGCGCCGAAATCCACCGTGCCCGCGCATCACGAATCGGTCTACTTCGTCTCGTCGTCATCGGCACCTCGGTAGGATCCACACGATGCCGCCCGACGACCGAAATCGAGGGCCCCGGATGAATATTCGGCCGCGTGTCCGTCATCTTGCCGTGATCGTCACCGTGGGATTCGTCGGATTGGTCGTCGCCCCCGCGCCCGCGGTGGGCGACGGCATCCCTGGTGCGGCCGAGGGGCCGGCGCGTCCGGTCGGTGCCGGCAGCGCCCGCACCTACGTCACCCTCGACGCGGAGGGCACGCCTGCCACGGTCGGGGTGCGACTCGACGCGGCCGCACTCGACGGACTGCCGGACGGTGTATTGCCCGTCACCGAGGCGTACGTGCTCGACCTGCCCGCGGAGGCGAACGCGACGCCGTTCGACCACGTCACGGTCGACTGGAATTCTCGCGGTCACAACCCCGAACACGGTTTCGACGTACCGCATTTCGACGTGCATTTCTATCTGCTGGACAGGACCACGGTGGAGTCGATCCACCCGCTTGCCCCCGGCTATTTCCAGGCCGCCCCCCGTCTGCCGGACCCCCGGTATCTGCCCCCGGGGTACGCACCGGACGGGAATCCGCTGACAGCGACTGTCCCCGGCATGGGACTGCACTGGCTGGACACCACCGAGACGGAGCACCACTTCACCGAGTCGGTGCTCTACGGTTCGTGGGACGGCAAGCAGGCGTTCATCGAACCGATGATGACCCGGGAGTGGCTCGCGTCTCGGCCCACGATCGAGGAACCACTGCCTCAGCCCGCCGCGTACCAGCGTGCGGGCCTCTACCCGACCACCTATGCCGTGCGGTGGGACGAAGCGACGCAGACGTACACGGTCGAACTCGGCGGGCTCACGATGCGCGAGGCGTCGTAGGGCCCGGCCACCCGGTCGCACGAGCACTTGTGATGTTCGAGCCTGGTGCCGGTCAGAAGTACTGAGCACCGCCGTCCACGCCGAGATGCTGTCCGGTGACGAACGTCGATTCGGCGGAGGCGAGGAACGCCACCATATCCGCGACCTCCTCGGGTTCCGCCATGTATTTCTCGAGGAACGGGGTGGTCATCGACGCGAGCTTGGGGTTGGTCGCCGCGGTTTCGGCGATCCGTTCGCGCATGCTGCCGGAGCCCATCGGCGTGTTCACCGCACCCGGATGAACACTGTTGACACGGATGTTGTGCCGGCCCAGCTCGGCTGCGAAGGCGCGGGCCATCCCGGTCACCGCGTGCTTGCTGGTCGTGTAATGCACCATGAACGGCTGCATCTTCACGCCGGCCAGTGAACTGATGAGAATGATCGAGCCACCGCCACGCTCGATGAGGTGCGGTGCAGTCGCCGTGACGGTGTTCCACGTACCGGTGACGTTGATGTCGAGGGTATCGCGGAAACTGTTGGGGCTGATCTCGTCCCACGTCTCCGGAATGCAGATTCCGGCATTGGCGACGACGACATCGAGGCCACCGAATCGTGCCACGCCCTCCTGCGCGACCTCCTTCAGCACCTCGAGATCACGAGTGTCGCCCTGCACCAAGTGCGCCTTCCCGCCTTCGGCCTCGACGAGACGGCGCGTTTCGTCGAGATCGTCGAGTGTTGCGGACTCGTAGGGCACCCCGGGCAGCGGGCCCGCAATATCGACGCCGACGATTCGCGCGCCCTCACGCGCAAGCCGGACGGCATGTGCCCGTCCCTGACCTCGGGCCACACCGGTGATGAAAGCGATCTTGCCGTCGAATCGGCTCACAGACTGTTCTCCTCAGGTCGAATGTCGAGGGTCGTGTGACCCACGATCGGTCGGTTGCACGAGCACCTTGATGTCCGACCCGGTGCCGCCGGACAGTTCGCGCAGCTTCTCGTCGGCATCGTCGAGACCGACCACGGACGTCACCAGCGTGTCGACCCTGATGCGCCCGGCGGCAAGATGCGCCAGCGCCTCGCCGAAGTCGCGCTCGCTGTACGCGGTCGAGCCGACGATCGCGGTCTCGAAGATCGCCAACCGCATCAGCAGGAGTTCGGACGGCAACCCGGAAATCCCCACGATCACCAGACGACCCTGATATCCGAGGATGTCGACGGCATCCTGTGCGCAACTCGGATTTCCGCTGCACTCCAGTACCGCCCGGGGACCGTCGGCGAACAACGCGGCCGCGTCCTCGAGCACCCGGTCGGGCGTCGTCGTCCGCACGCCCGATCCGCTTGCGAGCGCACGGCGCGCATCGTGGGGCTCGACCACCAGCACATCGGTGATGCCCCTGGCACGGAGAACCTCGACGGCGAGCAGGCCGATCGGACCGGCACCGAACACCACGACCCCGTCGCCCGGTGCGACCTCGGCCCGCCCGACCGCGCGGACCGCCACCGCAAGCGGCTCGGTGAGCGCCGCGTCGCGCAAGGACACGGTGTCGGGGATCCGGTGCAGCATTCGGGACGGGACCGTGACCGATTCCGCGAGTCCGCCCGGCCGGCCCAGGCCCGGCCCTCGAACCACGCCGGTGAGACACACCCCGTCGTCGCTCCGGCACGCTGTGCAGTCGCCGCACTCGTCGATCGGCCGGACCGCCACCCGGTCACCGACCGCCCATCCGCGCACGTCGGCGGCGATTTCGCTCACCACCCCGGCGAACTCGTGCCCCAGCACGTGCCCGGTGAGCGGGTCCGGTGGGTCGAAGAACAGATGCAGATCCGACCCGCACACTCCGCAGTACGCCACGTCGATGCGGACCTCGCCCGGCGCAAGGGGCGAGTGGTCGACCTCGGTCACCGACAGCGTCCGTTCGGGGCCGATTACCGCTGCGATTCCCATCTGCGAGTTCCTCGTCTTCCTGGTCCACCCGAACTGCGGCGACCGATTTCGTCGATTCGGGTCATCGTGCCCCTCCGGTGACGCAAAGTGGCAGTGATCTCTATCACCGGAGTCGCTCGCGTCATGCACTGGAGGTTCGATGCGCATCACTGTCACCGTCGACGGAACGCCCTATACCGACGACGTGGAACCCCGCCTTCTGCTCGTGCACTATCTCAGAGACCGGCTGGGAAAAGTCGGGACGGTGGTCGGCTGCGACACGAGCAACTGCGGCGCGTGCACCGTCCTGCTCGACGGGCAGAGCGTCAAGTCGTGCTCGGTGCTCGCGGTACAGGCGGACGGGCAGGAGGTCACGACCGTCGAAGGACTGTCCGTCGACGGCTCCCTGCATCCCGTCCAGGAGGCATTCCGGGAGAAACATGCTCTGCAATGCGGGTTCTGCACGCCGGGAATGATCATGGCGACGATCGACCTGCTCGCGGACAACCCCGATCCCGACGACGAACAGGTGCGGCACAGCCTCGAGGGAAACCTCTGCCGCTGCACCGGATATCAGAACATCGTCGCCGCCGCACAGGACGCCGCGCAGCGCCTGCGCGAGGCACCGGCGGCAACGCAGGGAGGCACACGATGACGAGCACCGCCGAACCACGTACCGAATCCGAACTCGGCAGGGCACGCCGCCGCAAGGAAGACGAGCACCTCGTCACGGGCCGCACCCACTGGACCGACAACATCGTGCTCCCCGGCATGCTGCATGCGGCGATATTGCGTAGCCCGTTCGCACACGCACGCATCACCCACCTCGATGTGGACGAAGCGAAGAAGCAACCGGGTGTCGTCGCCGTCTACACCGGCGCGGATCTCGCGGAGGAACAGGGCAGCCTGCCGTGCGCCTGGCAGATCACCGAGGACATGCTGACGCCGCCCGCACCCGCGCTCGCCGTCGGCACCGTGAGGTTCGCGGGGGAGGCCGTGGCGGTCGTGGTCGCCCGCACCTACTACGAAGCGCACGACGCACTCGACGCGATCGATGTGGATTACGACGACCTGCCGGTCGTGCTCGACCTCGCGGCGGCCGCCGACGACACCGTTGTGCTCCACCCCGACCTCGGCACCAACCGCAGCGCGAAGTGGGTGTTCGATTCGGCGGAAGCCGGGAGCGGGAGCAACGTCGACGACACCCTCCGCGATGCGGAGGTCGTCGTGGAGCGGACCTTCCGCCAGCAGCGACTCATCCCGGCGTTCATGGAACCGCGCTCGGTGGTCGTCGACCCCACTGCCTCGCAGACCACGATGTGGTCGTCCACGCAGGTCCCGCACATCCTGAAACTGATGCTCGCGATGACACTCGGTATCCCCGAGCACACCCTGCGGGTGATCGCCCCGGACGTGGGTGGCGGATTCGGCGGCAAACTCCAGGTGACACCGGAAGAGGTGCTCACCCTGCTGATTGCGCGCCGGTTGCGCAAGCCCCTCAAGTACACCGAGACGCGCAGCGAATCGATGATGGCCGGGCATCACGGCCGCGACCAGATCCAGAAACTCACCATCGCGGCGAGACGCGACGGCACGGTCACGGGGCTGAAGGTGGACCTGCTGGCGGACATGGGCGCGTACCTGCGACTCGTCACGCCCGGCGTCCCGATCCTCGGGGCGTTCATGTTCAACGGCATCTACAAGTTCGACGCCTACCGATTCACCTGCACCAACGTGTTCACCAACAAGGTGCCCACCGATGCCTACCGCGGTGCGGGCCGCCCCGAGGCCACCTTCGCGATCGAACGCATCATGGACGAACTCGCCGTCGAACTGTCGATGGACCCGATCGAACTCCGGAAGAAGAACTGGATCGCGCACGAGGAGTTCCCGTTCGACACCGTCGCGGGCCTGACCTACGACTCCGGCAACTACGAGGCGGCCACCGCGAAAGCGCTCGAACTGCTGGACTACGACGGTCTGCGACGCGAACAGGCCGAGCGCCGGGAGCGCAAGGACCCGGTGCAACTGGGCATCGGGGTATCGACGTTCACCGAGATGTGCGGACTCGCCCCGTCGCGCGTCCTCGGTTCGCTGTCGTACGGGGCCGGAGGATGGGAGCACGCGGCGATCCGCATGCTGCCCACCGGCAAGGTCGAGGTGGTCACCGGCGCGTCCGCGCACGGCCAGGGACACGAGACGGCGTGGAGCCAGATCGTCGCCGATCGACTCGGAATCCCGTTCGAGGACATCGAGGTCCTGCACGGCGACACCCAGACGTCCCCACGGGGTCTCGACACCTACGGTTCACGGTCCCTCGCCGTCGGCGGAATCGCAGTGGTGAAGGCGGCCGAGAAGGTGGTGGCCAAGGCGCGGCCGATCGCCGCACACCTGATGGAGTGCGCGGAGGACGATCTCGACTTCACCGACGGACAGTTCCGGGTCAAGGGAACCGAGAAGTCGGTGGGGCTCACGGACATTGCGCTCGCCGTGTTCGCCGCGCACGACCTGCCCGACGGGATCGAACCGAACCTCGATTCGGAGGCGACCTACGACCCCGACAACTTCTCGTTCCCGCACGGCACCCACCTGTGCGCGATCGAGGTCGACACCGAGACGGGTCACGCCCGCATCCGGAAATACGTCTGCGTCGACGACATCGGGCACGTCGTCAATCCCCTCATCGTGGAGGGCCAGGTGCACGGAGGTCTGGCGCAGGGCATCGCCCAGGCACTGTACGAGGAAGCGGTGCACGACGAGTCGGGCACGTTGCTCAGCGGCTCGTTCGCCGAGTACCTGCTTCCCACGGCCGTGGATCTGCCGTCGTTCACCACCGACCGCACCGACACACCGGCTCCGGGGAATCCGTTGGGCGTCAAGGGAGTCGGCGAGGCCGGCACCATCGCGTCGACGCCGGCCGTGGTGAACGCGGTGCTCGACGCCGTACGGCAGTTCGGGGTCCGCGACATCACGATGCCGTGCACTCCGATGCGGGTGTGGCATGCCATTCGTTCTGCCCGCAGCGACGGGACGAGTACACAGGGAGGCACGCAATGATTCCGGCCGCGTTCGAATATTTCCGGCCCACCAGCCTCGAGGAGGCGGTCACGGCACTGCGCGATGCAGGCGAGGACTCGAAGATCATCGCAGGCGGCCAAAGCCTGATGCCGGTCCTGCGGTTGCGTCTGGCGGCACCGTCGGCGCTCGTCGACCTCGGCCGCGTCGCCGAACTGCGCGGCATCCGTGAGGAGGGCGACGAGATCGTGATCGGCGCGACCACCACGCACCACGAAGTTCTGCACGACCCGCTCGTCGCGCGGCACGCACGATTGCTCGCGGAGGCCACGGCCACCGTCGCGGACCCCCAGATCCGGCATCGGGGAACGCTCGGCGGGTCGTTGGCGCACGCCGATCCCGCCGGTGACCTCGCCGCTCCGGCCGTGGCTCTCGACGCGACGCTCCGGGTGGTCGGCCCCGCGGGCATTCGCACCCTGACGGCGGAAGAGTTCTTCCAGGACTACTTCACGACTGCGCTGGACGCCGGGGAAATCCTCGCGGAGATCCGCATTCCGAACCACACCGAGTGGGCCGCCCGGTACGAAAAGTTCCATCGCGCAGCACAACAATGGTCGATCGTCGGCGTCGCCGCGACCGTGTCGGTCGCGGGCGGCACCATCGAACGCGCCAAGGTGGCTCTGACCAACATGGCGGCGGTGCCGATCCGGGCGCGTGGTGTCGAAGAATCGCTCGTCGGGCAGCCCGCCACGGCGGACACGATCAGGGCGGCTGCGGAGCGCGCGACAGACGGCACCGACCCCATGACCGACGGAAACGCCGACGCCGAGTACCGCAGCCATCTGGCGCAGGTGCTCACTCGCCGGGCGGTGACGACAGCAACCGGAATCTGACGTTTCCGACACCTTCACTATCCGAGAGGACGCAATGCAACTCGATCACACCCTGTCAGTTCCAGCACCCGTCGAAGAGGTGTGGACCGCCTTGCTCAACCCCGAGAAAGTCGCACCGTGCATGCCGGGGGCGAAGCTCACCGGGACCGAGGGGGACACGTTCACGGGAACGGTGAAGGTCAAGCTCGGGCCCGTGTCGCTCACCTTCAAAGGCACCGGACGATACGTCGAAAAGGACGAGCAGGCCCGCAAGGCGGTCATCGAGGCGAACGCGAAGGACACACGCGGCAACGGCACGGTCAGCGCGACCATCACGATCGTTCTCACCGGCGACGGTGACCGTACGGACGGCACGGTCCACACCGATATGACGGTCACGGGCAAGCCTGCCCAGTTCGGCCGGGGGATGATCTCCGATGTCGGCGGGAAGATCCTCGAACAGTTCGCGTCCTGTCTGTCGAAGAAACTGGGACCGGAGGCCGCCGACTCGACGCCGAGCGAATCGACTCCCAACGAATCGACTCCCAACGAATCGACTCCCAACGAATCGGTACCGTCCAGCGCGCCGGCGGTGGCTCCGACACCTCCCGACACGACACCGGCCGGTGCGGGGTTCGTCGCACCCGTGGCGGGTGACGCCGCGCAGACCGCCACACCGGCACCCGCGGCCACGCCCGGTGCCGTCGCTCCGGCGCCGCCCGCGGATGCCGCCACCGGAACGGCGAATTCGGGCGCGGCGCACGCGACCGCCGATCCGCAACCCGAAGCCGAGGCTCTCGATCTCATGGAGTTCGCGCGAGGCTCTGTGATCCAGCGACTCGTGCCGGTGGGGGTGGTGGCCGCCGTGGCGCTCGTGGTCGGGGTGGTCCTGAACCGGACGTCCCGCCGTCGGCGCCGGAACCGTTCAGCGTGCAGTGGGTGCCGCAAGAAGTGACCAGATCCGGTCCCGGGACAGCGGTAGTTCGTGTGGCCGCACTCCGATCGCGCGCCGGACCGCGTTGGCGAGCGCGGGGGCGACGGGATTGAACGGCGCCTCGCTCATGGACTTGGCGCCCATCGGCCCCATGGTGTCGTAGGTGTCCGCGAAGTACACCTCGGTGCGGGGCACATCTGCGTACTGCGGAATGTGGTAGTTCCGCAGCGTCGCGGTGACGACGGTGCCGCTGGCATCGGTGACGAGTTCTTCGTACATCGCGACGCCGATGGCTTGGGCGACACCACCTTCCACCTGGCCCCGGCACTGCTCGGGGTTGACGACGACACCCGCGTCGGCTGCCTGGACGGACTGCAGGATGCGCACTTCACCGGTGCCGATGTCGACCGCGACGCGAAACCCCTGCACGTTGAACGACAACGAGCGGGGGAGCCCGCCGTGGCTGCCTTCGGCGCGCAGGGTCCCGCCCGCCGCCTCCAGGAGGTCCGCATACGGCACCTCTGTGCCGCCCACCTGGGCTCCGCCGGCCGTGAACTCCACGTCGTCGGGTGATTCGCCGGTCAGTTCCGCCGCCCATTTCGCCATATCGCCGCGCAGCGCGTGGGCCGCGGCGTGCAGGGCCTTCGCCGCGACGACCGTTCCCGACGATCCGTACGCGCCCGTATCGTGCGTCGTGACGTCGGTATCCGACTGTTCGACGCGGATCCGGTCCGGCTCGATCCCGAGCACCGACGCGGCAATCTGTGTGTGCACGGTCGTCGTACCGTTCCCGAATTCCGCGGTACCGACCCGGGCGACGAACGTACCGTCCGGCAGGAGTTCGATCGACGTGTCGGCGATGTGCCCGCCGGGCGGGTTCGACGCGATCATCGCCAACGCCATTCCCTCGCCGACTCGCCACCGTGGACCCTCCGGCGCGGGTGGCCCGTCCGCACGCGACATCGCAGTGCGCACGAGGTCGAGGCACTGGTCGAGGCCGTAGCTTCCGAACCCGAGGTCGGCGCCCTCGGGATGGGCGGCGACCAGTTCGTCGCCGGGAACCACCACGTTGCGGCGCCGCAACTCGTACGGGTCGAGGTCCAGTTCCAGGGCGAGTTCGTCCATTGCGGACTCGACCGCGAACAACACCTGTCCGAGACCGTATCCGCGGAACGCGCCAGACGGCCGGTTGTTCGTGTACACCGACCGGCCGTCGACACGCTTGTTCGGGCAGCGGTACACCTCGACCGATTCGCCGCACCCGTGGAACATCACGCTCGCCGAATGGTTGCCGTACGCGCCGCCGTCGTTGAGGACGTCGATGGCGAGGGCCGTGAGGATTCCGTCGGCGTCCGCGGCCACGGTGACGTCGACCCGCATGGGATGACGACACGGCGCGACCGTCAACTGGTCCGCCCGGGTGAACTCCCACCGCGCCGGGCGTCCGGTGCGCAGGACGGCCGCCGCGACGACGTCCTCGGCGAGCATTTCCTGTTTGCCGCCGAATCCCCCGCCCACGCGGGCGGTGAACACCCGGACGCGGTGACGCTCGAGCCCGAAGATCCGGCACAGTTCGTCCCGGACGAGGAACGGAACCTGGGTGGAACTGCGGATCACCAGCCGTCCGTCGTCGTCGAGCCAGCCGACGGCGCCGTGTGTTTCGAGATGGGTGTGCTGGACGCGCTGCGTCTGCCAGCGCCCGCGCACCACGGCCGCAGCCGCGGCGATGCCGGCTTCGACGTCACCACACCCGCCGTGCACCTCTCCGATGAGGTTGCGGGAGGCATCGGCGATCCGCGCTTCCGGCCCCTTGTCACCGTGCAGCAGCGGGGCACCGGGTGCCGCGGCCTCGTCCGGGTCGAGCACGAAGGGCAGGACCTCGTATTCCACGCGGAGAAGCCGGCAGGCCTCCTGCGCCTGGGCTTCCGTCTCGGCGACGACCGCCGCAACCCGTTGCCCGACGTATCGAAGCGTCCGGTCGAAGAGGTAGGTGTCGTCCGGATCTTCTTCCCGGTTCTCGTGTCTCGCTGTCGAATATGCGAACTGGGGGGCGTCGCGCCAGCACAGGACCGCGTGCACGCCCGGCAGTTGCTCCGCGGCGACGGTGTCGATGGACACGATCCGGGCGTGCGGGTGCGGGCTACCCAGCGTCGCGATATGCAGCACGCCGTCGACGACGGTGTCGAACGTGTACGGCTCCGTACCGGTGACGACCCGCGGGCCCGCAGGTGCGGGATGGGATGCGCCGAAAGCTTTTCCGCATGTCTTCCCGACGTTGCCGACGCCGCGCAGCGCATCGTCGACGGAACGATATCCGGTGCAGCGGCACAAGTTTCCTTTGAGCCGGCGCGGAAGGTCGTCGAGGTCGGATTCGGTGAACGTCGACGCCGTGACGATCATGCCGGCGGTGCAGAATCCGCATTGGAACCCGGCGGCGTCGACGAACCGCTGTTGCAGGGGATGCATGTCGTCGGGCGTACCTAGACCGGTCACCGTGGTCACCGCGCGCCCCTCGGCCCGGACGGCGGGATAGACGCACGAATGCACCGCCTCACCGTCGACGAGCACCGAGCACGCGCCACAGTCACCCGTGTCGCAGCCCTTCTTGACCTCGAAGTGTTCGTGGTCTCGCAGCATCGTGCGCAGGCACTGCCCGGGGCGGGGAGCGGCGTCGACCTCGTCACCGTTGACCGTCAGTCTCATGACAACTCCTCCCGGACTTCCTGTGCCAGAACGGCTGTGACCGCCCTGCGCCACTGGGGGGTCCCGTGGACATCGGCGTGATAGGCGTCCGCGGCGACGGTAGAGGTCAGTGCTGCCTCGAGGTCCGCCGCAGCGGGCAGATCGGGGAACCTCAGCACGTGGGGACGGGTGGTGGCAGCGGTCACCGACAGGGCGAACGCGCCGTCGGCGTCGCGTCGACCGATGACCACGGCACCGGACCGGCCCAGCGGAGACAAGGCGATCTTCCGGAATGCGGTGCGTGAGGACAGCTTCGGTGCCTCGATACGGATACTGCGCAGGATGTCTCCGTCGTGCAGGAGGTTGCCGCCGACGCCGGTGACGAACTCCGCCACCGGCAGTCGTCGCTCACCGCCCCCTCGGGACCAGATCACCGCGTCGGCGTCGAGCGCGACCGCGAGGGAAATCATGGCACCGGCGGGCAGCGACAGGCAGATGTTGCCGCCGACGGTGGCACGCTTCCAGATCTTCCACGAGGCGAGCAGGGCGTCGGCGCACTGCCCGAACAATGGTGCGGCTTGCCACGTCGTGGTCTCGGAGAGTCTCGAGAGTTCCTCGACCGTGCAGGTCGCGGCCACTTCGAGGCCGGCGTCGTCGATCACCGTCGCGGGCCAGCCCAGCCCCGACAGGTCGACGAGGCGACGCGCGTGTGGTTGCGGTTCCGAGAACAGCCAGGTGCCGCCTCCGACGAACGCCGTGCCCGGTCCCCAGGTGAGATCCTCACGTGTCCGCGCCACGGTGTAGTCCGTCACGGTGTGCAGATCCATGGCGTTACCCCGCTTTGGAGACGAGGCGGGTGTGCGCGTCCGCCACGCCGCGAGCGACGACGTCGGTGTCGACGGTGAGCACCCGATCGTTGCGTACCACCTCGCGTCCGTTGACGAGAAGCAGATCCAGGGGAGGCTGCGACCCCAGTACGAGCGCCGCGACCGGGTCCGCGATCCCGGAATGAGCGAGTGTGTCGAGCCGCCACAGAGCGAGATCGGCGAGCTTGCCCACCTCGAGAGAGCCGATCTCGTTCTCACGACCCAGGACGCGCGCACCGCCGATGGTCGCGAGCGCGAGACTCTGCCGAACGGTCATTGCCCGCGGTCCGCTCCGGGCGCGTGCGAACAGCGCGGCGTGGTGGGCCTCTTCGAGCATGCAGCACGATTCGTTGCTCGCCGCGCCGTCGACCCCGAGTCCGAGCGGAACTCCTGCCGCGTAGAGGTCGGCGGCGCGCGCGATACCCGCACCGAGACGCGCGTTGGATGTCGGACAGTGCGCCGCACCCGTGCCCGAGGCCGCGAGCACCCCGATGTCGCGGTCGTCGAGATGTACTGCGTGCGCGTACCACACATCCGGCCCAGTCCAGCCGAGAGATTCCATGTACTCGACGGGGTTGCACCCGAACCTCTCGAGGCAGAAGTCCTGCTCGTCGAGGGTTTCCGCAAGGTGCGTGTGCAAGCGGACGCCGAGATCGCGGGCGAGCACCGCGGACTGTTTCAGCAGTTCCCCGGTCACGGAGAACGGGGAGCACGGGGCCAGCGCGACGCGGAGCATCGAATCGAACGACGGATCGTGCCACCGCTGGACGGCGTCCTGACTGCCGGCGAGGATCGCGTCGAGGTCCTCGACGATGTGATCCGGCGGGAGTCCCCCCGCGCTCGCGCCCAGGTCCATCGAACCGCGGCAGGGGTGGAACCGGATACCGACCTCTGCCGCCGCGGCGATCTCGGCCCCGAAGACGTCACCCCCGTCGCGGGGGACGACGTAGTGATGATCGGTGCTGGTGGTGCATCCGGTCTTCAGCAGGTGCGCGAGGGCACCCTTCGCCGCGACATGCACCATATCGGCGTCGATGCCGCCCCAGATGGGATACAGAGTGGTCAGCCACTCGAACAGCGTGTGATCGACGGCCAGACCGCGGGTGATCCACTGGTAGAGGTGGTGGTGGGTATTGACGAGCCCGGGAGTCAGAATGCATCCGGCGCCGTCCACGATCTGCGCGTCGTCGTACCCGAGCGGTTCGCCGTCGCCGACCGCGACGATCCTGTTTCCGTCGACCACGACGTGACCGCTGCGGTATTCGGCGCGACCGGCATCCATCGTGACCACGTGCGCACCACGGATCACGATCGGTCGGGTGGTAGGGCGAGTGTGCACGGTTGCTCCTCACGTCGGCGGGCACCTACCAGTGAACTCCTGCTCGAGACGCAACACCCCGGGCACCGTGTACGAAACCGCAACGAAATGCCCGCTTCGTATTGTGCGATCGTCCAAAGGCCCGCGCACGGAGGTGGTGCAGTGCTTCTTCACGATGTACTCGACGATGCCGAACTCGGAATCCGGGTTCTCCACGGCGACCCCGCGATGCTCGAACGGCCGGTACTGCGAACCTGTACCACCGATATGCCCGACCCCACCCGGTACGTCAGCGCGGGGTCGCTGGTGTTCTCGGGGCTGGTGTGGCGGGCGTCTGCCGAAGACTCGGATCTGTTCGTCAAACACCTCGCGCGCGTGGGCGTGACTGCGCTCGCCGCGGGGGAGGCCCTGCTCGGTGAGGTGCCCGAGGACGTGGTCGCCGCGTGCGCCCGGCATCGGCTGCCGTTGCTCTCGGTCCCCGCGGACGTGCCGTTCAGCCGGATCATCGAGCGGATGACCGCACGCATGTCCGGCGCGCGCATGGACCGTCTGCAGAACGGACTCGCGCGGCAGCGGCGGTTGCTCGAAGCGGTCGCCGACGGTCGCAGCATCGGCGACCTGCTCGACCGCACCGCCCAGGAATTCGGGGCGCAGGCGTGGCTGCTCACCGCCACCGGAGTGCCTCTCGCCGGCGCGGCACCCCTCGACGACGACATCGTGGACCGGCTCGTCGCGGCGGCCTTGTCCGCCGAGCGGCTTCCCCACGCGACCGCCGACTACACGGTGCTCTCCGTGGGCGGTGGCCTTCGCGACCGCACATCCTGCTGGCTGCTGGTGGTACGGCACACGGGCGACGCGCGCGCGGACTGCCTCGAGGCGTTCCGGGAACTCGCCACGGTGGCGGCACTCGACCGGGTTCGCCGAGACGAACGCCGGCGCACCGCCTGGGACGCCGGAGACAGTTCCGGGCTGGTGTCCACTGCGGCAGCAACATTCGATTCGGGACGTCCACTTGTCGCGGTGGTCGCGCGCCGGGTGTCCCACGACGACCGGGCCGCTGCGGCCACCGCCGAACGGCTACGGGCGCTTCGCGACACGCTCTGCGACGCACTGCCGGGGTGCGTGAGCGCGCTGGACGGGGACCGGGTCGTCCTGACCGTCGCCGGCGACGCCGACGAGGTTCACGCAGTGCTTCGTCGGCGGCTCGCCCGAGTCGTCCCGGCGCTCGAGCGCACGCGATTGCGGGTGGGCACGAGCGCCACGTGCACGCTCGGATCGCTGGCGGGTGCCGTCGCCACCGCCACCGCGCTCGCCACGGACGACGGTGACATTCGCGAACCGGTGTCCGTGCGCACGGCAGCAATGGACTCGGCGGCGGAGTTGTTCTCCGCGGTACCGGACAGGTTGCGTCACGATTTCGCTCAACGGATTCTTGGGCCGGTGCTCGATCACGACCTGTCCACCGATAGCGGGCTTCTCTCCACCCTCGAGGTGTTCCTCGCATGCAGTGGCTCGTGGCGACGCACCGCAGAACGAATCCACGTGCACCTCAACACGGTCCGGTACCGAATCGGCAAGGTGGAGAAGCTCACCGGGCGCGATCTGTCCCAGATCGATGACAGGCTCGACGTATACCTGGCGCTCCGGATGCTGCAGGTGCAGGAGGCTTAGGCGAGGCGCGGCAGATCCCCGCTCAGGCGGTCGGGGGCAGCGGGCGGTAGATCTGCGGCGGCCGCAACCGGCCACCGAAGGGGGTCGGCGCCGAGTTGCCGGAGTTGCTGCACCTGCTCGTAGCACCACGGCGACACGTCGCGGGTTCCGTCCACCACCGCGTCCGCGAAGGCGGTCCACTCCACCCAGTCGACGCCGCACACCTCGGCCGGGTCGGGAGCCGGCTGCGATCCCCGGTACAGGGCCCGGTAGACGGGGCAGATTTCGTTCTCGACGATCCCGTTGTCCATCACCGCCCGGTATCGGAAGGACGGGAGCACAACGCCGACGTCGTCGAGTTCGATACCGAGTTCTTGGCCCAGCCGCCTGCGGACGGCCAGTTCGAGCGGCTCCTGCGGCGCCGGGTGACCGCAACCACTGTTCGTCCATACCCCGGGCCACGTCCGCTTCTCCAGGGCGCGCCGGGTAATGAGCAGACGGCCGTTCTCATCGAAGACGTACGCGGAGAAAGCGAGATGCAACGGCGTCGTCGCGGTGTGGACGGTTGCCTTCGGTTCGGTGCCGACGGCGCGCCCCGCCTCGTCGAGCAGCACTACTTGCTCCATGGTGTTCCTGTTCTGTCCGTTCCTCGTCGTGAGTGGGTCCGCTCTCCGCTCGACAGCTGACCCACGCTCTTCGCTGTCTTCGCGCGCGTACGGAAGGTGGTCCATCCGGCCTCCGCCAATCGTGGCGCGGCGACGGCGAGGCGCCTCCGCCGGGAGACGCGTGCCCGCTGATGAAGTACACGATATCCGCCGTCCTCGACCTCCCGGAGAATGTCGCGGTACAGCACGAACGCTGTGCGCATCCCCGGGCGTACCGATCGATCGAGCATGTCGATCCCCGGGTCTGCCTCGCGGTACACCGACCGGGTGTGCGCGATCAGGTGCGCGAGTGCCCGCTCGAGCCTGGCATCGTTCCGGCCGGTCGTCCGGCAGTATCGGAGAAGATCCTCGTCGACACCGAAAGCTTTCAACTCGTCGGTCGGCAGGTAGATCCGGTCGCGGTCGAGGTCTTCGCCCATATCCCGGATGAAGTTCGTGAGCTGGAAGGCTTCGCCGAGTGCGGCGGCCGGCCGCGCAGCCTTGTCCCGATCCGTCTCCGTACCCAGGATCGGAAGCATCTGCAGACCGATGACGGCCGCGGATCCGTACATGTATTCCGACAACTCGTCCATCGTGCGGTAGCGCGGGCGGAACATCACGGTCCCCGGTATGTCCATGCGCATCGAATGCAGGAAGGCATAGAAGTAGCTGTGCGGAATGTCGTACCGCGCGGCGGTATCCACCAGCGCTCCGAGCACGAGATCGGGCCGGCTCCGCCCCAGGGGTGCGCCACCGAAAGCGGCCCGGATCCGATCCTCGAAGGCATCGACCTTCGCGGCGGCCGCCCGATCGGAGTCGACCTCGACATCGACGACGTCGTCGACCATCCGCGCAAACCCGTAGAGAGCATGTACGCCCGCACGCTTGGATGCCGGAAGGAGCCTTGTCGCAAGGAAATAGGTCTTCCCGTGGCGCTCGTTCAGTTCGCGGCACACCCGGTACGCCTCGTGCAGTCCGGGATCGATTCCGGCGAGTTCACCCATGCTCGACTACCTCCTCGGAGCGCACCGACTGTGTGACGGCGGTCCGACGCGGCCGCTCGCTCGTCGCCGATCCGACGATCCGCTCGGCGGCAAGGCGCCCCGACACGAGCACGGTGGGTACTCCGACGCCGGGGGTGGTACCCGAGCCCGCCAGCACCACATTGTCCACGCCGCCGACCATGTTCTTGCGCCGGAAAGGTCCGGTCTGGCGGAAAACATGGGCGGAGGAGAACGGACTGCCTTCGAGCATGCCTTTGTCGCGCCACGTCTGCGGGGTATCGAGGTGGTCGACCACCATCGCAGCGGTCAGGCCGCAGTAACCCCGCTGCTCGAGGACGATCTGGATCTCTCGCAGGTAGGGCACGGCGCGGCGGTTCCAGTCGATGGGCGCGGACGCGAGGTTCGGGCACGGCGCCAAGATCGACACCGGTTCGCTGAGGACACCGTTACGCACCATCCGCAAGGCGGGGTCGGTGACCGCCGGGCGGGTGATCAGCAACGACGGGTCCTCCATCAACTGTCCACGGCCAGGACCGGCGGTGATACGTGCGAAGGTCTCCGCCCACTGCTCGCCGAAATCGATGGTGTGGTGCGCGCTCGACGGCCACGACTGCGTGACCTCGGTGGGAACGGTGCCGTGGAAGACGACTGCGGACGGCGACACGACGGAATAACCCCGCTTCCTGCCGCTGCTCGTCACACCGGCCCGATCGAGCAAGCGGTCGACGATCGGGAGGTCCGGGGTGAGGACGAGTGCGTCGCACTCGACACGGCGACCGTCGGACGTCAGGACGGCCGTCACGCGATCGTTGCGGATCTCCAGTTCCGACACTTCGGCCGAGGTGTGGAGCGCTCCGCCGTGACGGGTGAGCGCATCGGCCATGGACTCTGCGACAGCCGACATTCCGCCCGCGGGGAAGTAGACCCCGAGCGAGGTGTCCATATGGGCGATAGCGCCGTACACACCGAGCGCTTTCGACGGGGCGACCCCGGCGTAGAGCGACTGGAAGGTGAAGATCCGGCGTAGCCGATCGTCCCGGACGAACGAGGCGATCCGGGAGCCCAGGCGGCCGAAACCGCCGATCAATGCCAGCCTGGCGGTGTCGCGCAGCGCTGCGCGCGAGCCGACGAGGTCGAGAGGCGAATCGAAGTTCGACGCGATGTACCGGTCGAACTCCGTATCGAAGATGCTGGCGAGCCAGCCTCGCAATCGGCGATACCCGTCGACTTCACCTGGACCGCAGACTTTTTCGACTTCGGCGGACATCTCCGTGGGATCGGCGTACACGTCGAGAGCACTGCCGTCGGCGTAACGAGCGTGGTAGCTGGGAGACAGTGCGCTCAGTTCGACTGTGGGAGTCGTGGAATCGAACGACTCGCCGACCGCGGCGAGCGCATCGGAGATCAGGTCCGGCATCGTGAGCACGCTGGCGCCGTTGTCGATGGTGTAGAGGGGGTTGCCGGAGTCGTCGTACACCGGATAGGTCCCGACCCGGCCACCCACAGTGTCGTCGCGCTCGAGCACGGTGACGCGTTTACCCGCGCCCGTAAGGTACAGCGCCGCAGCGAGACCGGAGAGTCCTGCCCCCACCACGACCACGGAATCGACGGGCCCGGGGATCGTCTTCATGATCGGCCACCCGTCGGCACGACGGTATCGACTCGGCTGGGTATCGCGCTGGTCATTCCTCGGCTCTTCTCTCCCGGAGCGGGCATAGTCGTTGCGATCATGTCTTCACCGTGGCCTTTCCGGCTCGTCGAATGCGCATGGCCACCACGGGGACACCCACGACCCCCATGACACAGAACCCGTAGAGCGCGGAATAGCGCAGTTCGTCGCCCTCGAGCAGGAACGCGTGCGCGAATGCCGATCCGAGCCAGGTCCAGAGGAACAGCACCAGCGGTGCCGCATCCGAGATTCGCCGGCCACTCGTCCTGGGCGACTCGGCGCGTCCTCCCACCCTGTCGACGACGATCGCCATGATCAGAGCGGTAGCGAACCAGCCGAGGTAGTTGGTGTACGGGATGAACGGAATGCCGGGTAACCCGGCGTTGCCCGAGGTCCAGGTCCACTGACCGTCGGTCACCATCTGGGTGTCGAGGTACAGATCCCACCCCACCATCCCCACGGCAACCATGAGGACCCGCCCGAACGCTCGCCTGTCCGGCGGCACCGGGGAATGCCGGAGGACGTAGGACGCGGCACACCAGATCGGATAGAAGCCGGCGGTCCACGCCAAGGGGACCACCGCCGGAACGCCCACGATCTCGGGCCCGAGCCGTCCGGTCGCATAGAAGTAGCTTCCGAAAGGGAACCCGGTCGCAGTGCCGACGATCTCGGACACGAGACCGAGTCCCGCGGTCGAGGCGACCAGCACCACGGCCCACACGGGACCCCGTGTGACGGCGGCATGCACCACCGACGCGGCGGCGAGCAGGAGCACCACCGCCACGGTGACGGCATCCCTCGACGTGCCGGAGACGAGGGGATAGACGATCTGGGCGAGCAGCGCGCCCGCGACGATCCCCCACACGACGCGGTTCATCGACGCACGCCGGTCGACTCGTCCTCACGCACGTCCGTGCGGTTCACCCCGACGGCGATCCTCGTACCGCGGGGCCGATGCGGCGGGACCACACTCATTGCTGCCGCCGCTCGTCCGGGGCGTTCGTGTCCTTACCCGAGTCCTCGACGGAGTCGGCCGACACGGCGGGATCCACCCGTTGGGCGTCCATGAACATTTGCAGAAACCCGATACCCGAGGTGTACGGGCCGTGATGCCGGGGGGAACCGGAGGCAGAAGGGGACATGAGAGGCCTCATCTCACGCCGGCACGACGGTGAGCGACCACGTGTCGAACTCGACCAGCGGGGTGAACTGCCGGAAAACCGGCTTCTACCAGTGCGCGCATGTGGGCCACCTCGTCTCGCTGCCACCGTGCCGACGCGTTTCGGAACGGAGACGGTCCGGTACCGTCTGGCAGCGATTCGGAGCCGGGGTACGAACGGATGGGTACGCGTCCGAAAAAGTCTCCCGGCCACCCGGTGACAACGAAAAGTGGCGGTGCGTGCCGCGACTACCGGCACCCACCGCCACTCCGTGACGCCCTCACGTCGTCACATCCAGTCGACGAACCGCTCCCACGCGCTTCCGGCCTCGGGTGCGTCCTCCCGCTGAACCGTCGCCTGGATCAGGCCGTAGGGCCGGTCGTCGGCGTGGAATACCTCGTTCGAGTTCGTGACTCCGAATCTTTCGAGGTCGTAGACGAAATGATGCTTGTTGGGCGCCGACATGCGAATCTCCGCGATCACCGGATACTTCTCCAGCACTGCCCGGCCCATCTCGAAGAGAGTTTGTTGCAGTGCCTTCGATTGAAGGTTCGCAAAACGCTCGAGCATCGTGGCCTTGATACCTGCGTAGGTGACATCCCAGTCGACGTCGTCGGTCGTGAATCGCCACTGTGCGACCAGACTGGTTGCCATCACACGGTCGGCAGTCGGTTCCAGGACCGTGTACGGGTCGGTGAGAAAACCCGAGAATTCGGATCCGGTCGACTTGAGTACGACGAGATCCTTGACTCCGCCGATCACCCACTCCCGTCGCTCCCGCCCGGTTCCCTCGACCGTCACCGAAACCGTGCGGACCTCCGGTCCGGTGCGGGTCCACGTGTGATCGTGTTCGACACCGTCGATCGTCACCCGTTGCCACGCGTAGTCGTCGATCTCGACGCGGGCGGCGCGGACTGGTTCGACGTCGTCGACGAAGTGCCGCGCGAGTTCGAGCGCGTAGGTTTCGACGAACTCGACGCCCTTGCTCTTCGCGTACGCGTACACCGTCTGCTTCTGTGTGTCGGTCGGGAGCACCGCACCTTGGTCGCCTTCGAGGTGTGCCGCGTCGAAGTCTCCGCGGAGGCAGGTCGACACGTTGAGGTCGCGGATCTCGTGGCGGGCAGTGTCCCGATAGATCCGTACCACGCGGTTCTCCGCCTTGCCGTAGCGGTTGGCGCCCAGCACGATCTTTCCGGTCAGTTCACTCACGGGTCAGCTCCCTCGATAGGTGGAGTAGGAAAAAGGCGACAGCAGCAGTGGCACATGGACTTTGCCGGCACCGCCGACCCGGAAGGTGACGGTAACCTCCGGGTAGAAGGTCTCGGTGTGCCGCCGCGCAAAGTACTCGCCGGTGGCGAAGGTCAGCGTGTACGTACCGGGTTCCAGTGCGGGAACCTGGAATTCGGAAATTCGCCCGTCGTCGTCGGTGCGAGCACTCGCGAGTTCCGCTCCGGCGGACGAGAGCGTGACCTCGACTCCGGAGGCCGGCGCTCCACGGGTGGCGTCGAGAACGTGGGTGCTGACGGTGCTCACCTCACACCTTCCTTTCCTGATTCGACGGAATCGTCGGTGACGAGCAACTCGAGTCTCGATCGGTTGATCTCGGCAAGCGTCGCTCGCGTCTCGCGCCACTCGGTCTCGGAATCGTGAGTGAGGCGCCGCTGCAGAATCGACAGGAGTTCGTCCGCGGATCGTCCTGCGGCACGCACGAGGTACACGTGCCCGAAACGCTCCTCGTACTTGCGGTTACCTGCCACCAGTGCATCGCGGATATGTGCGTCCGCGCTCGCGACCGATGCCTGCTCGCGCTTCGACGATGCGTGGTCCGACCGTTCACCGATCCGTGGGTGCCCCGCGAGCGCTTCGGCGAGATCGTCCCGAGTCAGCGCCGCTGTCACCGCATCGGACGCGCGCAGCAGCGCGGCGCGACTCAGGTAGGGGCGGCCTTGCACGAGTCGCTCGGTCCACGTCCTGCTGGAACAGCACTCGGACAGGGCTGCGGCTGCGTCACGGGCACAGAGCGCATCGAAGTCGGCACAGGTGTACGGCACGGCACTCCTCTCTCTCGTCACCACGATCGCGGATGAAGGGAGCCGGCGGTGCCGTACGCGCTACAAACTTCCCGAGACGTGGTCTCCGGTCGTTTGGACGATCCGACAAACGCGGATCGGCGGAGAGAATTCGTGGCCGAGGCGCCTCGGTCAGGCCGGTTGCCCGGCGGGAACGCGTAGTCGCTGCGACGCATCGATTTGGGCACGGAGCCACACGTGGGCGGGATCCGATTCGGATTCCTCGTGCCAGACTGCATATTCGCTGAGCGGAGGCAATTCGAAGGCGGGCTCGAGGATCCGCAGGGACGCCACTCCCGCGATTCGTTCAGCCATTCTCTCGGGCAGGAGCGTGACGAACACGGTGTGTTCGAGCGCGAAGGGGAGCACCGCGATACTCGTCGTGGACGCCCCCGTCCGTGTCACGATCCCGGCGCGCAACAACGCTCGCGCCAGAGCCGTGTCGTCGTCGTACTGCAGATACGACAGGAACGGATAGTGGGAGAGCACGTCGCGATTCAGTTCCGTCCCGATGTACGGATGCCCGGACCAGACGGCGCCCACGTATCTGTCGGTCAGGACCTCGGTGCGCCGGCACCGCTCGAACTCGGGTGCGTCGAGAAGGTGTTCCGGCAGCACCGCGAGGTCGGTTTCGTGCCGGTGGAACGCTGCGAGGGACGCCTTGGTGAGGGGACGCAGATCGAATCGCACGTTGGCCGGGTGCCCCCGCCGCATGAGCATGCGGAGCAACGTGACCTCGGCGTAATCGCCTGTCATGAGCGTGAACACGCGTGAATCCACGGTCGGATCGAAGGTCGGTTCGGAGAGTATCGACCGTTCCAGCGTGTGCAATACGCTCCGCAGGGGCCCGATCAGGGCCTGTGCCCGCGGAGTGAGGCGCAACGTGCGGCCGTTCTTCACCAGCAGTGGGTCGTCGAACTGCTTCCGGAGACGAGCGAGCGCCGTGCTGGTCGCCGGCTGCGACATGTTCAGTCGTTCGGCCGCGCGGGTCACGTTGCACTCGGAAAGAAGCACGTCGAGGACGACAAGCAGGTTGAGATCCACCCGCCTCAAGTCCACTCCGCACCCCCCTTTCCGAAACCCGGCGTAACGGCAATATCCGGCGGGATAGTAACCCACCACCGTTGCCTATATCTAAAGATGTATAGCAGCTATCCGAGTTGCTTTTCGATCTTGTGAGCCGGTCGTACGACACTTACGCTGACCCACGTCCTGACGGCGGCGGACCCGTGTTTCGCCCTGGCCCATGTGATTTGTCATCCGCTTCGGCCGGCCGACCGGTGTACGTACAAGAGAGGTTCGGGCCGAACACGATGAGTCTCAAACCGCAGTTCCAGCAATATTCCCCCGAGAATTGGCGCCTATGGCGCAAGGTCACCGCCGTCGTGGCGGTCCCCATCATCGCCGCCGCGCTTTTCGGATCGCTCCGCGTCATCAGCCTGTTCGAGGATTCCCGCCACTTCAGCACTGCTGCCGAGCAGGTGTCGATTCTGCCGATGTTCGCCGAATACAGCACCGGCGTCGCGGGTGCCGCAGCCGCGACGATCATCGGGTTGCCCACCGACAACGGTGCGACGATCGCGCGGGAAGCAGAGACGGTCCTCACGGACCAGATCGCGAACATCAGCCTCGAGCCCGAGGTCAAAGCAGCACTGAACAAGGTGCTCGCCGAGGGAAACAGCCTGCTCGACAGTGCTGTCGCCGGATCGATGGCACCCGTGGTCGCCAGCGAGCGCGCACAGGCGTTCATCAGCCGCGTGAGTTCGGTGTTCCGTGCCGCGTCCTCCACCGCGCCCGAACCCGATGTCCTCCAGGAAAGCGCCACCCTCCTCGACATGTGGACGACCCAGTGGGCGCTGCTGGACCAGGTCGTCGCGTACTCCGCACTGGGTGCCGGCACCGAAGGTGCTCTCCTGATGTGGACGAACGCACTCGGCGTCGACGCAGCGCAGATGTCGATCCTGCGGGAAACCGTCGAGTCCAACCCCAACATTGCCGACACGAGTTCGCTCGACGCGCTCGTCGCGGAACTGGACAATCGCCGCAACTTGACGGCGAATCTGGACAGCACCAGCGGCGACACCGGAGCGCTGCGCAACTCGATCTTCACCAGCCTCATGGTCTACATCGAGGAAGTCCGCGACTCCGCCACCCGCATCGTCGGCCTCCTCGACAACCATGCCAGCGAAGCTCGCACCGAAGCACTCAAGAACGCCATCGGAATTGCGATCGTGCTGGCCGTCGCGCTGGGCCTGGCCGTGATGGTCGCCTTCTCGATCGTGCGCCCGCTTCGCCGCCTCCGAAACGACACACTTCTTGCCGCAGAGCAAAGCCTGCCCGAGGCCATCGCCGCCATCAAGGACGGCGCAGAAATCGGTACGGTGTCACTCCCTCCGGTCAGCGTTCACTCGAAGGAAGAAATCGGCGAGGTCGCCCGCGCCGTCGACACCATGAACGAGGGTGCGCTGCGGCTCGCCGGTGAGCAGGCGCAGTTGCGCCGGCAGGTCAACGAGATGCTCGAAACGTTGGCGCGTCGCAACAAGACCCTCGTCGAGCAGCAGCTGTCGCTCATCGACTCGCTCGAGCACGAGGAGCGCGACCCCACGCGTCTGCAGAACCTGTTTGCGCTCGACCACCTCGCGGCCCGTATGCGTCGCACCGGCGACTCGTTGCTCGTCCTCGCCGGCACCCGGCAGCGAATGGGACGGATCCCGGACACCCCGCTCGGTGACGTGCTCCGTGCCGCAGTCTCACAGGTCGAGAACTACCAGCGCGTGAACGTCGGAAACGCACCGGAGGGTTCGCTCCTCGGTACCGCCGTAACCGACGTCGTCCACATGGTGGCCGAACTCCTCGACAACGCACTGCGAGCCTCCCCGCCGGAGAGCACCGTGGCGTTCGCGTTCTCGCGCGCCGTCGACGGCGGCTTGTTGCTCGAGATCGCCGACCGCGGAATCGGTATCCCCTCCGACGAACTCGCCGAGATCAACGAACGGCTGGCGACGGACAGCGAAGCCGGCTCCGGCGCAGCGCGTCGCATGGGTCTGTTCGTGGTCGCGCGACTGGCCCACCGTCACGGGATCACCGTGCGGCTGCGTCCGACGTTCGACTCGTCGACCAACTCCGGCGTCACCGCGAGCCTCTATCTGCCGCTCCGTCTGCTCAAGGGCGTCGGTACCCAGTCCGACCCGTTCCAGATCGACCGCCCGCGCCGACTTCCTCTTCCGCCCGGAGAGACGAACACCGAGTACACGGATCAGTACGACCAGCGCGCGTCGCACAACCACAACGGCGAGTCGTTCGCCGGTGCGACTCCGAACGGCAACGAAGCGTATGCGTCGGCGGGCCGGAACGGCAGCGAGGCGTACTCGGGTGCCGGCCAGAACGGCAACGAGGTGTCCCGGGCGGGCAACAACTCGTACGCCGGATACGAGGCGCCCGGCAACGACAACTACTCCGGGTACGAGCAGAACAACGACGACAATTACACCGGGTACGAGCAAGGCAATAACGACACGTACTCCGGATACGAGCAGAACAACAACGACACGTACTCCGGATACGAGCAGAACAACAACGACACGTACTCCGGATACGAGCAGAACAACAACGACAACTACACCGGATACGAGCAGAACAACAACGACACGTACTCCGGCGCACCGGTGGAGAATCCGTGGGAGCGCCCGCTACCGCCGAGCGGCAACTCCGGTTCCGCGCCCGGTACGAGTCCCGGAATCCGGCGCGGGCAACTGCACGAACGATGGGTCTCGCGAAACAACGGTGAGTG
The DNA here is from genome assembly GCF_042730335.1 of Rhodococcus sp. NPDC060084. Lineage (NCBI taxonomy): Bacteria > Bacillati > Actinomycetota > Actinomycetes > Mycobacteriales > Nocardiaceae > Rhodococcus > Rhodococcus sp. NPDC060084. The sequence goes on from NZ_JBHWWX010000001.1 coordinate 90,019, forward strand.
ATCCCGCGCGATGGCTTCCATCGTGAGAGACGAACACTCCACCTGAACGGCAGAGACGGTACGGCGAGACGCCGGGCGACCATTCGGTCGCCCGGCGTTGTCTGTTCGGCAGCCACGCGGGTCCGATCGGTGACAAATCAGGCAGTGCTGCAGGAGAGCGCGTTAGAGTCGACACGCCGACCGCCGAGGAGACCCACGTGAAAGCTTTCGTTCGCACCGCCATAGTTGTCGCCACCGCTGCCCTGGCGGTGACCGGATGTTCCGGGAACAACGCCGACGATCCGCTCGCGTCCGAGTCCGGCGAGGGTGGCACCATCGTCGTCGGTTCGGCGAACTTCCCCGAAAATGTGCTGCTCGCGGAGATCTACGCGCAGGCGCTCGAGGGGAGTGGCGCCGAGGTGACGCGCCAGTTCAACATCGGCAGCCGGGAGATCTACTACGACCAGGTCGCCTCCGGAGCCATCACCGTGCTGCCCGAGTACAACGGGGCACTGCTCGCCCGCGTCGATCCCGAGAGCACTGCGGCTACCACGGAGGATGTCAATGCCGCTCTGGCGGAGTCGCTTCCGGAAGGTCTCTCCATTCTCGCGTCGGCGCCGGGGGAGAACAAGGACGCACTCGTCGTCACGGAGGAGACCGCGGATCGCTACAACCTGACGACCATCGCCGATCTCGCCCCGGTTGCAGGCGAACTCGCCCTCGGCGGACCGCCCGAGTTCGAGACACGGCGGCAGGGCGTCGTCGGTCTCCGAGACGTCTACGGCGTCGAGTTCCAGAAGTTCGTGCCCACCGACACGGGCGGGCCGATCACCATCCGGGCGCTCGGGGACAACACCATCCAGGTTGCGAACATCTTCACCACCGATCCGTCTCTCAGTACCGAACCGTTTGTGGCTCTGGAGGATCCGGAATCCGTATTCGGGGCACAGAACGTCACGCCGCTCGTCCACCGGGAAGATCTCACCGACGAGAACGTCGCGACGCTCGACGCTGTGTCCGAGAACCTCACCACCGACGTTCTCATCGAGTTGGTCGGCCAGGTCGTCACCGAGGGCCGCGACATCGATGTCGTCGCCGAAGAGTGGTTGCAGGACAACGGCATCAACTGAGGGCCGGGTGCTCCGTGATCACTTTCGACAATGTGCAAAAGCAGTATCCCGACGGGACCGTGGCAGTCGACGGACTGTCCCTCGAAGTGCCCACCGGCACTCTCACTGTGCTGGTGGGCCCCTCCGGATGCGGTAAGACCACCTCGCTGCGCATGATCAACCGGATGGTGGATCCGACCGCCGGACGCGTCCTGGTCAACGGCGAGGACGTGCGATCCCAGGATCCGCAGACCCTGCGGCGCGGGATCGGGTACGTCATCCAGCACGCCGGATTGTTTCCGCATCGGACCGTCGTCGACAACGTCGCGACGGTGCCGCGCCTGATGGGGGCGTCACGGAAGCAGGCCCGGGCGACCGCCATGGAGGTCCTGCACCGCGTCGGACTCGGAGACGAGTTGGCGCGCCGTTACCCGGCCCAACTGTCCGGGGGCCAGCAGCAACGGGTCGGCGTGGCCCGCGCACTTGCCGCCGATCCGCCGATTCTCCTGATGGACGAGCCGTTTTCGGCGGTGGACCCGGTCGTCCGCAAGGAGTTGCAGCAAGAGTTACTGCGCCTGCAATCGGTACTTGCCAAGACCATCGTCCTTGTCACCCACGACATCGACGAAGCCATCACCCTCGGCGACCGGGTCGCCGTGTTGCGACCGGGTGGGGTGCTCGCCCAATACGCGACTCCCGAAGAACTTCTCGGCGACCCGGCGGACGACTTCGTTGCCGGGTTCCTGGGCGTCGACCGCGGGGTTCGGTTGCTGTCGTTCTTTTCCACGGCCGGTCTGCCGCTGCACACAGACAGGATCACGTCCACCGGAGACATGCCGATTCGGGATGGCGACGGCCGGTGGATGCTCGTCGTCGACGACGGGAAACGACCGGTCGGCTGGCGCGATCCGCATGCCTCCGATTCCTCCGGCACCCTCGTGCCGGCGGGACGGGGATTCGTGCCGGGGAAGGACACTCTGCGCGCCGCGCTGGACGCTGCGGTGTTGTCGCCCTGCGGTTTCGCAGTTGCGGTCGACGAGGACGGGCGGGCGCTGGGCGTCGTGAGCAGTGAAGAGGTGGCCGCTGTCGTGCGCCGGGAACACCGGGAGCGCACCGACTCGCCGGTGCGGAAGCAGCTGTGAGTCTCCGGATCCCGGGTTACCTCGGCACGTTCTGGGAACTGCTGTCGGATCACCTGGTGATGGCCCTCGGTGCATCCTTCCTGGGCCTGGTGGTCGCGCTGCCCCTCGGTCTGGTGTGCGTGCGCTGGCCGCGGTCGTACCCACCGGTTCTGGCGATTTCGAGTGTGCTGTACTCGATTCCGTCGCTCGCGTTCTTCGTCCTGCTCATCGCGTTCACCGGCATCAGCCGCACGACCGTGATCCTGCCGCTCGCCGTGTACGCCCTCGCGGGACTCATTCCGAATGTGGTCGACGGTCTACGCGGGATCCCCGACAGTGTGCGGCAATCCGCGATCGCGATGGGATTCTCGGGCCCCCGCAGGCTGCTCACTGTCGACCTGCCGATTGCGCTGCCGGCGGTCATCGCGGGCTTACGGGTCGCGGTCGTCGCCAACATCAGCATGGTGAGTGTCGGGGCACTGATCGGAATGGGAGCATTCGGGTCGCTCTTCACAGCCTCCGTGCAACTCGACCGGCTCGATCTCGCGCTGGTCGGGATCGCGGTGATCGTCGTGATGGCACTCGTCGCCGACGCGGTGCTGGTTCTCGTGCAATGGCTCGTCACCCCGTGGCTGCACCGCTCGGCAGGGGCGGCCCGGTGACGACGCTGTGGTACTACCTCGTCGACTATTTCGGTGACGGCGCGAACTGGTCGGGGCCGTCCGGGATTCCGGCCCGTCTCCTCGAACACTTCGGTTACACGTTCCTGGCGTTCGTCCTGACCGTCCTGCTCGCGCTGCCGCTGGGGTTGTGGACCGGCCACACCGGTCGCGGCGGAATCCTCATGACCCTCCTCGCCAATGCCGCCCGGGCACTTCCGACGTACGGGCTGCTCGTGCTGCTGGTCGTGCTCTACGGCATCGGGCTCGTCCCGATTCTGGTTCCGCTCGTCGCGCTCGCGGTGCCGCCCGTGCTGCTCAACTCCTATGAGGGGATTCGTGGCGTCGACCCCGCGCTCACGGATGCGGCGCGGGGAATGGGCATGACCCGGATGCAGGTGCTCCTCCGTGCGCAGTTACCGGTGGCGCTGCCGCTGATCCTCGTGGGCATGCGCACCGCAGCGGTCCAGATCGTCGCTACCGCGACCATCGCGGCATCGGTGAGTTTCGGTGGCGTCGGCAGGCCGATCGTGGACGGTCTTGCCCGGAGCGACTATGCACTCGTCGTGGGAGGCGCCGCCCTCGCGGCCGTGTGTTCTCTCGTCGTCCTCGGGGTTTTCGCGGTGTTGTACCGCGTGGTGGTCTCGGAGGGCGTGCGGGCTTCGACGGGGTGATTCGCGGGCCTTCGTCGCCGCTGCGGGGGCCGCCGGACGTGTCGGACGTCGGGTGCACACTTTCCGGACAGACACGAAAGACAGGAACGGGACATTCGCCCCGGCGCGTCGTCGAGGAGGCGCAGTTGCGATGTATACGAGCGGTGAAGCGCATTTCAGCTGGACGTCGCGGCGCGTGATGCTGCCGGAGGACGACAGGTACGGCCGTTCCGGTGTGGCGCCGGATACGTCGGGCGTGACACTGGACCGGGTGCTCATGGGGTCCCGCCTGATGGCCTGCCGCGATGTCGAACAGGAGAGGGAATATGTCGCGCTCGCCGTCGGTGCGGTGGACGGCGGCGACGACGTACCGGTCCGGGTTGTAGAAGAAGAGCGGCTACTGCTGCACGGACCCCGAAGCGGCTTCGGCCCGGAGATTCTGGTGGGCGCGGAGGACGACGACCTCGACGACCGAGAGGTGACGCGTCAACTGCTCGACGGTGGCCCTCTGCGCAGTTTGCTTGCCCGTACAGGTGCCCATTCGGTGGCTCTGACGTGTGCGAGCGCCCACTGCTGACCGGACCGGCACGGGCCGCGCCGGCGAGATCTCGTACCGCGCGGACCGATGTATCAGCTTTTCGCGTGACCTTTTCGTGATCTTCCATTACGGTTTATACAGCCCGCAGAGCGGGGACACTCACATCGTGGTACGACGTGTCGTGTTGCTAGCTGCGGCGCCGGACTGAGGTACGCCCGTCGGGGGCAGTCCGGCGCCGCACTTTGCTACCGAACAGCCACCGTGACGATTCGGGCCGGCGCTAGGCGCGCCCTGCGATTCCACTTCCGTGATCTCCCTCGTCACCCCACGCGCGCAGCGCGGACACGGTGACGCGAAGCGAATCCTCGGAGGGTGCCGGGTTCACGGGCTCGGCCCCGCCCGAATCGGGCTTGACACGGCCCGCTACGGGAAACAGCGAAGAAAACAGCATGATCGACCTTCCGTCCGTGCCGTGGGTCCTCAAAGGGTGTACCACCGGCCCCCACAGTTTTGAACGCGACGTAGGTCACACTTCGCTGTTTTCCGCGTCCGACGCTCACGAACGCGGGGCAAAGACTCCTTCGGCGAGCCGAGCGGGCGCTTCGACCGCGAGGAGATGCCCGGCACCGGGAACCACCTGGAGGTCGACCGCCATATCGTCGGCGAGCTTTCGCAGGGACGACAGCTGGATCAGCGGATCCTGCTCGCCGACCACGATCTCGACCGCGCGGCCACGCCAGCGCTGAAGTACCGACCGTCCTATCCGAGGCAGACCGGTCAGTGAGGTGCAGTACGCACCGACACGGCACGACCAGCGCAAAGTCGGATCGTCGGGCTGGTAGCCGCTCCCGGCCAGGGCCTGCAGGTAACGCTGGGTGTTCTCGAGATTCGGCTCGTTCCGCCACTGCAAGCCGGGAATGAGCGCGCGATGCCACCTGGCGCGCGGCACCAGCCCGAGCGGCGCAGCAAGGACCAGCTTCTCCACTCGGTCCACGTCGGCTGCGGCTGCCGCAACAGATGCCGACCAGCCCAGGCCGATAACCGACGCGCTCGCTATTTCGAGTGCGTCGAAGACCTCCATCAGCCAGCGGCCGTACGCCGCGTGAATCTCGGCCGCGGGCCGGGTACGGGCACTCCCGCCGGGCAGGCCGGGAAGATCGACGAGGATCGCCCGGCGCGAGTCGTCCAGCTGCTCCGCGAGGACACGCAGGCCGGCAGCCGGAAGGTCCCCGCCGGCCAGAACGACGATCGGCGGCGCGGTGGGGGCGCCGACACTCAGGACGAACGTCTCGCCCAGCGACGTGCGCGCGATATGTTCGTCGACCGGCCGCGACCAGTGCGACAGCATGCCTGCGCACGCGGAGTGGATGACGCTGTCGTCACCGGGGCAGCGGTACGGGGATCGGGTGAGCATCCGGGTCACCCGCCCAATCCGGCCGAGCCGGGCACGACGACATGTTCACAGGTGAACAGCATTGGCTGAATCTTCTCTCGTAGGCACGACATCTCTTCGCCGACCTTGCGGCACACCGGACGACACCGTAGCTCACTCCTCAGCGTCCACGCCACCATCGCCACCGACATTCTCTTCGGCGCGATCTCAGACGTCCCTCGAGTACCTCTGGTTCACTCCGAAGAGCCTGCGGATTCGTCGCGCAGCTCGTCGAGCGTGGTGAACACCCGAGGACGGTAGCCGTCGCCGGCGTCCGGATCGGACAACACTTCCTCGGGATCGACCAGCGCAACGTCGATTCCGTCGAGGTGCAGTCGCCGGATCACCTCGAGCAGCATCCTGCGGCCTACCGGGAGAACGGCGCGCACCAGCGTGAGATCGAACACGGCGCGCTGCGTCTCGACGGGTTCCTCGACAAGTGCCCGCACGACGCCTTCCGCGTTCGTGAAATGGATGTCGCCGTGGAGTTCGAGAAAGGTGAAAGCCTCACTGCCCTCACCTATGACGGCGCGGCGCCGCAGAACCGAGCGCGAGACGATCGGCGCCTCCATGAGGTGCAGATTCATATCGTGCGACAAACGTTCGAAGGCTTCGACGCCGCGAACGCTGGTGCCGTGCTCGTCCAGTCGCGGCGAGTACACCGCAATGCCCAACTGGCCCGGCAGGATTCCGATGATCCCGCCGGAGATCCCGCTTTTCGCGGGGATACCGACGGTCGAAAGCCAGTCGCCGGCCGCGTCGTACATTCCGCAGGTCGCCATCACGGACAGCACCTGCCGGACGACGGACCGGGAAAAGATCCGCTCACCCGTCCGCGGCTGGACGCCTCCGCCCGCGAGCGTGGCGGCCATCATCGCGAGATCGGCTGTGGTGACCTTCACGGAGCATTGCCCGACGTATCCGGCGACGATGTCGTCCGGATCGTCCGGGAAGATCTCGTAGTTGCGCAAAAGGTTCGCGATTGCGACATTTCGGAAGGATGCCCCCAGTTCGGACGCCGAGATGCCCTCGTCGACCTCGAGCTCGCGCCCCGCAAGGGACGACAGCAGATCGCGGATCGCACGAATGCGGTATTCGGGTGTCTTGTTCTCGCCCACCAGTGCGTGAGCGGTGAGCGCCCCCGCGTTGATCATGGGGTTGAGCGGACGTCCGGTATCTCGTTGAAGCGAGATTTCGTTGAACGCCTCACCCGACGGTTCGACACCGATCGCGTCCAGTACCCGCTCGAAGCCACGCTCTTCGAGCGCGAGGCCGTACACGAAGGGCTTGGAGATCGACTGGATGCTGAACTCGGTGTCGTCGTCGCCTACCGAATACGTCACGCCCTCCGCGGTGACCAGAGAAATCGCGAAGCGGTCGGGGTCCGCGTTTTTCAGCTCGGGGATGTGATCGGACGTCGCGCCCTTTCCCTCGGAACATACGGAGAGAACTTCGGTCAGGTAGTCCGGCAGAGGTGAACGCATCCGTCCATCGTCGCGCATGCTCGCCGATTCGATCGTCCGCCCCCGCTCCCGTGTCACGAAGGTTGCCCGCGTGGCGACGGCCGCCCACGAACGCAGCCGGCCCGAAAAAAATCCACCGTGTTGTCGATCGATGACCAGCCTGTTCGACGTATAGGTTGAGAGATCGACACGCGGTCTCCGAGTCGAAGGAGAATCCCATGAAATACATGCTCGTGATGCGCGCCACCGACGCCGCCCTCGAAGCCTCGAAGAACATCGATTTCGAGGAGATCCTCAACGCCATGGGCCGGTACAACGAGTCTCTGATCAAGGCGGGCGTCCTCCTCGCAGGTGACGGACTGTCGGACCCGGAGGAAGGCTTCGTCGTCGATTTCGACTCCGATCCGCCCCTGGTCACCGACGGCCCCTACGGGGAGACCAAGGAACTGTTCAACGGGTTCTGGATCATCCAGACGTCGAGCAAGGAAGAGGCCGCCGAGTGGGCGAAACGGTGCCCGCTCGGACCCGGTTCCAAGCTCGAGGTTCGCCGGGTGACCGAATCCGACGAATTCGACCAGAACAACGAGTACGTCCAAAAGGAAGCCGGTTGGCGCGAGCAGTTGGGCACCGACGAGCCGGTGGTCGGCTGATCGCGATGACCGACACGGTGTCGCACGGACCCGACAACGCACGTCGCGTTGTCGAGGCCGTGTGGCGCATGGACTCGGCCAAGATCGTTGCGGCGCTGACACGCACCGTCCGTGACCTCGACCTCGCGGAGGACCTCGCCGGGCAGGCACTGGTCGAGGCGCTCGAGCAGTGGCCGGACACCGGGGTACCCCGCAATCCGGCGGCATGGCTGACGGCCGTGGCCACCAGGCGCGCTATCGACGGGTGGCGGCGCCGCGACCGGCTCGACGAGCGTTATGCCACTCTGGCACGCGAGTTGAGGGACGACGCGGCGGGGTTCGACACCGACGCCTGGGACCCCGACCGCATCGACGACGACGTGCTGCGGTTGATGTTCGTCGCATGCCATCCGGTCCTGAACCGGAATGCGCAAGTAGCGCTGACCCTGCGGGTGGTCGGCGGACTCACGTCCGACGAGATCGCGAAAGCGTTCCTCACTCGCACCACCGCTGTGCAGCAACGGATAGTCCGGGCCAAGAAGACCCTCACCGCCGCGCGGGTGCCGTTCGAAGTTCCGGCGCGAGAGGAGTTTCCGGAACGACTCGGTGCAGTTCTCGGAGTCGTCTACCTGATCTTCAACGAAGGCTACGCTGCCAGTTCGGGTGAGGAATGGATCCGGAAGGATCTGGGCGACGAGGCCTTGCGGCTGGGCCGCGTCCTCGCCGAGCTTCTTCCCGGCGAACCCGAGGTGCACGGACTCGTCGCACTGATGGAACTCACCGCGTCGAGGTTTGCCGCCCGCACGACACCATCCGGTGAACCGGTGTTGCTCGCCGACCAGGACCGCACCCGCTGGGATCGCGCCCAGATCAACCGCGGTCTCGCCGCACTCGCGAGAGCCGATGCGATAGGGCGCGGCCGGGGACCGTACGGCCTTCAAGCGGCGATAGCCGAATGCCATGCCCGCGCAGCTACCTTCGAGGACACGGACTGGGATCGCATCGTCCTGCTCTACGACATTCTCGCTCGGGTGGCTCCCTCACCGGTCGTCGATCTCAACCGCGCGGCGGCGTTGTCCATGGCGCGCGGTCCGGCCGCCGCTCTCGAAGATATCGACCGGCTCGTCGCATCCGGCACGCTGGCCGGGTACCACCTGCTGCCCAGCGTGCGGGGTGAACTGCTACGCCGCCTCGGCCGCGCGGTGGAGGCTCGCGGCGAATTGCTCGAGGCAGCACGTCTCACAGGCAACGAACGGGAACGCTCCGTGCTCCTCGCCAAGGCGGAAGAAGTCCGCGAGTCGTTCGGCCTGTGAGAGTTCAGCCCTGCAGATCGAGCGCCGCGAGCGTTTCGAGTTGCTCGACGTAGTGCTCGGCCGAGGTCGCGGCGATCGTCACCCCTGCCACGGTGGCACCCGCCTCGCCGATCCGTCTCAGCCGGTCCCTGGTGCGGGACGGGTCGCCCAGCGGGTCGACGGGCCGGCCGGTCCCCAGCACGACGTCGAACTCGGCCGGAAGTTCTGCGCGCGACAGCATTTCGGAGAGGGTGTCGAGGTCGAGTCCGAAGGGAACCCAGCCGTCGCCGAGTTCGACCGCGCGTCGCAACGACCGGGGTGTGCGGCCTCCGACCCATACGGGCACCTCGGTACGGAGACCGTGCGGATCCACCACCATGCCGGAGAACTCGAAGTGCGGTCCGGCGTAGGAAGGCCGCTCGCGTCCCCAGGCTGCGCGCACGGCGCGGAGCGCGTCGTCGGCGATCTCCCCGCGACCCGCGAACTGCGCACCGAGGAGAGCGAATTCCTCTGCGAGGCTGCCGACTCCCACACCCAGGACCAGGCGTCCGCCGCTGACCCGGTCGAGGGTCCCGTAGCGCTTCGCGATCTCGAGGGGGTGGTGGTACCCGAGCACGAGTACCTGTGTGACCAGCCGGATGCTCCGCGTCCGCGCCGCGAGGAATCCCAAGGTGGCCAGCGGGTCCCAGTACGTGGCACCGCGTTGCGCAGCAACATCTACCGGTACGGCGACGTGTTCGCTGCACGTCAGGTGGTCGAATCCGAGGCGATCGGCGGCTTCGGCGATCGCGACGAGGTCCTCGACGCCCGCGTCGGCCTCCCAGTCCCCGGCGACTCCGGGCACCCGGGTCACGATCGGGCTCGTGATACCGAGACGCAGAGTCATCGGAGGCGTCCGGCGGCCGCCATCCGCGGTCCGCGTCCTTCGATGCGGTCAGGTGTCATACCGGCCACGCTAACCGAACGCCACGTCCCGGCAACAGCGTGTCCCGGTCAACGGTTGCACCGCCCCGAACTCGCACAGCGGGGCAGGTCAAGGCTCGAACCGGTAGCCCCGACCGGACTCGGTGATCAGATGCCGCGGACGAGTGGGGTCCCTTTCGAGCTTGCGCCGCAGCTGCGTCAGATAGACACGCAGATAATGGTTTTGGCCGACATAAGAGGGCCCCCACAGTTCGGTGAGAAGCTCACGCTGCCCCACGAGCTTTCCGCGATTGCGCACCAGCATTTCGAGCATGCCCCATTCGGTGGGGGTCAGATGGATGTCGGCACCGTCTCGGACGACCTTCTTCGCCGCGAGATCGACGGTGAACGCATCGGTCACGACCACCGGTTCGGGCAGGTCGGGCAGCGTCGCGGCGCGCCGGACAGCGGCGCGGATGCGGGCGAGGAACTCCTCCATTCCGAACGGCTTGGTGACATAGTCGTCGGCACCGGTATCGAGAGCGGCCACCTTGTCGGCGGCATCTGTCCGCGCCGAAAGCACGATGACGGGTGCGGTATTCCAGCCGCGAAGGCCCGCCAGCACTTCGATGCCGTCCAGATCCGGCAATCCCAGATCGAGGACGATCACGTCCGGATGATGCCGGGACGCCGCGAGCAGGGCGGTGCGTCCGTCGGTGGCGGTGATCACGTCGTATCCCCGTGCCGTCAGATTGATGCGCAAGGCACGCAGCAGTTGGGGCTCGTCGTCGACCACGAGGATGCGGGTCACCGCTGGTCCTCGTGTGGCGCGGCGAGTTCGACCATCATCGTGGTGCCGCCTCCCGGAGTGTCGGCCGCGGTGACGGTCCCACCCATCGCCTCGACGAGACCGCGGGCGACCGTCAGCCCCAGTCCCGCGCCGCCGGCGGCCCGCTGGTCGCCGGACCGCGGAAACGTGGAGAAGACGTCGTCGTGTTCGCTGTCGGCGAGCCCCGGCCCGCTGTCGGCGATCGTCACCGTCACCCGGTCGTTCCCGCAGGTGGCGCCGACGCGGATGGGGCCGGTCGGTGCGTAGCGCAACGCGTTGTCGAGGAGGTTCGCCAGGGCCCGTTCGAGCAGCGCGGAGTCTGCCTGCACCTGCGCGTCGTCCACGTCCACTTCGACGCGCTCACGTATCGAGCGGGCGGTGTCGGGGCCACTGCTCGTGAGGGTGACCAGTGCTCGATGGACCACCTCGTCCAGGTACACCGGCTCGGACGCGGGCACCACCACCCCGGCGGCGAGCCGGGAGGAGTCCAGCAGGTTCGTGACCAGGCGCGTGAGCTGGTCGGCCGACTCCTCGATGGTCGCGAGCAGTTCCGCGGTGTCGTCGGGTGAGAATGCAACATCGGTGCTGCGCAGACTCGACACCGCTGCCTTGACCGCCGCGAGCGGAGTGCGCAGGTCGTGGCTGACCGCGGACAGCAGCAGTCGGCGCAAGCGGTCGGTTTCGGTGAGTGTCGCCGCCTGCGCAGCTTCCGCGGCGAGTTCTTCCTGCCGCACCAGGCCGGCGGCTTGCGCCGTCACAGCGGTGAGGATCCTGCGGTCGCGTGCGCGTAGCCGTGGGCCGGACAGCAGCAGTGCGTACGGCTTGTCGTCGATGCGGCAGACGGTGTCGGCCTCGTCGATCGACAGCGGGGGCGCTGCTCCCGCGGATCCGAGCACGTCCCAGTCGTCCTCGTCGCCGCGTACGAAGCCGACCCCGTGCTGCGCGTAGGTTTCCCGGACCTTCTCGAGCAGCGTCGGCACACCGGCGCCACGCAGGACGGCACCGGCGAAGGATGCGAGGAGTTCTGCCTCCTGGGACGCGAGGCGTGCTTCCCGGGTGCGCGCGGCGGCCGCATCCACGAGTGCCGCCACCGCGACGGCGACAACGAGCAACACGCCGGTGGTGACGAAGTTCCCCGGATCCGCGAGAAGAAGACTGTGACGCGGGTCGGTGAAGAAGAAATTCAGCAGGAGACCGGACAGCAGCGCCGCGACGATCGCCGGGCCGATGCCGCCGAACAGCGCGACTGCCAGGACCACGACGAAGAACAGGATGTTCTGGTCGGTGAATCCGGTGACCCGGTCGACGACCACCATCAGGCCTGCGGCGGCGAGGGGGATGGACAGCGCCGCCACCCACGAGAGGAGCCGACGGTCGTGCCGGCCGGCCAGTGCCAGTCCCGGTGCCGACGAAATGTGCTCGTGGGTGACCATGTGCACGTCGATCTTTCCGGAATCCCGGACCACTGCGGCGCCGATGCCTTCGTCGAGAATGCGCGCCCACCTCGGCCGGCGGGAGGTCCCGAGTACCAGCTGGGTCGCGTTCACCTCGCGGGCGAAGTCGAGCAGGGCGCTCGGGACGTCGTCGCCGACGATGCTGTGCAGGCTCGCGTCGAGGCTCGCGGCGAGTTCACGAACCTGTCCCATCCGCGGTGCGGACACACCGGTCAGGCCGTCGCCCCGCACGACGTGCACGACCATCAGTGCGGCACTGGATTTCGCTGCGATGCGGCTGGCGCGGCGCACGAGGGTTTCGGATTCCGGACCACCGGTGACGGCCACGACGACCCGCTCGCGCGCCTCCCACGTGGCGGTGATCGCGTGTTCACCCCGGTACTTCGCCAGGGCGAGGTCGACCTGGTCGGCGAGCCACAACAGTGCCAGCTCCCGCAACGCGGTGAGGTTGCCTTCGCGGAAGTAGTTGTGCAGCGCGGCATCGACTTTCTCCGGCGCGTAGACATTTCCGTGTGCGAGCCGGCGCTGCAGTGCCTGTGGCGTGATGTCGACGAGTTCGATCTGGTCGGCTCGGCGGACGATGTCGTCCGGGACGGTCTCGCGCTGCACCACGCCGGTGATCTGCTCGACGACGTCGTTGAGGGACTCGAGATGCTGGATGTTGACGGTGGAGAGCACGTCGATTCCCGCGTCGAGCAGTTCCTCGACGTCCTTCCAGCGCTTGGTGTGCCGGCTACCGGGCACGTTGGTGTGGGCGAGTTCGTCGACGAGCGCGACGGCGGGCCGGCGCGCGAGCACGGCGTCGAGATCGAGTTCTTCGAACTCGGTGTCGCGGTAGGTGATCTGCCGAGGTGGAACGATCTCGAGGCCCGCCAGTTTCTCGGCGGTGCACGCACGTCCGTGCGTGTCGACGATCGCTACCACCACGTCGCCACCGCGCGCGAGACGCCGTTGCGCTTCACCGAGCATCGCGTAGGTCTTGCCGGCACCGGGAGCCGCGCCGAGGTAGATCCGCAGCATTCCCCGGCGCGATACGGCGGGGAATGCTGCGTGGTCCGAACCTGTCATCTCGCCATCATCCACCCGAGGTGTCACCGGCACAGTCCGGGGCGGTGGAGCCCAGCGCGACGTTGAGACCGGGAACATCGACGCGCTCGGCGCCGAGGAACCCGAGTTGACGCCCCTCCGTGTGCTCGGCGACAAGGCGCCGGACGTCACCGTCGGGAACGCCGAGCGCGGCGGCGACCCGCGGTACCTGGATCGCGGCGTACGCGGGTGAGATGTGCGGGTCGAGGCCCGAACCCGAACCCGTGACCGCGTCGACCGGGACGTCCTCGGGAGCAACACCCTCGCGGAGGGCGATCGCGGCGCGTCGTTCCTCCACGAACCGCGCCAGCACCTCGCTGCTGGGTCCCTGGTTCGACGGCAGGGCCGCGGCCGGATCACCGGGAGCGTACGGATCGTCGTCCGCGACCGACCCGACGACGCGCAGGTGGAAGTAGGGATCGGGTTCCCCGGCAGCCACCTGCGGATCGACTCCGACGAGTTCGCTGCCGACAACGCACCCGGCCGAATCCGCCAGTGGTGAACCTTCCGCGGCGTGGGTGTCGATCCGGCTCACCGCCCACACCGCTGCCGGGTATGCGAAGCCGACGACGGCGGTGAGTGCGACCAGCACGATGGCACCCGCCTTCAGTTGCCGCACGAAGCCGAGCACGAAATTTCCTTGACTCATGACATTCACCCGATTCCCGGAACGAGACGCACGACGAGGTCGATCAGCCAGATGCCCACGAAGGGTGTCACCACGCCACCGACGCCGTAGACCAGCAAGTTTCGCCCCAAGAGCGACGATGCGGCGGCGGGGCGGTACCGCACACCTTTGAGTGCGAGCGGGATGAGCGCGACGATGACGAGCGCGTTGAAGATCACCGCCGAGAGGATCGCGGACTGCGGCGTCGCGAGTCCCATGATGTTCAGCGCAGCCAACTGCGGATAGATGCCGCTGAACAGCGCCGGCAGGATGGCGAAGTACTTCGCGAGGTCGTTGGCCAGCGAGAAAGTCGTCAGAGCGCCACGCGTGATGAGCAGTTGCTTGCCGATCTCGACGATGTCGATCAGTTTGGTGGGATCGGAGTCGAGGTCGACCATGTTCCCCGCTTCCTTGGCGGCGGAGGTGCCGGTGTTCATCGCCACCCCCACGTCGGCCTGGGCAAGCGCGGGAGCATCGTTGGTGCCGTCACCCGTCATCGCGACGAGGCGGCCCCCCTCCTGTTCGGAGCGAATCAGCGCGAGCTTGTCCTCCGGCGTCGCTTCGGCGAGGAAGTCGTCGACGCCCGCTTCTGCCGCAATGGATTTCGCCGTCAGCGGATTGTCGCCGGTGACCATCACGGTGCGGATACCCATCGCGCGGAGCTGTGCGAACCGTTGCGCCATACCGGGTTTGACCACGTCGGAGAGTTCGACGACACCCAGCACCGACGCGCTGGTGCCCGACACGCGTGCAACGACGAGGGGAGTTCCGCCCCTGCGGGCGATGTCCGTCACGAGATCGGTGACTGCGACAGGCACTGTCGTCCCGAACTGTGCGGTCCAGCGGCCGACCGCGTCGGCGGCGCCCTTGCGGATACGCACCGCCGTGCCGTCCGCCTCGGTGAGGTCGAGTCCGCTCATCCTGGTGTGCGCGCTGAACGGCACGAATTCCGCGTCGGCGCCGGCCCCGGTGGGTCCGGGATCGAGACGGTACTGCTCGGCGCACAGTTCGACGATGCTGCGTCCCTCCGGTGTTGTATCGGCAAGACTCGACAGTCGCGCGGCGCCGGCCACCTCGGCCTCCGTCACTCCGGGTGCGGGGTGCAGTGCGGTCGCGCGGCGGTTGCCGAAGGTGATCGTCCCGGTCTTGTCCAGGAGCAGGGTGTCGATGTCTCCCGCGGCCTCGACGGCGCGCCCGGACATCGCCAGCACGTTGCGCTGCACGAGACGGTCCATTCCAGCGATACCGATAGCCGACAGCAGCGCACCGATGGTGGTGGGGATCAGGCAGACCAGCAATGCGATCAATTCGACCGGGCCCTGCTCGGCACCGGCGTAGGCACTCATGGGACCGATGGCCACGACGGCGAACAGGAACACGATCGTCAGTGCTGCGAGCAGGATGTTGAGCGCGATCTCGTTCGGGGTCTTCCGCCGAGATGCACCTTCCACGAGCGCGATCATGCGGTCCACGAACGTGTGGCCCGCGGGAGCGGTGATCCCCACGACGATACGGTCGGACAACACGGTAGTGCCTCCGGTGACCGCGCAGCGATCCCCACCCGACTCGCGGATGACCGGCGCGGACTCGCCGGTGATCGCGGACTCGTCGACTGTCGCGATTCCTTCGATGACGTCGCCGTCGCCGGGGATCGTTTCACCGGCCTCCACGACGACGAGATCTCCGACCTTCAATTCGGTGGCCGGTACGGTCTCTTCCGAGCCAGACGGCAGCAGGCGACGAGAGACGGTGTTCTGCTTCGCCTTCCGGAGGCTCGCCGCTTGGGCTTTGCCCCGCCCCTCGGCAACCGATTCGGCCAGGTTCGCGAACAACACCGTGAACCACAACCACAGTGCGATCAGCCAGGAGAAGACGGTGGGCTCCACGATCGCCGCACCGGTCGCGATCGCCGAACCGACCAGGACGACGAACATCACCGGGTTGCGTGCCATGTGCCGGGGATCGAGTTTGCGCACTGCACCCGGCAGGGATTCGATCAGTTGCCGGGGCGAGAACAGACCGCCGGCGATGCGGGGGGCGGGCGCGGTTACGTCGTCCTCCCGAGGGCGTCGAAGTTCGATGGTCACCGAGACATCTCCAGGGTGTAAGTCGTGATGGAGCAGAATGAACGGAACGTCGAAGTCATTGCAGGGCCTCGGCAATCGGCCCCAGCGCCAGCGCGGGGAAGAACGTGAGTGCCGCGACGAGGACCACCGTGCCGGTGAGCAGACCCACGAATGCGACGCCGGTGGTGGGAAGCGTTCCGGCGCCCGCGGGGATCCGGCGTTGCGCCGCGAACGACCCGGCCAGAGCGAGCACGAACAGGATGGGGAGGAATCGCCCGAAGAGCATGCACATCCCGAGCGAGGCCTGGAACCAGTCACTGGTCACGGTGAGACCGCCGAAGGCGCTGCCGTTGTTGTTCGCTGCCGATGCGTAGGCGTACAACACTTCTCCGAATCCATGAATAGCCCCGGGTGTACCGGGTTCGCCGGAGTTACCCAGGAATCCGGTGGTGGACGACAGGATCACGGCGACGGCCGTGCCGGTCAGCACCAGTGCGGGCATCACCAGCACCGTCAGAGCGGCGAGGGTGATTTCGCGCCTGCGAAGTTTCTTGCCCAGGAACTCCGGCGTGCGGCCCACGAGCAGACCACCTACGAACACGGCGATCACGGCAAGCACCAGAATCCCGTAGAGGCCACTGCCCACCCCGCCGGGAGCGATCTCACCGAACAGCATGTTCAGCAGCACGGTGCCGCCGCCGAGAGGCGACATGCTGTCGTGTGCCGAATTCACTGCGCCGGTGCTGGTACCGGTCGTCGACACGGCGAACAGCACGGATCCGGGGATACCGAACCGGACCTCTTTGCCTTCCATCATTGCGCCGGCCGCCGTGGCAGCAGCCCCGCGAGTACCGGACTCGGCAGCGGAAGCCAACGCGAGCATCGCCGTGAACAGCAGCGCCATCACCCCGAGGACCGTCAATCCCTGACGCCTGTTCCCGACCAGGGTGCCGAACGTGCGGGTGAGCGCCACCGGAATCAGCAGGATCGCGATGATCTGGACGATATTGCTGACCGGAGTGGGGTTTTCGAACGGATGGGCCGAGTTTGCCGCCAGCACGCCGCCGCCGTTGGTGCCCAGGAGTTTGATCGCTTCCTGCGATGCGACGGGCGCGAGGGCAGTGGTGAATCCGTTGCCGTCCACACCGACCGCGTCGAACCCGGAGCGATAGGACTGGATGACGCCCTGGGTGAGCAGGATCAAAGCGACGACGAACGCGAGCGGCATCAGAATGCGGAGTGTGCCCCGGGTGAGATCGACCCAGAAGTTTCCGATTTCGCCACCCCGTGCGGCTCGCACGATGCCACGGATGAGAGCGATCGCGACGGCCATGCCTACCGCGGCCGACACCAAGTTCTGCACGGCGAGCCCGACCGACTGGGTCACGTGGCTCATCGTGGTTTCCGGAACGTAGGACTGCCAGTTGGTGTTGGTGACGAACGAGATCGCAGTGTTGAACGCGACCGCGGGGCTGACGCCGGACAGTCCGTGATCGAGCGGCAGAAGACCCTGGACGCGCTGCAGCAGGTACAAGCCCAGAACGCTCGCCAGCGAGAACCCGAGCACGCTGCCCGCGTACCCGTACCAGGTCTGCTCGGCGCGCGGATCGATCCGGCCCAGCCGGTAGATCAGCGACTCCACCCTTCCGTCTCCCGAACGGAGATCGGGATCGGTGGTGTAGACCCGCGCCATGTAGTCACCGAGCGGAACGAATGCCAGTGCAAGAACAGCCACGACGAGGGCGAGTTGCAGCGCCGCGGCAATAGCAGGATTCATCGGACGGTCAGAACCTCTCGGGGTCGAGCAGCGCGGTGAGCAGATAGATCACCAGTGCCGCGACGATCAGGACGAGCACGACGCTCGTCGCTCCGGCCCAGGTCATCGGTTCTCACCGTCCGACCGCAGAGCGCGCAGCACCAGCGCGCACGTAACGAATCCCGCGAGGATCAGCACCACATACGCGGTGTCTGCCATGTCGTCTTCCCTTGTCGTCGGCGCAGTGAGCGCCGGTCGGCGCCCGAAATGCCACGCTGGCACTCCTCCGGGCCGGCGACGTGGATCCATGCGGAATCCTGACGCCCAGAGGTACCGTCCCTAACGTTTTCCTTACGGCGCACAGCCCCGACGGTCGACTAGTGGCTGGTGGGCACGCCGGCCACCCACGGAAGGGGACGAGCGTGTCCGAGGCAGAGGGAGGGCCACCGAAGAACTGGTTCGATCGGGGCGGCGAGGCGTACGCACGGTTCCGTCCCGAGTACCCCGCCGGCCTGGCGAGGTTCTTGGCGTCCCTTGCTCCGTCGTATGGGCTCGCGGTCGATGCCGGTTGCGGAAACGGCCAGCTGACAACACAACTCGTCCCGTACTTCGATACCGTAATCGGGTCGGACCCCAGCGTCGATCAACTTCGCAATGCTCGTGCGGCCGAAGGGGTTCGGTATGTCGTCGCTGCCGCCGAGAACATGCCGATCCTCGACCGGAGCACCGCGTTGATCTCGGCAGCGCAGGCGGCACACTGGTTCGATCGGCGTGCGTTCTATTCCGAGGTGCGCCGGATCGCGGCCGATCAGGCGGTGCTCGCGCTCGTCAGTTACGGCGTGATGCAGTTCGGGCCGGACCTCGACGCGCGATTCCAGGACTTCTACCGGTTCGAGATCGGACCGTACCGGCCTCCGGAACGGCGACTCGTCGACAACGGATACGCCGATATCGAATTTCCGTTCACGGAGGTCCCGGCACCGCCGATGGAGATCCACCAAGAGTGGACCGTGGACGACACACTCGGCTATATCTCGACGTGGTCTGCCGTACGTGCCGTCGAAGCCGCCCAGCAGACGCCGATGCTCCACTCCTTCGCGGCGGACCTGCGCAGCCTCTGGGGTGAGCCGACCCGGAGACGGCGGATCACCTGGCCGGTGACCGTGCGACTCGGGGTGCTGTGATCACTGCGAAAGAGGTGCTTCACCCACCGGATCCGGCTTCGGCGCGACGATCTGGATGAGATTGCCGCAGGTGTCGTCGAAGACCGCGACGACTACCGTGCCGATATCGGTCGGCGGCTGCGTGAAGACCACGCCTTGTGCGGTCAGCCTCGCAAACTCGGCGTCGACATCGTCGACAGTGAACTGCGCCAAGGGAATTCCGTCCTCCACCAGTGCATCCCGGTAGGGCTTCACGGCGGGGTGATGCGACGGCTCGAGCAGCAGTTCGGGACCGTCCGGAGCATCGGGAGAGACGACGGTGAGCCACCAGTCGTCACCGAGAGGAATCTCGTGGCGTTTCGTGAATCCCAGCACTTCGGTATAGAACTCGAGGGCTGCCTGCTGGTCGTCGACGTACACGCTCGTCATGTCGAGTCTCATGGTTCTCTTCCTTCGCCGATGGGCCATCGCCTGGTGATCTCGGTGAGTGGCTCCGAATTGAAGTAGTGGAACTTGGACCTGCCCCGTCGCTCGGTGACGACCAGCCCGGCCGACTCCAGAACGCCGAGGTGCTGCGAAATCGCCTGGCGTGTAAGGCCGAGCCCGTGCTCCATCGTGAGACGGGAACAGATTTCGAACAGTGTCTTGCCGTCGCTCGCCGCCAATTCGTCGAGAATGATGCGCCTCGTCTCGTCGTCGAGCGCACGATAGACGGTGACCACCTCCCCACTATAGGCAAGTCAGCGCTTGCCTATCAATACTTTCCGGCGCAGAATCCACGGTGGGACGACGACGCCCCCGAGCGAAAGGTCCGACATGCCTCGCACAGCCACTGCCGACAAGGTCGAGCGCGACGAACTTCTCGAGTTTCTCCGTCCACGCCACCGAGGGGTCCTCACGACGTTCCGTGCGGACGGGAGTCCCCAGATGTCGCCCGTCACCTGCGGCCTCGATGCCGAGGGGAACATCGTCGTCTCCACCTATCCGCAACGAGCCAAGTCCCACAATGTCCGGCGGGACCCCCGCGTGTCGGTGTGTGTGCTGTCGGACGACTGGGACGGACCGTATGTGCAGGTCGATGGACATGCCGAAGTCCTGGACATGCCCGACGCACTGGACGGACTGGTCGAGTACTACCGGGGCATCGCGGGGGAACACCCGGACTGGAACGAATACCGCGAGGCCATGGCCCGCCAGAACAAGTCGCTGATCCGCATCCGCATCGAGCGCTGGGGACCGGTAGCCACCGGAGGGTTTCCGCCGTCGTGACCTCTTCGAACCGTCCCGGACGCGGTCAGGGGGCTTCGGCAGCGTCCGGCTCACGCGTCGTCGACGCGGGGGCGAGCCACTGTGATCGCGTCCGGGGCACACCGCTCGCTCCGTCGTCTGCGGGACGCACGGCGAGCACCTGGTGGATGGTGAGCCTGCCGGGTTCCTCGAATCCGAGAGCGCTGGCCACGAGATACAGCAGCCATGTGCGCGCTCGTTCGGCACCGACGGAGGCGACAGCATCGTCCCACGATTCCTGCAGGTGGCGCACCCATTCCCGGAGCGTGAGCGCATAGTGCTCGCGCAATGCCTCGCTGTCGCGCACCTCGAGACCGACCTGTTCGAACGCATCCAAGGTGCGGCTCAGCGGCAGGATCTCCCCATCGGGAAAGATGTAGTTCTGGATCAGGCCGGGCTTGTCGTTACCTTCGGGATCTCGTGTGCGGACCGCGGCGATGGCGTGGTTCAGCAACCGGCCCTCTGGCCGCAACAGACCGTGCAGGGTGGCGGCGTAGGTGGGCAGTGCGGCATCACCGACGTGCTCCGACATCCCGATGCTCGAGATCGCGTCGAACGGTCCGTCGTCGACATCGCGGTAATCCTGGACACGGAACTCGAGCCGATCCGACAGGCCCGCCTCCGCTGCGGCTTTCCGTGCCCACGCCGCCTGTTCGCGGCTCAGCGTCACTCCGACGACGTCGACGCCGTAGTGCCGCGCGGCGTGGATCGCCATCGACCCCCACCCGCAGCCGACGTCGAGCAGTCGCATCCCCGGCCGTAAACCGAGTTTGCGGCACACCAGATCGAGTTTGGCGTGCTGCGCGTCGTCGAGACCGTCGGCCGTCTCGTCCCAGTACGCACACGAATACACCATGCTCGGACCGAGGAAGATTCTGTAGAACTCGTTGCCGACGTCGTAGTGATGCGACACCGACGACGCGTCGCGGGCGCGACTGTGCTTGATGCCGCGCCGGCGAGGTACCTCGACCGCGGGCGGTCGCGGCCGCAACCCGACGCCGCCGAGACGGGCCAACTCCCAGACACCGCCGAGTGCCCGGCGGGCGTCTCGGACATCGAACGCCCCGACCCGGTTCACGAGACCGGGCAGTGACAACAGCGCGTACACGTCGCCGTCGATCTCGAGGTCACCGGCGATATACGCGCGCACCAGTCCCAGTTCGCCCGGCGACCACAACACTCTGCGGATCGCGCGGCGGTTGCGGAACACCACCGTCGCGGGCGAGTCCGGCCCACTGACGGAACCGTCCCAGCATCGAACCCGCACGGGCACTGGGATACCCAGGATCTTTTCGAATGCGTCTCGGACCCGGACGGCTGCGGACCGCTTGGTGTCGGCGTTCATCGCTCGACGGTAAACGACACGAGGTCGGGCGTCTCCCGATCCGGAAAGTCGGCCCGAACGTGCTTACGATTAGAGTGCCGCAGTTCCGAGTTGTCCTAGCCTGCTCACGATCCGTGCGATATCGACGGGAAGCCGAGCACCGCCGACGAGGCTGTCCACCGACGTGTCCGCGAGGAAAATCGGAGTCACGTCTCGGTCATAGAGCACGTCGACGACGTTGGCGAAACGCTGGGCAGGTTCCCTCCCGACGGTGCGAAGATCCGGCACACCGTCGATCACCCAATCGGAGTGGTTCGCCGCGAGCGCGAGATAGTCGACCGGGGCGGTGGTGGTTCCACAGAGTTCGCCGAAATCGAACCAGAGAGAATGTCCCGTGGCCCGGCGGACATGCACAGGGTGGCCCGCCGGGGTGAGGATTCTCCGCTCGTCGGGGTGTGGTGAGCGGAGCCCGAGACGAGCACGTTGTTCGGCCGTTCCCGGCGAGACCCACCATCCGGCGGCGAACCCTGCCTCGTGCCGGGATGTGGTGCGGTAGTCGAGAGCACCGTCGATCTCGACGACCGCCAGGGAACTCTCGATCAATTCGATCGTGGGGAGGAAGTCGTCGTGGAACAGCGGGTTGGGAAGCAAGGACCTGGGCGGGTAATTCGAGGTCAGAACTACCCGGACGCGCCGGTCGAGAAGCGCGGGCATCAACCGGGCGATGAACTTTCCGTCAGCCGGGTCGTGAACGTGGAATTCGTCGAAGCACAGTAGGTCCACGTCGTGCAGCAGTTCGTCCAAGGCGGCCGAAAGGTTGCTGCGGTGTCGCCGGATGGCGAGGTGCAGATCGCGGAAGAACTCGTGGAAGTGGATGCGCTTCTTCCGGTCGGTCGGTACTGCGGCGAAATAGGTGGCCATCAGCCAACTCTTGCCCCTGCCCACGGGACCCCAGAGATACACGTTCCGGTCGGAGTCCGCGAGGACCTCGGCCGCACGCTGTTGTGCGGCGTCGAGAGCGAAGCCCAATTCTTGTGCAGTCGTGTCGAACACCGACATGGTCACCCCGAGCGCACGACGAGGCGGCGGTGTTCCGAATCTCCTGCGCACGGTCGAACCCTAACGCCCGCGGGCGACGGCGAGACCGAGATTTCACTCACGCTCGCCCTGGGTGGCCCACGGGAACGAGTCGGGTTATCGTCCGTCCGCGGCCGTGAGCAACCGGGCGGTGAGTTCGTCGACGCGCGCGGCGATGTCGTCGCGGACCAGACGCATGCGCTCGATCCCGTCGATACCGCGCTCCGACGGTTCGTCGGTGTTCCAGTTCTCCACGACGACGGTGGCGGGCGCGTCGACGCGGGCTTCACTGCCCAGGGTGACGACCAGGTCCACCTCGCTCAGGAGATGCGGATCGATCGGCTTGGGATACTCGCCGTCGGTCGGTGCGCCGACCTCGTCGAGTACCTGCACCGACAAGGCGTTGAGGGACGATCCGGGCGCTGTGCCGGCCGAATGGACGGCCACGCGGTCGCCGGCGGACTTGCGCATGAGCGCTGCGGCCATCTGGGACTTTCCGCCGTTCTTGACACACACGAACAGCACCGAAGCAGTGGACAAGATGGAAGGTCCTTTCCGGCGAGGCCCATTTGACGCGTTGTATCGATGAACGTCAATATAGACGTATGTCGAATCAGTTGTCGAGCGTGGTCGCGCCTTGCTGCCCACCGATCGGGCGTGAGCCGTTGTCCTCCGAGCGAGCCGCCGACCTGGGCCGGGTGTTCAGAGCGCTCGGGGATCCGGTGCGCTTGCGAATGCTCAGCATGGTCGCGAGCCACGAGGGTGGCGAGGCATGCGTGTGCGACATCAGTCCCGCATTCGATCTGGCGCAGCCCACTATCTCCCACCACCTCAAGGTGCTGCGCGAAGCCGGGTTGCTGGACTGTGAGCGTCGCGGCACCTGGGTGTACTACCGAGTGGTACCCGCCGCTCTCGAAGAACTGTCTGCGGTGCTGGCAATCGAATCCGGAGTGCTGCCCGCCTCGTCCTGCTCGCCGAGCGACCCACTCCAGGAGACTCTCTCGTGACCGCCACCACCGGACGTCCGCCGGTCGTCGGCAAGATGTCCACACTCGACCGGTTCCTGCCCGTATGGATCGGCGTCGCCATGGTCGCCGGTCTCCTGCTGGGCCGCATGATCCCCGGACTCGGGGACGCATTGAGCGTCATCGAGATCGATGGCATCTCCTTGCCGATCGCACTGGGTCTGCTGATCATGATGTATCCGGTGCTGGCGAAGGTCCGCTACGACCGCCTCGACACGGTCACCGGCGACCGCACCTTGCTGATCTCGTCGCTGGTGCTCAACTGGGTGCTCGGCCCCGCCCTGATGTTCGCGCTTGCGTGGTTGCTGCTCCCGGACCTGCCGGAGTACCGCACGGGCTTGATCATCGTCGGACTGGCGCGGTGCATCGCGATGGTGATCATCTGGAACGACCTCGCGTGTGGTGATCGCGAGGCTGCTGCCGTGCTGGTCGCGATCAATTCCGTCTTCCAGGTCGTCATGTTCGCCGTGCTCGGCTGGTTCTACCTCTCGGTGCTGCCCGGCTGGCTCGGGCTCGAGCAGACCACGCTCGATGTGTCGCCGTGGCAGATTGCCGGATCGGTATTGATCTTCCTCGGCATCCCCCTGGTCGCCGGTTTCCTGACGCGGCACTTCGGCGAGAAGGCCAAGGGCCGGGAATGGTACGAGACCCGGTTCATTCCGAAGATCGGCCCGTGGGCGCTGTACGGTCTGCTGTTCACGATCGTCATTCTGTTTGCGCTCCAAGGCGACCGGATCACGTCGCAGCCCTGGGATGTCGCGCGGATCGCGTTGCCGTTGCTGGCGTACTTCGCTCTCATGTGGGGCGGTGGCTACCTGTTCGGTGCCGCCGTGGGCCTCGGGTACGAGCGCACCACGACGCTCGCATTCACCGCTGCCGGCAACAACTTCGAGCTGGCGATTGCGGTGGCGATTGCGACGTTCGGCGTCACCTCTGGACAGGCACTGGCCGGAGTGGTAGGCCCGTTGATCGAGGTGCCTGTACTCGTTGCGCTCGTGTACGTCTCGCTCGCGCTGCGAAAGCGGTTCGCCCGAGCGTCCACGTCCACCGCATCCTGAGCGGCGACGGAAATCGGCAGTTCACCGAGCCCCCCGTCCTCCCGGATATCCACCCGGGAGGACGACGGGGGTTGAGGTGTCAGCAGCACGAAGTCGATTGCTCCGCAGCCGTGCGGTTGTCGCCGTCGGGCTCGGTTGCGGCAGACGAGGCTGCCGACCCGCAACACGCCGCCCCACCGGAGTTTTCGTCCGCGAGCAACGTGGGGCTCGTGCCGAAGGTCTCGCTGTCCGCGAGAACGGTGTAGACCTCCCACTTCTCTCCGTCCGGAGCGGTGGCCCACACCTTGTCCTGCGTCGCGAAGCAGCACGTGGTGCCGATCTCCTCTTCGGTGAACAGTCCGGCATCGGTGAGCCGGGCGATCTCCTCGTGCACCTTCTCGCTGGATTCGACCTCGACGCCCAGGTGATTGAGCGAACCGCCCTTGCCGGGATTCTCGAGGAGCACCAACTTGAGCGGCGGTTCCGACAGGGCGAAGTTCGCATACCCGGGTCGGAGCTTGTTCGGCTCGGCACCGAACAACTTCGAGTAGAAAGCAACGGCCTCGGACAGGTCGTCGACGTTGAGTGCGAGCTGAGCGCGGGACATGGGAACCTCCACGTGTGAGACATACATCGAATTAGCGGCTTCCAGTGTGGTCCACCTTTTTGACATATGTCAAGGAGGTCGGCAGAATAGTTCCCATGCCCAAGGCACTGCCCGTCGTCGACATCACCACACCGATTTGCTGCGAACCGGTGTCCGCTGCCCCGATGAGCGGCGACGCTGCACTCGAAGTGGCGCTCCGCCTCAAAGCGCTGGCGGATCCGACCCGCATCCAGCTGATGTCGATCCTGCTCACCGACCCCGCCGGCGAAGTGTGCACATGCGACCTCGCCACGGCCGTCGACCTGGCGGAATCCACCGTCAGTCACCATCTCGGGCAGCTGCGGAAAGCCGGAATGGTGGAATCCACCCGCAACGGAATGAACGTCTACCACCGTGTACGAACGGACGCACTCGAAGCGCTGCGCATCGTACTGGACCCGAACTGCTGCACCTGACACGGTGAACAGTGCCGGGCTCAGATGATGGCACCCTCGAAGAGGACGCTGTACAGGCCCAGTGCGATAAAGGTGATGACGTAGAGCGGCCCCCGGATGGGGTCTCCCTGGCTCGCACCCTCCTGAAGCCACGTGATGATCTCGACCGATCCCATGTTCCGCTCCTGACGTGGTAGTGACAGCCTTCACCGAACGAATCGGGGCCGAACGCGGCGTTGTTACAAGCGCATTCGCTTCCTTTCGTATACCGGCCAGCTGTCGGGATGCACGCGCAGGGTGCCGGCACGCCGGAAGACCGGCGTCGACGTCGATCTGGTCGTGCGGGATTCACTGCGGAAGCCGTGACCACGGTGTGTACTGGACTCGACGGAATGCCGAGCAAGCGGACCACCTCCGCACACGCTGAAGGCGCAGACCTACGGCAAGGATCCACAACGTGACAAGTATCCCCGGGCTTCGCGAAACACACTGCTGCACATCGGTTCCGATCCATCCTCCTCGTCCTCGGCGGCGGCCGTGAAGATCGGCGTGGTGGGGGTCGGCGCGGTCGGATCGGCTACCACCCTTGCACTGCTGGGCAGGGGGACCGCCAGGGAAATCGTGCTGGTGGACAAGAACGTGAAGCGGGCACAGGCAGTGGCGCTCGACATGCGCTACGGAACGCCGCTGGTTCCGCCGGTGGACGTGCGCGCCGGGGAGCGAGACGACCTCGACGGCGCGGATCTGCTGATCGTCACAGCGGGCGAGAACGAAGCCGCAGGCGGCGCGACCGACCGGAGCGACCCGGCGGGCCGACTGCGGTTGCTCGAACACAATGCCGGGGTATATCGGGAGTTGATCCCCGGACTCGTCGCGGCAGCACCGGACGCCACGATCATGGTGGTCACCGACCCGCCGGACCCCTTGGCGGACCTGACCCGTGTGCTGGCCGGGCACGACCGGGTGTTCTCCACCGGCACCGTGCTCGACAGTCTGCGCTTCCGGGTCCACCTCGGCGATCATCTCGGAGTCAGTCCCAGCGATATCCAGGCTTTCGTGATCGGCGAACACGGCACCAGCGAGGTGCTGCTCTGGTCGTCGGCCACCGCTGCGGGCGTGCCGGTACTCGACCTGCTGGCCGAGCAGGGTCAGCAGATCCGCGACCGGGTGGAGGCAGAAATCCGCTATGCCAACATCAACATCATCGAAGGGATCGGCGCGAGCCAGTACGGTATCGGCGCGGTGAGCGCACGACTGGCCGAAGCGGTTCTGCGCGACGAGCAGGCCGTCTTCACCGTCGCCGGATACCACCCGGAGTACCGAGTCACGATGTCGTTGCTTTCGGTGCTCGGCCGCGCCGGAGTAAGCCAGATGCATCAGCCCCCGATGACGGAACAGGAACGTGCCGCACTCGAAGCCAGCGCACACACCCTGCAACGCGCGGTCGAGACGATCCTCTGATTGTCGTCGGGTCGCGCACCGTGCGCGAGATCGTGCCGGCCCTCGACATTCGTGTCGGATCGACGGCTGCTCCCGGAGTGGCGTGCAGCGCAATCGTCTTCAATCGGAGTACGGGCGGCAGCTCGAGTCAGAATGCACTGTGCAACGGCGTCGTTGGAGTTGTAGCGTCGCACGGCGGGAGAGTGGGGGATGGAGGGATCGGTGGATTCGGCCGAGGCCGCAGTTGCCCACGTACGTGCGTCGGCTGCGGGGGAGAGCATCGACGGGTCGATGCGAGTGACGATGCATTTTCATCCGGATGCTCCGTACCGTGGGCTGTCGACGCTGTCCGCAATTGCCCGTCGTGGCGCCTATCTCTCGCAGTTCGAGACGAATACGGGCAATGGTGGACTCACGGCATTCGAAGGCGGTGATCGGTGGCGGTGGGAAAGCCGGATGTTCGGTGGTGTCTACGACTCCCGCCCGGCGTCGGATCGTCCCAAGTACGGCTCCCTCAACCGTCATTGCGATGGTTACGGTGGTTCGCCACGGTTCGGGTCGTCATACTTCGTGCTGGCTGAACACACTCTCGAGCGCACCACGTTCTGCTTTCCCGACAGCGTGCACGAACCACAGTTGTTCGGGACCGCGGAGACATCGAGTCATCTGCTGCAGGCCGCGGCGGTTGCCGAGTTCGACGACCCGCTCGACCACTACATCGAGGCCCATGTGCACGGGCCCATCAACATCGAATGTGATGTCGAGGCACTCGTTCTGGACCCGAGCTACCGAGGCACTCGGTTCGATGAGGTCGCAAGGACGATGCCCTGTGCTGTTCTGTGGCACGACGGTTACAGACTTGCGATAGAACAAGCCGAGGCTCATCCGGAGTACCGAGGGAACGCGGTGGTCCAGGTGGCTCGCTCGGTCGCCCGGCACGGGTGGATCACACCGTATTCACTCGGACCAGCTCGGGTGGGGAACGTCGACCCACAGGATCTGAAGAAAGTGTGGCACTACGTCGCCCGGTACGGCCGGAGAGCATCTGCGTGGTGACGGGCCGGTGCGCCTATGTGGAAGTCGCTGACCGGATTGTGATTCGTCCGCCCGAGTACACCCCTGCGGCATTACCCTCGCGTCATGATCACGTGCGTTGTGGAGTACACGATCGACCCGGTGAAAATCGACGACTTCGAGAGGTTCGCTCGCGCATGGATCGCGCTCGTCGACAAACACGGCGGTACCCACCACGGATACTTCCTTCCCGGTGAGGGTGCCAGCGACCGTGCGCTGGCTCTCTTCTCGTTCGAGTCCCTCGCCGCGTACGAGCGGTACCGCGCGTTGTTCGATTCCGACGACGAGTTTCGCGCGGCCAACGCGATCCGGGACCGGAGCGGCTGTGTGCTCCGCTACGAGCGCACCTTCATGCGGCCGATCTTCGACGGCAGGCTCCCCTGAACCTCTGTGCGTACGGCGTGCCGGAGCGTGTCTGTCCCGATCGGCGATGGAAGGTTCACTGCGCGCGATCTTCCGATTGACCGTCTGCAAACACGGATCGGGAGACGCACCGAGCGTCGCCTACCGCTGTCCGTTCGCGGAAACTGCCGAGTCTTGGATCCCCATCGGGCTGTCCGATCCCGACGATCGACGGTCAGGGCAGTGACCTCGATGTTGCGATGCGCCGGGCTGTGGTCAACGCTCTGGATTTCCTCGAACACCATCAGGGTTTGGACCGCCCGACCGCGTATGCATATCTCTCGGCAGCGGCCGACTTCACGGTGTCGCGGATGGTCGACCGGACCGTTGCCGTTCACGGGCAGATCTACAAGGAGCATTTCAGCTGATCGTGTACCCGCGTCGGCGACACTGCCCGGCGTGCAGAACTCACGGCAACAGCGGTCATTCGACGCTTTCGGGCCTGACGAAGGAAATGCAGCCAGGCTACGGTCGTTCCTCTGACCTACCGACCTCGGCCGCCAATCGCGCAAACGCCCCGATCCCCGCGGAACGACTCCCTGCCGGCCACGCCAGCACCGTGGTGATCGAGACTGCGTCGGTGACAGGGATCGCCACATGCTGCGGCCACTGCCACGCACGACTGGAGGCGGGAATCACCAGGAGTGCCTTGCCCAATGCCACGAGTTGGGCGATGGCCGATTGAGTACGCACCTCCGGACCAGGACCATCCGGGTAGCTGCCATCAAGTTTCGGCCACCGGGCCAACGGCAGACCGGGGATGTCTCGAATCTCGGCAAGCGTGACGTGCGTCCGCGCCGCGAGAAAGTGACCCGCGGGAACAATGGCCACCTGCCCCTCGACAAGCAGTTCTTCGGTGTCGAAGCCGTCGAGATCATCGACCGGCCGGTGCATGATCGCCACATCGGCCCGGCCCCCGCGCAGCAGCGCCGCCTGCTCCGCGACCTCACACAGCAGTACCTCGACATCCGGAACGTCACTGCGCTGGGCGGCCTCCCCGAGCAACCGTTGCAGTACCTCGAGGGACGCACCGGCTTTCGTTGCAAGCACCAGTGGTCCCCGAGGGCTTCCGGCTCGCCGGGTCCGATGAGCCGCAGCCTCAACCGCGTCGATCACCGTGTGCGCCTCGCTCACCAGGACCCGTCCGGCGTCGGTGAGCTCGACGCCACGACGGTTGCGCTCGAACAACTTCACGCCGAGCCTCGACTCGAGCTGCTGGATCGCACGGGACAGCGGCGGTTGCGTGATGCCGAGCAGGTCTGCCGCCCTACCGAAGTGCAACTCGTCGGCAACGGCGAGGAAATAGCGGAAGTCACGCGTCTCCAGATCGGACACATCCACCACGCTACCTCGATACTCACCGGGTATCACAGAAGAGGTGATCGGTCTTGGACGCCGCGAGTCCACGCGGCGAAGATCGAAGAGTGAACACCACCAAGACAGCGCTGGTCACCGGCGCGAACAAGGGAATCGGCTATGCGATCGCTTGCGGACTCGGCGGACGAGGGTTCCGCGTCGCACTCGGGGCCCGTGACGACGCCCGCCGCACCGAGGCCGTGGCTCGCCTCCGCAGCGAGGGAATCGACGTCTTCGGCGTCGCTCTCGACGTGACGTCGGACGACAGCGTGGCGGCAGCGGCGGCCACCGTCGCGCGCGAGGCAGGCAGGCTCGATGTGCTGATCAACAACGCCGGCGTCGGAGGCCGAACCGATGACGGCGCGCAGGACCCGACAACGATGGACCTCGATGTCCTGCAGCAGGTCCTGGACACCAATGTGTTCGGCGTCATCCGGATCACCAATGCTGTTCTCCCACTGCTGCGGCAATCCGACTCACCGCGCATCGTCAACGTGTCCAGCAACATGGGGTCCCTCGCGCTGCAAACGGGACCTCAGATGGCCGCTTATGCGCCGTCGAAAACCATGCTCAACAGCATGACCGCCCAGTACGCCCGAGCACTGTCGAACACGAACATCCTCGTCAACGCGTGCTGTCCCGGCTACGTCGCCACCGACTTCACCGGCCACAACTCGGCCCGATCTCCAGAGCAAGGGGCCGCCATCGCCGTCGCACTCGCCACCCTCCCCGACGACGGACCCCGCGGCGGATTCTTCGACGACGCCGGCACCATTCCCTGGTGAGCGCGCGGTTCCCGGTGTCACGAAGCACCGCGATCGACGGGCTGAACAGTGGCCCGACGGTGTACCAGGTGATCGCCGACAGCTCGAATCAATGAAACCGTAGCGCCGCTCCCGCCTGCACTGACGGATTGACAGATGACAGAGTTGGTGACGATGCTCGTCACTGTCGGTGCACTCTTCAGCTGAGCTTTACAACCGGTCGCACCCACGAAAGCCAGGGAGGTGCTCCGCGAATGCCCACTGTTACCTCTCCGCTGTCGATGCTGTCCGGCATCATGGGAATTCGTGCGGTGGCCACCGCACTGGTCCTTGCTGTTGCCCTGGCCGGCTGCTCGAGCACGGACACCGGAGCCGGCCCGGGTCAACTCGACCCGACCACCAGCCCACCTGCACCAAGCGAACAGTCACAGATCTACTCTGCCGCCCTGCACCACTTGATCCTCGTGGACAATCCGTTCGCGAAAGCACCGACCCCGGTCGGGTATGTCTACCTCGTCGACGGTCCCGCATCACGCAGCTCGGAAATGTTGATCGTCGCTGACGGACTGCAGTTCGATGCCGATCTGAAAAACGAAATCACAGCCCAGGCCGTCGATCTGCCACCCGTCGAGTTCGTCGCAGAACCTCAGCTTCGGGCCAGGTCCGCACGACTGGGCCTGACCGGGGTCGACAACGACGGCGTCATTGTCGGACTGGCGCCCGTCGAGCGACAGGACGACGGAACGGTCCACGTCGGTGCCGGACTGTGGTGCGGCATCGACTGCGGACTGGGCCTCACCTACGTCCTCGATCACGCAGACGGACAATGGGCAGTGACAGGAACGACTGGACCAGTCTCAATTTCGTGACGGGATGAGTCTGCAGAAGCGGCATCTGGGACCGGTGAAGGTGCTTGGTCCGGCGAAGCGTTGTCAATCCAGGGAAATCGAGTTGTCAGTCTTCGCCGTATCTCAACAGCGAAATCAGCCGCGCGCCATATCCACGAACCGCGACAGGTGCAGCTGGTGAGCCACGGTGATCGTCGCCGTCGGACCGTTACGGTGCTTACCGACGATCAGGTCGGCTTCACCACCGCGCGGGTCGTCGCGCTCGAATGCGTCGGGGCGGTGCAACAGGATCACCATGTCGGCGTCCTGCTCGAGCGATCCCGACTCGCGGAGGTCGGAGACCATCGGCTTCTTGTCGGTGCGCTGTTCGGGACCACGGTTGAGCTGACAGATCGCGATGACAGGGACTTCGAGTTCCTTCGCGAGAAGCTTGAGGCTACGCGAGAACTCGGAGACTTCCTGCTGCCGCGACTCGACTTTCTTACCGGAGGTCATCAGCTGCAGGTAGTCGACGACGATGAGACGGATGTCGTGTTTCTGCTTGAGCCGCCGTGCTTTCGCGCGGATCTCCATCATCGTCAGGTTCGGTGAATCGTCGATGTAGAGGGGGGCTTCGCTGATCTCGCTCATGCGCCGGGCGAGGCGGGTCCAGTCGTCGTCGGTCATGCGACCCGAACGCATGTCGCCGAGCTTGATCTTCGCCTCCGCGGAGAGCAAGCGCATGACGATCTCCGTCTTTCCCATCTCCAGGGAGAAGATGACGGACGCCATACCGTGCTTGATCGAGCACGACCGCATGAAGTCCATGCCGAGAGTCGAATTGTGCGTGGGCACCATCGCACGACCCGCGAGGTACATGTGGTCACCGTCGACCTCCACGCAGCGGACGGGCACCGACGCGACCGGGCGAACGGCCACGATGTGCCGTTCGCGAGCCACGGCGGTGCGGCATTCCTTGTGGCGCACTGCCTTGCTCGGAAGGACGAAGACGTCGTCGTCGGCGGTGAACGACACCACTCCGTCGTCGACGGTGCACGCGTAGCCCAAGCCCGCAACGAGTTCGGCGAGGTCGTGGGCGAGGCGCTCGCGCCCGGTGGAGAAGCGGATGGTGCCGTCGTCGTCGATGCGACCGCCGGCGTCGAGAAGACCGGCGAGCAGGTCGCGGCGCTGCACGATCGAGCCGCGCTGGTATTCGACGGGAATGTGCGCCCCGAGCGACATCAATTCTTCGGTGAACCCGCCTTCACCTTCCACCCGCATGTGTACCTCTGCGTCGGAGGGCGGCCCGCCGAGCCACGCACCGAGGGTGAACGGTGCGACCGGTAGGTCTGCCGCGGGGAGGGCCAAGGGATCGGTGTGGGGGACCGCGTGACCGGCGTCGACGGTGGCGGCGAGTTCGCCGGTGGTGCGCACCACCCCGTCGGCGGTGCGCCACTGGTGCTGTTCGTCGGCGACGAGCACCGTGCCGTCGGAGAACACGACATCGAAACAGGGCCGGTCGCGCATGATCTCGGTGGCCGCGAGCACGCGGGTGGGCTTTCCGTCGGGAGCGAGCAGTTCGTCGCCGACGCGGACCTCACCCATGGTGGTCCATCCGGTGGGTGTGGGGAGCGGGGTGTCGAGGGCGAGAGCCTTGCCGACGCCGGGACGGGCGGCGACGATGATCATCTGTCCCGGATGCAGTCCGTTGGTGAGTTCGTCGAGTTCGGCGAACCCCGTAGGCACGCCGACCGAGATGCCGCCGCGGCTGGCGATGGAGTCGATCTCGTCCATCGTCGGCTGCAGCAGTTCTTCGAGGGCCACGAAGTCTTCGGTGGTGCGCCGCTCGGACACATCGAAGATCTCGGCCTGCGCACGGTCGACGACTTCTGCGACGTCCTGACCGTCCGAGCCGGCATATCCGTATTGGACGATGCGCGTGCCCGCTTCGACGAGCCGTCGCAGGATGGCCTTCTCCGCAACGATCTCGGCGTAGAAGCCGGCGTTCGCGGCAGTAGGCACCGTCTGGGTCAGGGTGACGAGGTACGCGGGGCCGCCGATGCGCTTGAGCTCGCCTCGGCGGTCGAGTTCGGCCGACACGGTGACGGGGTCGGCGGGCTCACCGCGGCTGTAGAGGTCGAGGATCGAGTCGTAGATGGCTTGGTGAGCGGGGCGATAGAAATCGCCGGGGCGCAGCACTTCGAGAACGTCGGCAATGGCGTCCTTGCTCAGCAGCATGCCGCCGATGACGGACTGCTCGGCAACCATGTCCTGCGGGGGCTGGCGACCGAAGTCACCACCTGAGTCTTCGTCAGGGGGCCCCGGATAGTCGGAATGGCCACGATCGTCCACAACAGCCAACGTGATGCCGCCTTCCGTCCAAATACCGTCGCCCGGTGGTTCGCCGGCCGTTGACCCGTACCGACTCCCGGTGGGCGCCACCGGGAAACACTCCACGTTCTACTCGTCCCCACCGACACCGCAGTGGGTTGCAGCTCCCCACGAGGGAGAGTTGCGCGCTCGACGTTAGGGACGATTTCGAGGGCGACCAAATCGGGTTGTGCACACAGTTGGGGATAGATTGTGGAATCAGGTGGACAGGGTTGTGCACCTGATGTGGATAACCTGGGGAGAACGCATCTCACATTTGATAACGATGCAGGTTAACTAGGGAAAATGGCTGTTCAGCCCTGTGGAAGAAGGAATTTTCGGCGTGTCGCGATAACAATGCCGCCCGGGCGTGTTCATCTGTTCGTTCCCGAAACGATATGACCCGAGTCACACCGGTGCGTTTACCCACACCCGCCATCCACAGGTTGTGCACAGATGCCGAGGAGCCCCGCGCAACCATCGCGCGGGGCTCCTCGAACCGGAAATCAGGCGCTCACGACGTCCAGCGTGAACTTCGCGACGACGTCCGGGTGCAGCTTCACGACGACCTGGTGCTTGCCGGTCGCCTTGATGTGAGCCTTGGGCAGCTCGACGAGGCGCTTGTCGACAACCGGGCCACCGGCAGCCTTGATGGCACCGGCAACGTCGGCCGCGGTAACCGAGCCGAACAGCTTGCCCGAGTCACCGGCGGTCTTGACGTTGAGCGAGACGCTCTCGAGACCCTCGATAGCGGTCTTGAGCTCCTTGGCGTGCTCCAGGCCGCGCACAGCGCGCGCTTCCTGTGCACGGCGGATGCCCTCGACCTGCTTCTCGGCGCCACGGGTGGCGACGATCGCCAGGCCGCGGGGCAGCAGGTAGTTGCGGCCGTAGCCGTCCTTGACCTCAACGGTGTCGCCAGGCGCACCGAGGTTGTCCACGTCAGCGGTGAGGATGAGCTTCATCGTGTTCCCTCCCTTTCCTAGCGAGCCGTCGAGACGTAAGGCAGCAAAGCGACCTCACGGGAGTTCTTGACAGCAACAGCGATATCGCGCTGGTGCTGCACGCAGTTGCCGGTGACGCGGCGAGCGCGGATCTTTCCGCGATCGCTGACGTACTTACGCAGCAGCGTTGTGTCCTTGTAATCGATCTGCGTGTTCTTTTCCTTGCAGAAAGCGCAGACCTTCTTCTTCAAAACCTTCTCGCGCGCGGGCGACTTAGGCATGGTCTTTCTCCGTACTTCTGGATGTTCCGATCGAAGGTCGGATCAGAACGGGGGCTCGTCGTCCCCGGAACCGCCGAACGAGCCGGCCTGCGGGGCATTGCCCCACGGGTCGTCGCCGCCGACGTTCGCGTTGGAACTAGGGCGTCCACCGCCCGATCCGCCGGAAGAACCACCGAAGCCGCCTCCGCCGCCGCCACCACGACCGGCCTTGCTGACCTTGGCGGTGGCATAGCGGAGCGAAGGGCCGATCTCGTCGACCTCGAGCTCCACGACAGTGCGCTTTTCGCCTTCACGCGTTTCGTAGCTGCGCTGCTTGAGCCGGCCCTGCACGATGACGCGCGAGCCCCGGGTCAAGCTTTCGGCTACGTTCTCCGCTGCCTCGCGCCAGATATTGCAGCGCATGAACAGAGCGTCGCCGTCTTTCCATTCGTTGGACTGACGGTCGAAGATGCGGGGAGTGGACGCGACCGTGAAGTTCGCGACCGCGGCACCCGCCGGGGTGAAACGCAGTTCGGGATCGGCGGTCAGATTGCCGACCACGGTGATGACGGTATCGCCTGCCATGTGGTTCCTCCTGCTGTGTGTGGAGACCTGATGCGCCAGAGCCTACGGCCAGGCGCCGACAGGCTCACTTGCCGTGGCGCAGAACCTTGGTGCGAAGCACCGACTCGTTCAGGCCGAGCTGGCGATCCAGCTCTGCAACCGTGGCGGGCGTCGCGCTGATGTCGATAACCGCGTAGATGCCTTCGCTCTGCTTCGCGATCTCGAATGCGAGACGACGCTTACCCCACACGTCGACCTTGTCGACCTTGCCGCCTTCTTGGCGAACAACATTGAGGAACGTATCCAGCGAGGGAGCAACAGTGCGCTCATCCAGGCTGGGGTCCAGGATGATCATCAATTCGTAATGACGCATAAGACCTCATCACCTCCTATGGACTGTGAACGGTCACGGACGATCCGTGACAGGAGGGTCGTTGCGTCAGCAACCCAAGAAGGGTACATGAGCCATCCCTGACCAGGGAAATCGACCTCCGTCCCGGGCAGCGGATTTGACCTAGGGTGAGGACATGCGCACGAGCCCCAGGACGATCTCGCTCGTCGCCGTCCTGACCTGCGCGATCGCGCTCTGGCTCGGATACCTCAACAAAGCCCGCTGCGCGGGTGCACCGTTCGACGAACTCGGTCGCACGATCCGCTTCGAGGACATCAAGGACGCGCACGTCTGTTATTCCGACATCCAGCAGTTGTGGCTCGGACGTGGCATCAATCTCCACCGGTTCCCCTTCGTCGACGGCAGCATCGACGCGGCCGGGAATCTCGTCGGAAGCACCGTCGAATATCCCGTGCTCAGCGGTCTGCTGATGTGGCTGGGCGCGATCGGCGTCCATACCGACGCCGACTTCCTGCTGCGGTCCGCACTGCTCCTCGCGCCGTTCGGACTCCTCACGGCGTGGCTGCTCGCGCGCTTCGCCGGATGGGCAGCGCTGGCGTGGTCGGCGACACCTCCACTGGTGCTCTACGCGTTCCTCAACTGGGATCTCCCGGTCGTCGCGATCACCGTCCTGGCGATCGCGGTGGTCGGCGTCGAACGCTGGTCGTTGCGCACGCGCGGCGTTCTTGCGGCCGCGCTTCTCGCGGTCGGGTTCTGCCTGAAGATCTATCCGGGCATCTTCGTCCTGCCGCTGATGATCTACGTGTTCACGGGCGGTCGTGCGGCCGGCACGGTGCGTGACGTGCGGGGCGCGCTTGCGGTCGCCGGCGCCGCGGTGGCGACGACTGTCGCGATCAACCTTCCGTTCGCCGTCCTCGGGTACGAAGGCTGGCGTGCGTCGTTCACGTTCCAGCAGAACCGCGCCGCCGACGGGACGAGCAACTCGGTCTGGTTCTGGGGTCTGCGGCCTTTGCTGGGTGGTTACGAGGGCACGGGCGTGACACCGGAATTCAACGAGGTCGTCGCCGTCGCGTCTCCGCTGCTCATCGCCGCGTCGTTCCTCCTCGCCCTGTGGCTCGGCCGCCGGCGGTATCTCCGTGGGGGCCCGTATCCGTGGCTGCCGGTTGCGGCCGCGATGTTGTGCGGCTTCATGCTCTTCCACAAAGTCCACTCACCCCAGTACACGCTGTGGTTGTTGCCGCTGCTGGTCCTGCTGCAGGTTCCGTGGCGGCTTGTCGCGGCATACCTCCTCGTCGACCTCGCGATCGGTATCGGTGTCTTCCGCTGGTTCTACGCGACCGGAGGTGCGATCGACATCGAACTACCTCTCGTTCTCACCACGATCGGTGTGTGGGGACGCGCGATACTGTTGGTCGTACTGTTCTTCGTCTTCCTGCGCGCACCGCGGCGTCCGCCGCCCGGTACTCCACCCGCGGAGCGAGGTCGGGAAGCCCTCGGCACGGAAAGCGTTCGATGAGCGACATCTGGTCCGACCACCCGTCTCTCGAGGGTGCGCGCGTGCGGCTCGATCCGCTCACAGTCGCGCACGCGCCGCGACTGCTCGAGGCGGCCGACGATCCCGACGAGATCTTCCGCTGGTCCGCTGCCGTGATCCGCACTCCCGCGGACGCGGAATCGTTCGTCCGCAGCGCGGTGGACGATCCGGATCGGCAGCCCTACGCGGTGATCGACAAGGACACGGGCGCGGTCGTCGGGTCCACGTCGTACTACCTGCTCGAACCGGAACACCGCAAACTCACGATCGGCCATACCTGGCTGGCGACGTCGGCCCAGCGCACGCACGTCAACACGGAAGCGAAACTGCTGTTGTTGCGGCATGCCTTCGACGACCTTCGTGCGGTGCGTGTGGAGTGGCACACCGACGAATTCAACAATCGCTCGCGCGAGGCGCTCGCGCGCCTCGGTGCCCGGCACGAAGGATTGCTGCGCAAACACCGCCGGCGCCGAGACGGCTCGTGGCGTACGACCGCACTGTTCTCGATGACGGACGACGAATGGCCCGTCGCACGGGCAAGGCTGGAAGCGCGGGCGAACCGGTGACCTCCGGACCGTCGACCGGCAAGGAGTAGAGATGGGCAAGGTGGCTTGGGGATTCACGTGCTCGATCGACGGCTTCATCGCCGGTCCCGGGCACGACATGAGTTGGTTGTCCGCGGCCGAACCGATGGCCGAGGGCACCACGGAACGCATGGCGGGGGATGTTGCGGTGATCATCTCCGGCCGCGCAGGCTACGACGCGGCGAAGGAGCAGCAGGACGAACGCGACGAAGTGACCTCCCAGGCTTACGGGGGCGCCTGGTCGGGAACCGAATTCATCCTCACCCACCGGCCGGAAGAACTCGCCGACGATCCGACCGTCGTCGCGATGAACTGCGACATCGTGGAAGCGATTCGTCGCGCTCAGGAGATCGCGGGCGATCGGGACGTGCAGATCATCAGCGCGGATATCGCCCGGCAGGCGCTCGAGCACGATCTGATCGACGAGTTGCAGGTTTTCGTCGCCCCGGTGTTTCTCGGCGACGGCACCCGCATCTTCGACGTGCCGGGCGGTCGACGACTCGACTGGGAGTTGATCGACATCTACGAGGACAGTCCGCGCAGTTTCGGGCGGACCTACCGCCCGAAAGTGCGGTCCGATCGACCCCCCGTGGACTCGGCATGAGCGACACCGTGCGACCCGCGCTCGCGCGCCTGACCGCCCCGACACTCGTCGCGGCGGGTGCGGCGTGTGCGTGCGCGGCTGTCGTCTGGGCCGACCCGACCACTCCGGGCGGAGTGATCCCACCGTGCCCCACCTTCACGATCTTCGGCGTCTACTGTCCGGGGTGCGGGATGTCGCGAATGCTGTATTCGCTGGTGCACCTGGATATCCCGGCGGCGCTGCACTACAACGCGTTGGGCGTCGTCGCGGTGGCGGGCCTGCTGGCGGCGTTCGCGGTGTGGACCGTCGGCCGGATTCGCGGGACCGCAGCGGGACCGCGCTGGAGCAGGTTCCGCTGGGCTCCGCACTTCGCGCTCGCGGTGATCGCACTGTGGTTCGTGGTGCGCAACATTCCGGTCGCGCCGTTCACTGCCCTGCGTATCTGACCCGTCCGAAGCGCGGGAGATACGTCATGCCGCGCGTAGCGACGACAGCGCAGCGTGTTGCTCGACGCGGACGCGGCGGGGGGTGAGAGCCATGGCTACCGCTGTTTGTTCGGGATCGAGGCCGACGATCGTGCGGAGGATCAGAATGTCCTGCTGGAGGCGCGTGAGGGGCGCGTCGCGCCGGACCGCGAAGCGGGTGTCGGCAGTTTCGGCCGCCAGGGAGTACGCGAGGCGCAGGAACGGCCGGTCGGCACCGGACGGCGCGGACAGTGCGGTGAGAATCGAACGGCACGCCTCGAGGGCGAGCCGATCCGCGTCCGAGAAGGAATAGCCCACGTGCTTCGCCCGTGCCCTGCTGTACGCCGACACGGCCGGGTGCAACTCCCGGAGCAGCACGGGAAGCGCCGCCGCGTCACCTGCGGCGACCGACCAGGCCAGATCGCACGCCGTGAAGTTCGAAGATGTACGACCGGCTCCCACAACCGGTGCTCGTCCGCCCGCCGTCACAGAACCTCCTCACTTCCCCTCCGACCCTAGGACCCGGAGGCGACCGGTGACGTAGTCCATTTGGATGATTTCCGCTTTCCCACACGCTGGTGGGACGGCCGCAATCGATCGGGGAGCCAGGAGGGCGGATGGTCGGGCGCCTGGTCGAGGACGCCTCCCACCGGGTCGTCGATGAACCCGTATCGCACCGGATCCTTGACGGGCCGCCGAATCTGCCACAGCACCGCGGCGCACAGCGCCACCACGGCGACATCACGGAGGAACACCGTTGCGGTGAACCACTGTTCCGGAAGCCCCTTCTCTGCGGGACCGAGGTAGTAGTACATGCGCGGTACCCACACCAGCGCGTCGACAGTCATCCAGGCCAGGAGCGCACGGCGATGCGGGATGGCGAGTACCGCAAGAGGGACGAGCCAGAGCGAGTACTGCGGACTCCACACCTTGTTGGTGAGCAGGAACGCGGCAACGACCAGAAAGCACAGTTGAGCGAGCCGCGGGCGGCGGGGGGCGGTGAGCGCCACCAGTCCGATACCGGCGCATGCTGCGGCGAACAGCACCAGCGAGACGAGGTTGAGGGTGGACGGTGCCCAGTTCGGCCAGCCGACGAACGAGCGCAGCACGTTGTAGATCGAATCGGGATCGGCGCCCCGATCGGAGTTCAAACGGAAGAACTCGGCCCAGCCCGCCGGATACAGCAGCATGATCGGCAGGTTCACCATCAGCCACGTGGCCGCCGTCGCCCCGGCGGTTTTCGCGAACGGCCGGAGCTTCCCGGTACGCAGACACAGCACGAACAACGGGCCGAGCAGCAGCAGGGGATACAACTTCGTCGCGGCCCCGAGGCCGAGCAGCACACCGGCGAGGACGGGCCGGCGCCGCGCCCAGGCGAGCAGCCCGCCGGCGGCGAACGCGGTGGTGAGCGCGTCGAAGTTGGTGAAGGCGTGCACGATGACGAGAGGCGAGGCTGCTACCAGCGCGGCGTCCCACACGCGTCGCCCCGCAGACATGGCGGTCGCCCAGACGGTCGCCAGCCACGCCAGCGCCAGGCCCCACGCGACGACGTTGAAGTAGATCGCGACCTGGAGACCACCGGGGAGCCACGGCGTCGCATCCCACGCCTTCGCGATGCGCATGGACGCGTACTGGTACATGCCCGCGACCACCGGGTACTCCATGTACCGGGTCTGCATCTGCCCGTCGGGGCCCGGTTCCTCCCACGACGTCTTGTACGGGAAGGCGCCTTCGCTGAGACGCTCCGCGCCGTACAGGGGAACGATGTCCGAGTAGCACATCGCCACGTACTGGCGGTTGTTGCTCCAGTCGAGACCCGGCGCGCCGTCCGGGCCCATCGGCGCTTGCTGGATGCACGCGGCTTTCGTGAACCAGCCGAACGCGAGGAACACCACGGCGAGGAGCAGCATCGCGCGCACGGGGGTGAAGAAGCGGGTCCGGCCGATCATGGCGTGCCGGCCCACCGGACCGCCGATCACCGTGGTCAGGCGCGACACCATCGGGTCTGTACGACCCGGGGTGTCGCGCCAATCCACCGATCGGCGGTCCTCGGCGAGTGGGCCCGGTGACACCGGTTCCCGGTTCTTGCGCTCCCCTTCGACCGTCACGCGACTTTTTTACCGTGCCGGTGCGAGTTCGGGCTGTTGTGCCTGCGCGCCGGGAACCGCTTGCCCGTTCTGTCCCGCCCCGTTCTGTCCCGGTACCCGGTTCTGCGTCGTCTGCTCGGAAGGAGCGTTGTCCTCGACGTTTCCGCCGGAGTCCTCCTCGTCCTGTTCGACGCCGGAGTCCGGACGCGAGGGCACGGTCGGGCGTGTGGTCTGCGGCGCGACTCCCGGTACCGGAATCGTGACGCCCGGGAAGATCTCCACGTTCTGGGTGGTGATCTCCGGGATCTCCGGGATGGTCGGAATGGTGCGGGAGGTTTCGGGCGCCGTCGTGGTGGGCTTCGCCGTTTCCGACGCCGTCCACGAAGGCACACCTGCCACACCCGAGATCGCTCCGGGCTTCGGGAACGATTCGACCTCGGTGCCCTGGAGAGCGCCGTCCATCGAGTCCTTCCAGATATCCGACGGCAGACCCGAGCCGTAGATCATCCCGCCCCAGCTGTTCTCGAGCGGGAGGCCTTCCTCGGTTCCCATCCACACGGCGGTGGACAGCGACGGCGTGTAACCGACCATCCATGCGTCCTTGTTCGACCCGGTATCGCCGAGCTGTGCGGTACCGGTCTTGGATGCGGACGGGCGGCTCCCGGCGAGCGCGTGCCCGTTGGAGTAGGCCGCGATCGGCATCATCGCGGCGGTGGTGTTGTCGGCGACGACCTCGTCGACGACCTGCTCGCCGACCGGGCTGCCGCGGTCCAGCAGGACCTCGCCCTCGGACGTGACGACCTTCTGCACGAAGTACGGCTCGTGGTACCGGCCGGAGGCTGCGAGCGTCGCGTAGGCGGATGCCATGTCGAGCA
The DNA here is from genome assembly GCF_042730335.1 of Rhodococcus sp. NPDC060084. Classification (NCBI taxonomy): domain Bacteria; kingdom Bacillati; phylum Actinomycetota; class Actinomycetes; order Mycobacteriales; family Nocardiaceae; genus Rhodococcus; species Rhodococcus sp. NPDC060084. Next base: position 132,086 of record NZ_JBHWWX010000001.1, read on the forward strand.
CGCGGGACTGGTACTGGCCCAGCACGATTCCGTAGTTGGGGCCGGCTCCGTTCGGCTCGGTGAGCGTCTCACCGATACCCGGAACCTCCTTGGGGATGCCCAGCTTGTGTGCCATGTCGGCGATCGCCTGCGGGCCGTCGTCCATCTCGAGCATCATCCGGTAGAAACTCGTGTTCAGCGACCGCTTGAGCGCCTCCGCGATGGTGCATTCGCCACACGACTGGCCTTCGACGTTGCCGATCTTGATGCCGTTGACTGTCAGCGGACCGCTGTCGTAGGTCTTGGACAGCGGCACACCCTGATCGAGGTTCGCGGCGAGACCGAACACCTTGAACGACGAACCCGTCTGCAGGCCCGCGCTGGCGAAGTCGTAACCGATACCGCTTTCACCGCCGTAATAGGCACGCACCGCACCGGATCGCGGATCGACCGAGACGACGGCCGTGCGCAATTCCTCCGGTTCGCCTTCGAGGTTGGACCGCACGGCGTCGAGTGTCGAGGCCTGTGCCTGCGCATCGATCGTCGTGGTGATGTCGAGTCCCGCGGTGTTGAGCAGGGTCTCGTCGATTCCCTCGGATGCCAGTTCCCGCAGGACCTGGTTCTTGATCAGGCCCTCGGGACCGGAGGACTGGTCGCCGTTGTCGAGTTCCGCGAGCGGGACGTACGCGGGGTACTCCATGCCTGCGCGGTCGGCGGAGTTGAGGGTGCCGGCGGCCACCATGCCGTCGAGCACGTAGGTCCAGCGCGACTTGGCGCCCTCGGGGTTCTGCTCGGGGTCGAGCAGCGACGGCAGCTGGATGGACGACGCGAGGACCGCGCCTTCTTCGACGGTCAGTTCGTTGACCGGCTTGCCGAAGTACGCGTTCGACGCGGCGGAAATCCCGTACGCGCCGCGGCCGTAGTAGATGGTGTTGAGGTAGGCGGCGAGGATGTCGTCCTTCGACCACTGATTCGCCATCTTCACCGAAAGAACGAGTTCCTTCATCTTGCGGGTCAGGCTGCGCTCGTTGCCGACCAGAGCGGTCTTGACGTACTGCTGTGTGATGGTCGAACCACCACCGGCGCTCTCGCGGCCGAGGATGTTGTCGCGCGCGGCCCGCGCGAAACCGGACGCCGAGAAGCCCGGGTTGGAGTAGAAGTCGCGATCTTCCGCGGCGAGCACGGCGTTTCGCACGTGCAACGGGATCTGGTCGAGTTCGACCTCGTGGCGGTTGCCTTCCGGCGGAATCACCTTGGTGATGACGCCGGTCCCGTCGGAGTTGTAGATCGTCGCAGCCTGGTTGGTGACGAGCTCACCCGGACGCGGCACGTCCTGTGCCACGTACGCGAGCATGAAGGCGAGCAACGGGATGAGGATGCCCGCGGCCACGACGCCGTAACCGACACGACGGATGGTGCGCCAGGGGATCTTTCTGCCGCCGCCGCTTCCGTCACCACCACGACCGCCGCCGCCCTTGCCGCGACGGGTGGGCGGCGGCGTACCGGGCGGACCGCCCGCGACAGCGGTCGTCGGCCGGGAGTCCTGCGGGGAGCGAGACGGCGGACCGGCAGGGGACGCCACGCGGCGGGTGGCCGCACCGGGGTCGGACGGACCGCCCTGGGGACCGCGTGCCGCGTCGGGACCCTGCGGCGGGCGCTGCGGCGCACGTCCCTGGGGAGTGTTGTGGCCGGGAGCAGGCGGGAACTGCTGGGTGCGCTGCGGAGGGTTCGCTCCCGGCGGCACCGGACCTGCGCCCGGTCCGCGAGGCGGCAGGGCGTTCGGGTTCTGGGCGTTCGGGTTGGACGGCGCGGGACCCCGGCGCGGGGGATACGGCTGTCCCTGGGGAGGCTGCTGCGGCCGCCCCTGCGGGAACGGCTGGGGAGGGTACGGCGGACGGCCGCCGGACTGCGGCGGCTGAGGCTGGCCGGGCCGGCCCTGGGGGCGCGGCTGAGGCGGCAACGGTCGTCCCTGGGCGGGTCCCCCTTGCGGCGCCGGTCGCTGCTGCGGCGGCGGCCCTGCCGGGTTGTCCCGGTGAGGCGGATCGGACCTGTTGCCCTCGGGTTCGTTGTCGGGGGAACTCACGTACTCATCTCCAACTGTTTGCGCGACGCGTGACGCCGCATCTTCGAATGCCCGTCCGAAGACGGGCACGCGAGGATTGGTTCGTGCGGGCGGTATGCGGGAAGGAACTTCATCGGGCAGCGTTCGCTCACGTCGTCCGGCGCCCGTTCACTCGCTCGCGGTGCGACGGTCCTGCCCCGTCGTCCGGCGACGTGGGCGTTTCGGGGCCGGTTGCGACCCCAGGACGTACGACTGCACCAGGTGATTCCAACTACACGTGCGACATACCTCGACCACATGGACCGAGAATTCCTCCTGGCTGGCGGCCAGGCGGGTCAGCTCTTCGGGCGTTCGGGCCGACCCGGACACCGGGCCGAGCTTTTCGCCGAAGACCCACGAGACGAGGGTCACCTGCTCCTTGCGGCAGATCGGGCAGGTGACGTCGCTGCCCTTGCCGTGGAACTTTGCTGCCCGGAGCAGGTAGGGGCCGGCGTCGCAGACTTCGGCCACACCGCGCCGCCCCGAGTAGACCTCGGCAAGCAGCGACCGACGCTGCAACGCGTAGTCCACCACCTGCCGCTGAATTCGCACGGACCCCAGAGTACGTGCGCCGGGGCGACAGGTGGGTGCGGAGTGGTAACAGCAACCCTGTGACGCGCGGCAATCTCGGCCCCGCCGGAGGTGCCCGCAACAACCGAGGGCCGTCCGGGAACCGCTTTCCACCTGGACGGATGTTCCGGATGATTTCACCAAGGCGTATCGTCGTTTATATCGGCGCGATATAGTTTTGTGTCGTATCCATCGGTTGGTTCACTCGGACAAGGAGGTGACTCGTGCTGGAACTGGCTATCCTCGGTCTCCTCCTCGAGTCGCCTATGCACGGGTACGAGCTGCGTAAACGCCTCACCGGGCTCCTCGGGCCGTTCCGTGCCTTCTCCTACGGGTCTCTCTATCCGACTCTGCGACGCATGCAGGCGGACGGGCTCATCGAAGAGGATTCGGGAGTTCCCGGGACCGTCAAGCGACGCGCCCGGCGCGTGTATCGGCTCACTCCGGCGGGGCGGGAACGCTTCACCGAACTGGTCGCCGACACGGGACCCCAGAATTACACCGATGACGGATTCGGTGTGCACCTCGCTTTCTTCAGTCGCACCCCCGCCGAGGCGCGGATGCGAATTCTCGAGGGCAGGCGCCGCCAGGTCGAGGAGCGCAGGGAAGCGCTCCGCGACGCGATCGGACGGGCCGGCGGCACCTTGGACCGCTACACCCGTCAACTCCATCAGCTCGGCCTCGAATCGAGCGAACGCGAAGTGCGGTGGCTCAACGAACTGATCGCCGCCGAGCAGTCGACAGCAGCACGCAACAAAGAAGGAGAACCCGACCATGGGTGAGAACAGCACCGCGGTGCGCGTGGCCATTGTGGGCGTGGGGAACTGTGCCTCGTCCCTGGTCCAGGGCGTCGAGTACTACAAGGACGCGGACGCCACCGCTTCCGTCCCCGGCCTGATGCACGTGGAGTTCGGCCCGTACCACGTGCGCGACGTCCAGTTCGTCGCCGCATTCGATGTGGACGCCAAGAAGGTCGGATTCGACCTGTCCGAGGCGATCCTCGCGAGCGAGAACAACACCATCAAGATCGCCGACGTACCGCCGACCGGCGTGACCGTGCAGCGCGGCCACACTCTCGACGGCATCGGCAAGTACTACGCCGAGACCATCGAGGTCTCCGAGGCCGAACCCGTCGACGTCGTGAAGGTCCTGAAGGACGCCGAGGTCGACGTCCTCGTGTCCTACCTCCCCGTCGGCTCGGAACAGGCCGACAAGTTCTACGCACAGTGCTGCATCGACGCCGGTGTGGCGTTCGTCAACGCGCTGCCCGTGTTCATCGCGTCCGACCCCGTGTGGGCCAAGAAGTTCACCGACGCGGGTGTCCCCATCGTCGGCGACGACATCAAGTCGCAGGTCGGTGCCACCATCACCCACCGCGTGATGGCGAAGCTGTTCGAGGATCGCGGCGTCGTGCTCGACCGCACCTACCAGCTCAACGTCGGCGGCAACATGGACTTCAAGAACATGCTCGAGCGTGAGCGTCTCGAGTCCAAGAAGGTCTCCAAGACCCAGGCCGTCACGTCGAACCTCACCGGTCCCCTCGCCGGCAAGGTCCACGACCGCGACGTGCACATCGGTCCGTCCGACTACGTGCAGTGGCTCGACGACCGCAAGTGGGCGTACGTGCGCCTCGAAGGCCGCGCCTTCGGTGACGCTCCGCTCAACCTCGAGTACAAGCTCGAGGTCTGGGACTCGCCGAACTCCGCCGGCATCATCATCGACGCGATCCGTGCGGCGAAGATCGCCAAGGACCGCGGCATCGGCGGACCGATCCTTCCGGCTTCCGCGTACCTGATGAAGTCCCCGCCGGTCCAGATGGCCGACGACAAGGCTCGTAACGAGCTCGAGGCCTTCATCATCGGCGCCGACGCCTGATTCTCACGCTCTACCGGATGTCACATTCGGGCAGTACGACGACTGCCCGAATGTGACATTCTGCTTTTTCGGATCGGAGGAGCGTCACACCATCCGGCGGACCACCGACAGCGGCAGCACCTTCATCGCGAAGCCCAGCGGCACCCAGGGCCACGCGGGCACGTAGGCGCGGGCAGGCTCTTTCTCGATCGCGGCCGCCAGTGCGCGACATCCCGTTTCCGTGTCGACGATGAACGGCACGTTCTTCACCTTCTCGTTGATCTCCGACCGGATGAAGCCCGGGTAGATCGTGCTCACACCGATTCCCGTGTTCGCCAGGTCCGCCCGCATCCCCTCGCCGAGCGACGCCACCGCGGCCTTCGAAGCCGCATAGGTGGTCATGTTCCTCGGCATTCCGCGGAGAGCGCTCATCGACGAGATGAGCGCGACGTGCCCGGCGTTGCGCGGTCGCATGAGTTCGAGCGCGGCTTCGCTCTGCGCGAGGGCACCGAGGAAGTTCGTGGTGGCCGTCTGCGCGTTCGCACGAAAATAGCCGGTGCCCAACGGTTGTCCCTTGCCGAGACCCGCGTTGACGATCACCCGGTCGAGACCTCCGAGTTCCTCGTCGAATTCACGGAAGACGGTGAAGACGTCGTCGTGCCGGTCGACGTCGAGAGCACGCAGCGTCACCGTGATGTGCGGATGTTCGGCGAGCAACTCGGTACGCAGTGCCTCGAGCCGGTCGACGCGCCGCGCAGCGAGTGCGAGATTTCGTCCCCGCGCCGCGAACTCGCGCGCCATCCCGGCACCGAGGCCGGAACTGGCACCGGTGATGAGGATGTTGCGTCGTTCCGGTCGGCTCATCGCACTTCGCTTTCGATTCGGTCGATCAGCGCGTTGCAGCGCGTATCGAGATAGCCGACGATGACCCAGAAATCCTTGAACGCCGGGTTGGTGGTCTGGCCGTGGTGGTAGCGGTAATAGATCTGCTGCGCGATGACGGCGAGCCGGAACAGGCCGAACACCTCGTAGAAACCCCAATTGTCCACCGGCAATCCGGTTTTCTCGGAGTAGTAGTCGACGATCTCCTGCCGGGTGAGCATCCCGGGAAGGTCGGAGGGCTGCCGCTTGGTCGCGAGCAGCATCGGATCGTCGTCGGCTTGCACCCAATAGGCCAGGGACGAACCGAGATCCATCAGCGGGTCGCCGACGGTGGCCAGTTCCCAGTCGAGAACCGCCAGCGGTGTGCACGGATCGGTCTCGTCGAGCACGACGTTGTCGAGGCGGAAGTCACCGTGGACGACCGTTTGCGCCACGTCGGCGGGCTGTGCTCGATCGAGCCAGGTCCGCACCCGGTCGAAGTCGGGAACGTTGTCGGTGCGGGCCTTCTCGTACCGTGACGACCACCCCGCCACCTGGCGGGCGACATATCCGGTGCCGCGGCTGAACTCGTCCAGTCCGGTCGCGGCCGCGTCGACGCTGTGCAATTCGACGAGCAGATCGACGATCCGCAAGCAGAGGCCGCGGGTCTGTTCGGGCGTGAGTGCGAGATCCGTCGGCGGATTCGTGCGCAGGATCGTTCCGGGTACGCGTTCCATGACGTAGAAATCACTGCCCAGGACGCTGTGGTCGGTGCACAGGCCGATCATCGTCGGGACGTACGGGTAGACAGGGGCGAGCAGCGACTGGATGCGGTACTCGCGCACCATGTCGTGGCCGGAGGACGGTTTCGCGCCCACCGGTGGTCGCCGGAGCACGAGATCGCGGTCCGGGTACCGCAGCAGATAGGTGAGATTCGATGCGCCACCCGCGAACTGGTGGACCGCGGGAACGCCGTCGATGCCGGCATGTTCGGAGAGCCACGACGCCACCGTGGCGACGTCGAATGCGTCCTCCTCACGCACATCGCGCGCGTTGTCGGGAAGAGTCGTCACTTCTGCCGTACCCCGTCCTGCTTGTACTTGCCGAGTTCGCCGCGCGCGATCAATCCCTGATGGACCTCGTCCGGCCCGTCGGCGAGACGCAACGCACGGGCCGCCGTCCAGGCTCCGGCGAGGGGGAAATCGTCGGACAGCCCCGCGCCACCGTGGATCTGGATCGCGAAATCGACGATCTGCTGCGTCACGCGGGGCGCCGCGACCTTGATCTCGGAGACTGCCGACCGGGCACCGGCGAGACCTTGCGTATCGAGCAGCCATGCCGCGTGGAGAACGAGCAGCCGCAGCTGATTGATCGCGATGCGGGCGTCGGCGACGCGCTCACGATTACCCCCGAGGTCGATGAGGGGTTTGCCGAACGCGGTGCGCTCGAGGCCGCGACGGCACGCGAGTTCGAGAGTGCGCTCGGCGAGGCCGACGAGACGCATGCAGTGGTGGATACGGCCGGGTCCGAGTCTGCCCTGGGCGATCTCGAATCCTTGGCCGGGGCCGGCGATGATCGCGTCGAGCGGCAACCGCACATCGGTGAACGACACCTCGCCGTGCCCTGCGGGCTCGTCGTAGAACCCCATGGTCGGCAACATGCGTTCGATCGTCACGCCCGGGGTGTCCACGGGAACGAGGACCATCGAATGCCGTTGGTACTTGTGAGCTTCCGGATCGGTCAGCCCCATGAAGATCAGGACCTTGCAGTCCGGGTGCCCGATGCCGGTGCTCCACCACTTGCGCCCGTTGAGCACCACCTGGTCGCCCTCCACCACGGCGGTCGCCGCCATGTTGGTCGCGTCCGACGAGGCGACACCGGGTTCGGTCATGCAGAACGCGGAGCGAATCTCGCCGTCGAGCAGGGGGCGGAGCCACTGATCCTTCTGGGCTGCACTGCCGTAGTGGTAGAGCACCTCCATGTTGCCCGTGTCGGGCGCGGCGCAGTTGAACACCGCGGAGTAGAACGGCGAGCGTCCCATTTCCTCTGCGAGCGAGGCATATTCGACGTTCGACAGACCGGCGCCGAGTTCCGCGTCCGGAAGGAAGAGATTCCACAGTCCCTGGGCGCGGGCAGCACGCTGGAGTTCGCGGAACTCGTCGCTCACCGCCCATGCGTCTGCACCGGAAGTGTCCTGGCGCTGGGCCTGGGCGACGCCGCGGGCGGCGTGCAGGCGGGCTTCCACCGGCGCGACCTCGTCGGCGATGAACGTGCGGAGCCGCTCGAGATAGTCGCGGCTGCGGTCGGACTGTCCGAAATCCATGTGCGCCTTCCGTAGGAACGGTAATGAGCAATGCTCAGTTAGGCTAACCGGATGAGCACCCCGCGACAAGAGGTCGGCAAACGCCGACGGCTGCCACCCGAGGAACGACGCCGGCAACTCGTCGCGATCGGTCTGCAGGAACTCGCGACGCGCCCCATCCACGCGCTCTCCATCGATCGTGTCGCCGACATCGCCGGAATCTCCCGCAGCCTGTTGTTCCGGTACTTCCCGACGAAACAGGACTACTACGTGGCGATCGTCGGTTCCGCCTCGCGCCGCCTGCTGCGCGCGGCGGTACCCGCCCCGGGCGACCCCGATCCGCTACGCGCGATTCTGCAGGCGTTCGTGTCGTTCATCGACCGGCACGGCGACAATTACCAGACCTTCTTCCACGGCGGATACGGGTCCGATCCGCAGATCCGCGAGATCCACGGTTCGATGAAGAACACCCTGGTCGATCGCGTGATCTCCGCGCTCGGGTGCGCGGACGGCCCGCTCACCCGAATGCGGCTTCGGGGATGGTGGTCGCTGGCCGAATCCCTCGCAATCGACCGGCTGCACGAACCGGGGCTCTCCGTCGACGATGTGGTCGACTACGTCAGCACGCTCCTGCCCGCCGTCCTCACGCCGGACGACGAGGTCACAGCCCCGGAATCTGGATCGTGACCCCGGGGAACACCTCGATTTGCGGCGGGACGGGCACGGGTAGCTGAACCGGCGGTGCCGGAATCGTGATCGGCGGAAGGTTCGAGAAATCCGGAAGCCGGAACCCGGGGACGGGGGCTTCCGACTCGGGCTCCTCGATTCCCGGGTCGGCCGGTACGCCGGCCTGACCGCCGATCGGTGCCGGCCACGGGAAGCTCTCCACCTCGGTACCGGCGAGGGCGCCGTCCATCGTGCCCTTCCAGATGTCCGCCGGCAGGCTCGACCCGTAGATCGATCCGCCCCAGCTGTTGGTGATGGGACCGGCGTCGGGTGTTCCGATCCAGACCGCTGTCGACAGGGACGGGGTGTATCCCACCATCCACGCGTCCTTGTTGAGCCCGGTGTCGCCGAGCTGCGTGGTGCCGGTCTTCGCCGCCGAGGGGCGGCCCCCGGCCAGTGCATGTCCGCGCGAGTGCGCCGCGATGGGCAGCATCGCCTGCGTGGCATTGTCGGCGACGGCGGGATCGATGCGCTGTTCGGCGGGGGAGGCGGGCCGATCGAGAAGTACCACACCGTCCGCCGTGACGACCTTCTGCACGAAGTACGGCGCGCGGTACGTCCCGGACGCGGCGAGCGTCGCGTACGCCGATGCCATGTCGATGACCCGGGACTCGTACTGGCCGAGCACGATGCCGCCTTCGGGAGGCCCGTTCGTCGTTCCGAGGGTGGTGCCTTCGACGCCGGGAATGGTCTTCGGGATTCCCGCCCGGTGTGCGATGTCGGCGATCTTCTGCGGACCGTCCTTCATCGACATCATGAGCCGGTAGAAGCTGGTGTTGAGCGACCGCTTGAGTGCTTCCGCGATGGTGCACCGCCCGCACGATTCGCCCTCGACGTTGCCGATCTCGAGGTTCCCGATCTGCAGCGGTGAGCTGTCGAACTTCGCGTTCAGACCGATCCCCTCGTCGAGTGCCGCGAGCAGGCCGAACACCTTGAACGACGAACCGGTCTGCAGGGGCGCCTGCGCGTAGTCGAACCCGGCGCCGTCCTCACCGCCGTAATAGGCGCGTACGGCACCGGACCGGGGGTCGATCGACACGACCGCGGTGCGGAGGTCGGGGTTCTCGCCTTCGAGCGTGCGGCGCGCGGAGCCGACGGCAGCCTCTTGCGCGACGGGGTCGATGGTCGTGGTGATGCGCAGGCCCTCGGTGTTGAGAACCTGCTCGCTGATCCCGGCCTGAGACAATTCACGCAGGACGTGGGACCGGATCAGGCCCTCCGGTCCCGTCGCCTGACTCGCGAGCGCGAGCGAGTTCGACGGCACGGTGTCCGGGAACACCTGGGTGGCGCGCTCACCTTCGTCGAGCACGCCCATACCCACCATGCCGTCCAGCACGTAGTTCCAGCGTGCCTCGACGGCGAGGCGGTTGTACTCGGGATCGAGAGTCGACGGGGTCTGGATCACGCCCGCGAGCACGGCCCCTTCGGACACCGACAGCTCACCGACGGGCTTGCCGAAATATGCCTGCGACGCCGCCGCGATTCCGTATGCGCCGCGCCCGAAATAGATCGTGTTGAGGTACGCCTCGAGGATCTCGTCCTTCGACCATTCGCGGGCCATCTTCGTGGAGATGACGAGTTCGCGCATCTTCCGGTCGAGAGTGCGGTCCGCGCCGACCAGGACGTTCTTGACGTACTGCTGCGTGATCGTGGAACCGCCACCGGCGCTTTCCTTACCCATGACGTTGTCGCGGGCCGCGCGGGCGAAGCCTGTGATCGAGAAACCCGGGTTGGTGTAGAAGTTGCGGTCTTCGGCCGACAACACCGCGTCGCGGACGTGCACGGGCACGTCGTCGATGGTGATCTCGACGCGGTTCCCTTCGGGCGGCACGACCCGCGTGATCTCGGTCGTGTCGTCGGCGGCATAGATCCGCGCGATCTGGTTCGTCTTCAGGTCGGCCGGGCGCGGAACCTCTGTCGCCGTGTACGACGACATGAAGAACCCCGCGGGCACGATCACCAGAAGCGCGACGACGGCGAGCACTACCCACCGCACGATCCGCCACCCACTCGAGCGCGCGGACTTTCTAGAACCGTTCCTGCCGGTTGTGTGCCTGTTCGAGGAAGTCACTCGTATCACTTTCTCCGGAATCCGGGCGGGCAGGGCAATCGCACCCGACTAGGAATGGTACGGAAGTGCCCGGCACAGATGATCTACGAGCAGATCAGGAGCCGGTGCGCCGCCAAGCCCGGAACGCGAACCACCACGCCACCGCGAAGCCGAGGAGCACCAGCGACGGCACGATCCCCGGCGCCGAAGTACGCATCTCGGTCACCGCGCCGACCACCGCCAGCACGGTGAAGACGGTGAGAAAGCCCAGGAGCATCTCGAGTCGCTGCCGTTTCGGAAGACGTTTCACGACTTGACGCCACCTGCGGTCAGACCCGAGATGATCCGGCGCTGGAACAGCAGCACCATGATCACGAGCGGCACCATCACGAGTGTGCCGCCGGCCATGATCGACGCGTACGGGGTGACGTACGGGTCGGTTCCGGTGAAGCGGGCCATCGCGACCGTCACCGGTGCGGTGCGTTCGCTCGAGAGCTGCGACATCAACAGGAACTCGTTGACCGTCGCGATGAACGCGAGGATCGCGGTGGTGAACAGCGCGGGGGCCGCCAGCGGCAGCATCACGAGGCGGAAAGCCTGTCCGCGGGTGGCACCGTCCATCCGCGCGGCCTCTTCGAGTTCCCAGGGAAGCTCGGAGAAGAACGACGTGAGGGTGTACACGGTCAGCGGCAGCACGAAGGAGATGTTCGGGATGATCAGGGCCTGATAGCTGCCGATCCAGCCGATGTCGGTGAACAACTGGAACAGCGGCGTGACGAGTGCGACGACCGGGAACATCGACGCACCCAGGATGATGCCCGTGACGAAGTACTTGCCACGGAAGTCGAACCGCGACAGTGCGTAGGCGGTGAACACGCCGATGAGCAGGGCGATCGCGGTGGTCGCACCCGCGATGATCACGCTGTTGAGCAGTGCGCGCGAGAAGTTGACCTTGGCGGCGGGATCGAGTGCGTCCGCGAAGTTCTGCAACGTCGGGTTCGACGGCCACAGGGAGGTGCTGAACGTCTCCCGCGGATCCCTCAATGCCGTGACGATCATCCAGTAGCACGGAGCGAGGCCCCACACCACGATGATCGCGACCCCGACGTAGGTGCCGAACGAGCGCAACCGGGGCTTGGACGTGCGCGCGGCGGTCATGCGACCTCTCCCTTCCGCTGTTTCTCCTGGGTATCGACGGCGTTGGCCCCCAGGAACCGGACAAGGACGAATGCGCACGCGAAGATGATGAGGAACGTGATCGTCGACAGCGCCGACGCCGAGTTCGCACCCTGCCGCATCTGGTCCACGACGAGCACCGAGATCGTCGACGTCGCGGGATTGGAGCCCATCATGATCGCGGGCAGGTCGTACATACGCAGCGCGTCCATGGTGCGGAACAGGATCGCGACCATCAACGCGGGCTTGACCAGCGGCAACGTGATCTGCGTGAAGCGTTGCCACGCGTTGGCTCCGTCAACCTTCGCTGCCTCGTACACGTCCGACGGGATCATCTGCAGACCGGCGAGGATGAGCAGCGCCATGAATGGCGCGGTCTTCCAGACGTCGGCGACGATGATGGCGAAACGGGCGGGCCAGGGATCGGCGGTCCACATGAAGTCGGTGCCGAGCAGTTTGTTGGCGATACCGTCGTTGGCGAAGATGAAGAACCACAGCTTGGCGGTGACGGCCGTGGGAATCGCCCACGGCACCAGGACCGAAGCGCGCAGCAGGCCGCGGCCGCGGAACGACTTGGCCATGACCAGCGCCATCGCGAAACCGACGACGGTCTCGAGCGAGACGGTGACGACCGTGAAGAAGAACGTATTGAAGATCGACTGCCAGAACTGGGAGCCGAGCGTCCCCGGGGGACACGGGATCGTGCCGGTGGCAGTCCCACAGGTCTGGGTGATCCAGCGCGTGTAGTTGTCGATCCCCACGAAGCCGCCGGTGACGAATCGACCGGTCTCGGGATCGAGGGTCTTCGCGTCACCGTGTACCGACATCCACACCGCTCGTCCGAGCGGATACAGGATGATGACGGCCAGGACGATCATCGACGGAGCGACGAACATCCAGATCGGGATCGTGCGTCGCTTCTTCACCACGGGTACGGGCGCGTTGGGCCCACGATGCCGCCCACCGACATGCCCGCGGTCGGGACCTGACGTGGTCCCGACCGCGGTGTCGTGTGGCGGATCCGCGGGAATACCGACCTGCGGTTCTGCCATGTACTGCTCCTAGAGCATCAGTTGCCGGCGGTTGCGATGCCGGCCTGGGTGTCGTCCAGCGCCTGCTGAACGGTCTTCTCACCGCGGATCGCGGCGTAGGAGTTGTCCGAGATCGCCTTCGACACGGCCGAGTAGTACGGCGACGCCGGACGCGGCTTGGCAGCCTCGAGAACTTCCTTCAGCGTGGTGAAGTACGGGTACTGCTCGATGATCGCCGCATCGTCGTAGACCTCGGCGAGGACGGGAGCGCCGCCCGCTTCGGCGTAGTACAGCTGCGACTGGCGCGTCTGCATGAACTCGAGGAAGTCACGCGCGGTCTCCGGCGCATCGCTGAACGCGCTGATGCCGACGTTGTAGCCACCGAGCGTGGACGCACCCGGTCCGTCGACACCCGGGAGGACGGCGATGCCGTACTTGCCGGCGATCGAGGAGCTCTCACCGTCGGTGTAGAAGCCGGGCCACGTGCGCAGGAACATCGCCTCACCGTTGCCGAACGCGGTCTGCGACTCGCCCTCGGTGTAGGTCTGCGCCGCAGCCGGGATGATGTTGTCCTCGAACGCGTCGACGATGAACTGCAGGCCTTCGGCGGTCTGCTCGTCGATTGCCGGTGCGAGACCGTCTTCTCCCACGAAGGAGCCGCCGAAGCCGTTGACGATCTCGGTGACGTTGACCGTCAGGCCCTCGTAGTTCTTGAACTGGCCGATGTAGCACGCGATGCCGGCTTCTTCGGCCTTCGGGCACTCGGCCTTCAGGTCGTCCCACGTGGCGGGCGCCTGGTCGACGAGATCGGTGCGGTAGTAGAGGAACGCACCGTTCGTGTTCTTGGGCGCGGCGTACAGGGTGCCGTTGTAGGTGCCCGATTCGACGGTCGCGGGCAGCAGGCCCTCGGTGTCGATCGCGAAGTCGCCCTCGAGGGGGCGCAGCCATCCGTTGGCCGCGAATTCCGCGGTGTTGGTGACGTCGACGGCGATGAGGTCGTACTCGTCGCTGCGCGCCTGCATGCGCTGCGCGATGTCGTCGTACTGGTCGTTGGCCTCGGTCGCGAGCGGCTTGAACGTCACCTGCTCGTCCGGATGATCGGCGTTCCAGTCGGCGATGATGCTTTCGAGCGCCGTGTTCAGGGGATCCTGACCCTCGACGATCGTGATCGGGCCGCGGCCGCCTGCCGGCGCAGCACTGCTGTTGTCGTCGCTGCCGGCGTTGTCGTCGGACGAGCAACCTGCGAGGACGAGCGCAGTGGCCGCCGTCGCGGCGATCGCGGCTCTACGCATCGCCTTCGTGTTGAGATTCATCAACTATCTCCCCATTCGAGGTCGGAAAATATCGCCGGTAACGCGGAGGTAACCGACACCGGCCACTACTGTGGCACGCGCCACCCGGAAAAGTCGGCATTCCGCCCATCCTGGACGGCCGAGTGTCGGGGTTCGCCGGTGCTCACCTCCGGAGGTCAGCCGATGCGCGTCCCGTCCGACGTCCTGAAGATGTGAACCTGCTCGGGGTCGAACCGCAGGTGCACGCGTTCGCCCTTCTGCGGCGGACTCCGCCAGTCGCTGCGCGCGACGATCTGCTGGTCTCGGCCACCGACCACCGCGCGCCCGTAGACGTACGCCTCGGAACCGAGTTCTTCGACGACGTCGACATCCATGGGCAGGCCGTCGTTCGAGATCTCGAGATGCTCGGGACGGATGCCGAGGGTGACCTCCGACTCGGTGACCTGACCGACCACATCGCGCGGTACCGGCACATAGCTCTCGTCCAGCCGGACGCCCCGGTCGATGACCGGCAGCCGGAACAGGTTCATCGCGGGCGACCCCATGAATCCGGCGACGAAGACGTTGGCGGGCTTGTTGTAGAGCACGCGCGGCGACGCGCACTGCTGGAGGACACCCTTGTCGAGGACTGCGACGCGGTCACCCATCGTCATCGCCTCCACCTGATCGTGAGTGACGTAGACGGTGGTGGTGTTGAGCCGGCGCTGCAACTGTGCGATCTGCGTCCGGGTCTGGACGCGGAGTTTGGCGTCGAGGTTGGAGAGCGGTTCGTCCATCAGGAACACCTGCGGCTGGCGGACGATCGCGCGGCCCATCGCGACGCGCTGCCGCTGACCACCCGACAGCGCCTTGGGCTTGCGGTCGAGGAACGGTTCGAGGTCGAGCATCTTGGCGACTTCGACGACCCGCTCCCGGATGTCGCTCTTGGGGTGCTTCGCGAGCTTGAGGGCGAATCCCATGTTCTCGGCGACCGACATGTGCGGATACAGCGCGTAGTTCTGGAAGACCATCGCGATGTCGCGTTCCTTCGGATCCTGCGCGGTGACGTCGCGGTCGCCGATGAGGATGCGGCCGCTGTGCACTTCCTCGAGACCGGCGAGCAGGCGCAGCGACGTGGATTTCCCGCAGCCCGAGGGGCCGACCAGGACGAGGAATTCCCCGTCCTCGATCTCGAGATCCAGCGAATCGACCGCGGGGGTCGTCGAGCCCGGGAACAGGCAGACCGCCTTGTCGAAGGTCACCGAGGCCATCGCAGATCCTTTCCGAAGCGGAACACAGTCTGTGCGGTAGGGGAATCTACCGTGTTCGTGGCGTATTTCCGCTACTCGGTGTGAACTCGTCGTCCTCGCCCCAGACCTGGATCCCGCGGAGGCCGGGAACGTCCCCGCGATGGAACACCGGATCGCGTCCTTGCTTGCGCTGTGCGGTGTAGTTGTGGAACAGCGCGTAGGCGATGCCGGACAGCGGGATCAGCGCTATCAGGTTGACGATCGCCATCACGCCCATCGAGAGGTCGGCGAGCGCCCACACGAGGGGCACCGATCCGATCGCACCGAGAAACACGCAGAGCACCACTGCGCTGCGCAGGTACGGCAGTGCCCTGCGCGTCCCGGTGAGAAATTCGATGTTCGATTCGCTGTAGTAGTAGTTGCCGATAACGGAGGTGAAGGCGAGAAAGAAGATCATGACGGTGAGGAAATGCACCGTCCAGTCGCCCAGTTGCAGCGACAGTGCGTTCTGGGTCATCGCGGCACCCTCGAGACCGCCGCCGAACTCGGGCTCGGACAGCAGGATGATGAACGCGGTGATCGAGCAGACGAGCCAGGTGTCGAAGTACACGCCCAGGCTCTGCACCAGTCCCTGCTTGACGGGGTGCGAGACGGACGCCGTGGCGCCGGCGTTGGGTGCCGACCCCATACCGGCTTCGTTCGAGAACAGGCCCCGGCGGATGCCGTTCATGAATGCGGCACCGAATCCACCGCCGACGATCTCCCGAATTCCGAACGCGTTCTCGAAGATCAGCCGGAACATCCCCGGCACCTCGCCCACGTTGAGAATCACGACCACCACACCGATCACCAGATATGCGGTCGCCATGACCGGAACCACGATCTGCGACACCGCCGAGATCCGCCGGACCCCGCCGAAGATCACGGCGGCCACGCACAACGCGACCCCTATTCCCACGACGACCTGCAGACCGAAGGTCTTGTCACCGACCGAACCGGCGACCGCATCGACGATCGAGTTGGTCTGCACCGCGTTGAACACGAACCCATAGGTGATCGTGATGATCACCGCGAAGATCATTCCCATCCAGCGCTTACCGAGCCCGTACTGCATGTAGTACGCGGGTCCGCCGCGGTATGCGCCTTTGTCACGCACTTTGTACAACTGCGCGAGGGTCGATTCCAGGAACGCCGTCGACGCTCCGATGAGCGCCATGGCCCACATCCAGAACACCGCACCCGGGCCGCCGAGGCTGATCGCGATGGCGACCCCCGCCACGTTGCCGGTACCGACGCGGGACGCCGCCGAGATCGAAAAGGCCCGGAATGCGGAGATGCCCTCTTCCCCGTCGGGGAGTCGCTCGGGCTTCTCCACGATCGAGCGCAGCATGTCCGGAATCAGCCTGATCTGGATGAACCGCGACCGGATCGTGTAATACAGACCGGATCCGATGAGCAAGGCGATCACGGCATACCAGAACCGGTCGTTGACCGCGGTGACAAAATCGACTGCGACGTCCATCCTGCCGATCTTGGGCTGTTCACGGAGATCCCGCAGCGCTTTGAGGTCAGCACCCCGCGTCGGTGCGACGGCCTACCCTTCTCTGGTGAGCTCGGACAAGATGTTGACCCGGATCGGTGGCCTGCTGAGACAGGCCGAGTCGACGGACAACGCGCACGAAGCCGACGCCTTCCTGGCGGCCGCGCAGCGACTCGCGACCGCCGCCTCCGTCGACCTCGCGGTGGCACGCGCGCACGCGGGCGCCAAGGAGCGTCGCGCCACCCCGGTGCAGCGACTGGTGACCATCGGCGAGGTCGGGAAGAAGGGTCTGCGCACCTACGCGCAGTTGTTCCTGGCCATCGCCGCGGCCAACGACGTGCAGTGCGACATCACGGCCACGTCGACGGTGATCTTCGCCTACGGCTTCGCCGACGATATCGACGTGTGCGAGGCGCTGTACTCGTCGCTGCTGGTGCAGATGGTCCGTGCGTCCGACGCGTATCTGCGGTCCGGCACCTACCGCAGCGAGTCGACGGTCCGCACCGTGATCGAACGGCGCGGCGGGCGCGACGTCAGAACGCGGGTACGCAAGCCGATCGCTCCCGTCACCGCGAGGCTGAACTTCCAGTCGGCGTTCGCTGCGCGTATCGGTGCACGACTCGCCGAAACCAAAGAGGAAATCGAGAAGGACGCCGAGTCGTCGTCTCCCGGGACCGAACTCGTGCTGCGCGGCAAAGCCGTGGAATTGCGCGACTTCTACCGCAGCACGTCCCAGGCCCGGGGAAGCTGGCGGGGCAACCGTGCTCCGTCGGCACGCTCGACCGATGCACAGCGTGCCGGCGACAAGGCGGGTCGCGCGGCTCGCTTGGGTACGGCACCCGAACTTCCGTCGTCGCCGAGGAGGCTGGAGGGATGACCCGGGTTCGTGATATCCGCAAGTCTGCGGTGTACGACGCGGAGGCGATGGTGCGCCGCATGTTCGATCTCGCCGACGAGCGTGGTCTGCGCACCGTCGACGTCGCAGGGTCGAGCGTGACGTTGCCCGTCGAGCGGCGGTTCGCGTCCCTCGACTCCGTGCAGCGGTACGTCGATGCCGTACTCGCGCTCGACTGGGTGCGTGCCCGCTGGCCGCGCGCCGCGGTGCCCGTCCGGATCCGTGTACGCGCCGGGAATACCGCTGCGCATTACGAAAATGATTGCGCCACGATCGCCCTGCCCGAGCATCGCGCGAATCGCGCCTGGGCGTTCCGTGAACTCGTGGTTCTGCACGAACTCGCTCACCACCTCGATCCCCAGGATCCCGACGATCCCACTGAAGCAGCTCACGGCGCCGGTTTCGTCGATCGCTTCCTCACGCTGGTCGGTGAGATCATCGGCGCGGAAGCAGTATTCGTGTTGCGTGCCACGGGGATCACCGGAGGCGAACAGCGCACCTGACAGGACGAGATCCGTCTCGTGCGCTGTCCGCCCGGACGCAGCGGTCACATTCCGGCGATCTCGACCCGGTCGTAGGACGTCACGCCGCCGGCAAGCACCCGAAGGTGATCGTCCATGGTGCCGAGCGTGTGCTCGATCGCGGTGAGTCGGCTCAGGTAGTGGCCGATGGAGTGTTCCGCGGTGACACCGATGCCTCCGTGCATCTGCACCGCCTCCTGCCCGACCTTGCGTGCGGTCCGGCCCACCTGCAACTTCGCCCTCGACGCAATGATCGGATCGACGATACCGTCCGCCAGCGCCATCGTTGCGTACAGGCTCATGCTGGCCGCCAGCTCGTACAGGACGTACATGTCGGCGGCGCGGTGCGTCAGCGCCTGGAACATCGACAGCGGCACACCGAACTGCTTGCGCTGCTTCAGATAACCCGTGGTCAGCTGCACCGATGCGTCGATCGCCCCGACCGCTTCGGCGCACAGCGCGGCTTGCGCGCGGACGACGGCGCCGGAGATCGCGGCGGACGCGTCGACGGCGTCACCGAGGGGTTGCGCCGCCACGCCGTTCAGCACGATCTGCGCACCGCGTCGCTCGTCGTTCGTGCGGTAGACCGTGCGCGAGAGGCCGTCCGCACCGGCGTCGACCAGGAACAGGCCCACGCCGCCGTCGGGAAGCTTCGCGGACACGAGGACGATGTCGGCGCAATCTCCGTGCAGCACAGGGTTCTTGCGACCGGAGAGCAACCACCGGTCACCGTCGCGGGTCGCGGTGGTGGCGACATCGACCGTGGGCCACCGGCTACCGGGCTCGTCGTGCGCGAAAGCGAGCCGGAGATCACCTTCGGACAACCGCGGCACGAGTTCGGAACGCTGTGCGTCACTGCCGAGTTCGGCGACGAGACCGCCCGGCAGGTACACCGCGGCGAGTACCGGTTCGGGTGCGAGCGTACGGCCGATTTCGGTCATGACCGCCA
Source organism: Rhodococcus sp. NPDC060084 (assembly GCF_042730335.1). Lineage (NCBI taxonomy): Bacteria > Bacillati > Actinomycetota > Actinomycetes > Mycobacteriales > Nocardiaceae > Rhodococcus > Rhodococcus sp. NPDC060084. The sequence continues at coordinate 151,162 of NZ_JBHWWX010000001.1, forward strand.
TGACCTCCACCGGGCCGGCACCCATGCCTCCGTGTTCCTCCGCGAAAGGCAGTCCGAGCACTCCCAGTTCGGCGAGCTGCTTCCATACCTCGGGGCTCCACCCCAGGTCGCTGTCGGAGACTCGGTTACGGGCTTCCACGTCGTATGCCGCAGTGAGCATGTCGCGGACGGTCTTACGGAGCAGGTCCTGCTCGGTGTCGAGTTCGAAGTTCATGTCCTGGGCCTCACAGTCCGAGAATCGAAGAAGCGATGATCGAACGCTGTACCTCGCTCGAACCGCCGTAGATGGTCACCTTGCGGGTATTGAGGTAGGCCGGGGTGGTGAGTTGCGCCCATTCCGGCGAATCGATGTCCGAGGCGCCGGACGGCAGCGAGTCCGGTCCCGCAACGTCGACGAGAAGCTCGGTCGCCGCCTGCTGCAATTCGGAGCCTCGGAGCTTCAGCAGCGACGATGCCGGATTGGGCTTACCGTCCGCAGATCCGGCGACCACCCGCAGCTGTGTGAGTTCGAGAGCGAGCAGTTCGTTCTCGAGTTCGGCGAGACGCGAGGCGAAGATCGGATCCGAGAGCAGAGTGCCGTCTCCGACCGCGATGTCCGCCGCGAGGCTCTTGGCGCGAGCGAGCCTGACCTTGGTCGCGCCGACCCTGGCGATGCCGGTGCGTTCGTTGCCGAGCAGGAACTTGGCCTGCGTCCAGCCCGTGTTCTCCTCGCCGACAAGGTTTTCTGCGGGAACACGCACGTCCTCGAAGAATACTTCGTTGACCTCGTGGCTGCCGTCGATCAGCTTGATCGGCCGCCGGGTGACCCCGGGTGTATTCATGTCGATGAGCAGCATCGAGATACCGGCCTGCTTCTTCACGTCCGGATTGGTGCGGACGAGGCAGAAGATCCAGTCGGCGTGCTGGGCGAGGGTGGTCCAGGTCTTCTGTCCGTTGACGATGTAGTCGTCACCGTCGCGCACCGCGCGGGTCTTGAGCGACGCGAGATCCGACCCGGCTTCGGGCTCGGAGAATCCCTGGCACCACCAGATGTCGAGGTTGGCGGTTTTGGGGAGGAAGCGTTCTTTCATGTCCTGCGAGCCGAACTGCGCGATGACAGGACCGATCATCGACGCATTGAACGGCAGCGGTTCGGGCACCGACGCGAGTTGCATCTCGCTGAGCCAGATATTGCGCTGCATGGGGGTCCATTCCTGACCGCCCCATTCGACGGGCCAGTTCGGGACGGCCAGGCCCCGAGCGTGGAGGATGCGCTGAGTCGCGATGAAGTCGTCCCTGCCGAGAGGTTTGCCGGCGGCGACCTTCGAGCGCACATCGGCGGGGATCTCGGTGGTGAAGAAGGTGCGCAGCTCGTCACGGAATGCGCGCTCCTCCTCGGTGAGCTTCAGGTTCATGGGGGCCTTCCGTCACGGGTGGTGGCAATGGCTCATGAGCGCCCGGAATCCCGCACGTTCGCGAAATTGTGGCGCCCAACACAATGCAAAACTAACCTTACATCGTTAGTTCGTCCAGATCGGCGCCGAAAAGGACCTTCCATGGCACGACCCCGCACGCCCCTGCTCAACCGATCGCTCATTCGCGACACCACGCTCGCGCTGGTGGACGAGTACGGCCTCGCTGCCGTGTCCATGCGCAGGATCGCTGCCGAACTCGACGTGCGCGCACCCTCGCTCTACAGCCACTACGCGAACAAGGACGAGCTGTTCGACGACATCGCCGACGGCATCGCCGCGACGGTGGATGTGAGCGGATTCGAGGGCGAGGACTGGCAGGAAGGCCTGCGGATCTGGGCGCGCTCGTATCGGGCGGCACTCGCCGTCCATCCCAACCTCGTCCCCTTCCTGGCGTCGAGTCCACGCCAGCGTCCGACCGCCCTGCACCATGCGGACGCCGTCCACGGGGGCCTGACCCGCGCGGGCTGGCCCCCGCGAGCCGCGACGCTCATCGGAGCGTCGATCAAGTACATCGTTATCGGCTCGGCGATCACGTCGTTCGCGGGCAGCTTCGACCATCACGCCGAGACCTACAGCACCCGATATCCGCATCTCTCGCAGGCGCACCGGCTGCGCGAGTACGCGGCCGAGATCGACGTGGACAGCTTCGAACTCCTCCTGGAATCGTTTCTCCGCGGACTCGAGGACGAATACCCGGGGATGCCGGAGATTCCGGCGCACGGTTGAGCACGCTGTTGGCAGTGCGGAGTCGGCGGCGCCGTCCTACGGTGGAACGATGACGCGCACCATTCGTATCGGGCTTCAACTACAGCCCCAGCAACAACCCGACTACCGGGTCATTCGCGACACCGTGCTCCGCGCCGAGGACGCCGGCGTGGACATCGTCTTCAACTGGGACCACTTCTTCCCGCTCTACGGCGATCCGGACGGCGCCCACTTCGAATGCTGGACGATGCTCGGTGCCTGGGCCGAGCAGACCGAACGCGTCGAGATCGGCGCACTGGTCACCGGAGGCGGCTACCGCAACCCCGACCTGCTCGCCGACATGGCCCGCACGGTCGACCACATCAGCGGCGGCCGTCTCATCCTCGGTATCGGCTCCGGCTGGTTCGAAAAGGACTACGACGAGTACGGCTACGACTTCGGCACGAAAGGCTCCCGCCTGGACCTCCTGGCCGAATATCTGCCCCGCATCACGTCGCGCTTCGAGAAACTGAACCCACCGCCCACGCGGCACATCCCGATCCTCATCGGTGGTGGCGGTCCGAAGAAGACCCTTCCGCTCGTCGCGAAGTACGCAGACATCTGGCACAGTTTCGGCGAGTTCGACACCCACGTCGAGAAGTCCGACATCCTCGCGCAACGCTGCGCCGATCTGGGCCGTAGCCCCGACGAGATCGAGCGATCCACGGACTGGCCGGGCGTCGACAAGGCCGCACTCTACGTCGAACAGGGCATCACCCAGTTCACCATCGGCATCGGCGGGCCGGACTACGACCTCGCGCCCCTCGTCGAGGCGATCGCCTGGCGCGACGCGAGCGCCGGTCTCGCCTGAAAAACCCACGACCTGAAAAACCCACGGGTAGGTCCTGTTACGTGGCGCACACGTCTCAGCACCTACCATGGATGGTGCATGCCGTATCTACCGAATCTTCCACCGTGCACCTCCGACGACTGGGACGACGACCGCCGGCGCCGGCGCATGCGCGATACCCGGCTCGGCCACAGCGGGACCCGCTTCGGCCGCGCGCGCATCGTTCTGGCCCGGCTCGTGTACGTGCTCGTACCACTGATCGTGCTGGCCACCCTGTATTGGACGTGGGACGTCGCACCCGTTCGGGAAAAGCTTGCCCTGACACAACCGCAGATCCATCAGGTCTACGACGCGGCGGAGCGAGACGATCTCGATACCGCCGTGGTCGACCTGGTGGGCCTGGGCAACCTCGATGCGACCCCGACCGCCGAGGCGCTACCGGCATTGAGCGAAATCGGGCAGGTGTGGTCGGTCCAATACGACAACAGCGGTCTCGACACCGCTGTCGTCAGCGACCTGATCCTCGAGCGTGCCGGGTGGTCGGGTGTGGAGAACGTCGTCCTCGTCGGGCACAGCATGGGCGGCATCATCGCGCTGGAAGTCGCGCAGCACCTGTACGAGGAATCTCCGCTCGAGGTGACGGGCGTGGTCCTGGATTGCACTCCGGTGGACCTCCACGCGGTGCGGGCCGAAAGCCGCAATGCGGGTGAGGACCTGCTCCGCTGGATCGGCTGGCTTCCCGGCGCGCGCGAGAGCCGGCTGATGCGGATGACGGTCGAGGTCGCCGCGCGGCAGGATCGTTTCGTTGTGCCGTCGGACCGCTGGTATCGGCGGATCGACACCACCGAACTGCGGAACGTGGTCGACGAGGTGCTGCGCGACAAGATCTTGTCGGACGATGCCGCGAGCAACGGACTGATCGAGGCACAGTTCCGCGCGATCGTCGCGTCGGGCGCCACCGACAATCTGCAGGCGCTCGCCGAACCCCGCGACGACAAGGTCCGTCCCGCCGTCGTCTTCCTGCGGCCCCGGCTCGCGCAGGACGACCCGGTCGTGGACGTCGACTACACGCAGCGGATTCTCCTCGACCAGGCAGGCGGACCCGGCGGAACACTGCTCGTGTCGAAGCTCGGGCACATCGGGCACGCCAACCCGATCCAGGCGCCGGCGGCGTACAACGAGGCAATCAACCGGCGGGTAGTGCCCTTTCTGGACACACGCCCCGGCGCGGTGGACACGAGCGACGGTGCGGCGGACGGCATCGCGCCGGACGGATCCTGAAGGCGCACAACGCTCATCACCCGTTCATCTTCTCGTTCCCTGCCGATCGTGTACGACTCCTACGGTGCTCGGAGCCCCCCGAACCGAGGAGATACACCCGTGGCCCGCACGCACCTGCCCCTGTTCCCGACGCACGACGGCAGTTCGTCCCGCGCGAACATCACCTGCCTGTACAAATGTGGCGACGCATGCTCGCAGAGCGTGCCGAACACCTCCGGCGGTACCTATTTCGGCGATGTCGTGCGCACCGCGCTCACACGCCGCGGGGTGTTGCGCGGCGGCGCGATGGCCGTTGTCGCGGTGGGTGCGGGAGGTGCACTCGCCGGTTGTGCGGACGACTCCGCGGCCGCGAGCACCGGTGCAGAACCCGCCACCGGCCCACATGCGGTAGATCTCGGACCCGCGGCCACCGGAACGGACTTCGCCGCGGTGGCACCCAACACCGACGACGCCGTGACGGTGCCGGCCGGGTACGAATCCGCGGTGGTCATCCGCTGGGGCGATGCCGTTCTGCCCGGCGCTCCCGCGTTCGACATCGATCGCCAGACGGCGGCAGCACAGGAAAAGCAGTTCGGGTTCAACAACGACTTCGCCGGGTTGCTCCCGGTGGACGGGGTACCGAATACGTATCTGCTGGTCGTCAACCACGAGTACACCACCGAGCCCTTCATGTTCGCCGGATACGACGCCGAGAACCCCACCGAGGAACAGGTGCGGATCGGCTGGGCCAACCACGGGCTGTCCGTCGTCCAGGTCCAGGGTGAGCCCGGAACCGGGCGTCTCACACCGGCATTCGGACCGTACAACCGGCGTATCACCGGAACCACCGAGTTCGTCCTCACCGGACCCGCCGCCGGAAGCGAGTTGCTGAAAACCGCTGCGGACCCGACAGGCACGCGCGTCGCGGGCACCCTCAACAACTGTGCGGGTGGCCTGACACCCTGGGGCACAGTGTTGTCCGGCGAGGAGAACTTCAACCAGTACTTTGCGAACGCAGAACGCATCACCGACCCTGTCGCCGCCGAACGACTGGCGCGGTACGGACTGGAAGGCGGCGAAACCGAACGGAAGTGGGAACGCTTCGACACGAGATTCGACATCGCATCCGAGCCCCAGGAGGTGAACAGATTCGGATGGATCGTCGAGATCGACCCGTGGGATACGCTCTCCGTCCCGGTCAAGCACACCGCGCTCGGGCGTTTCAAGCACGAAGCGGCGACCGTGTACGTCACCGGCGACGGCACAGTGGTCGCCTACAGCGGCGACGACGAGCGTTTCGACTACATGTACAAATTCGTCTCCTCACGGAAGATGCAACCCGGGAACTCCCGGGCCGCAGTACGGCACAACATGACTCTGCTCGACGCCGGGACCCTGTACGTCGCCGAACTCACCGGCGATCACCCCGACGCGATCGACGGGTCGGGCACACCCCCGGAGGGCGGCCGATTTTCGGGCACAGGCCGGTGGATTCCCTTGCTGCGCGCCGAGGAAGACGGTCGGGGAGTCTCGCTGGTGGACGGCATGAGCGCAGACGAGGTGGCCGTCTTCACCCGGTTCGCCGGCGACAAGGTCGGCGCAACCAAGATGGACCGGCCGGAGGACTTCGAGCCCAACCCGGTGACCGGCAAGGTGTACGTGGCATTGACCAACAACACCAAGCGCGGCCCGGACGGTGCGGCCCCCGCCGACGAAGCCAACCCGCGCGTCAACAACAAGAACGGCCAGGTTCTCGAGATCGACGACGACCACGCGGGCACATCGTTCACGTGGAATCTGCTGCTCGTATGCGGTGACCCGAACGAGGCGGACACCTACTTCGGCGGATTCGACCCGGCGCAGGTCAGTCCGATCTCGTGCCCCGACAATCTCGCCTTCGACCCCCACGGCAACCTGTGGATCTCCACCGACGGTAACGCTCTCGGTTCCAACGACGGCCTGTTCGCCGTTGTACTCGACGGACCGCGCCGCGGCGAAACGAAACAATTCCTCACCGTGCCGATCGGCGCCGAGACATGCGGCCCGATCGTGGACGCGGACCGGGTGGTCGTGTGTGTTCAGCATCCGGGGGAGACCGACGAGGCATCGTGGGACAGTCCCGCATCGCACTGGCCCGACGGCGGCAACACCGCACCCCGGCCGGCGGTCGTCGCAGCATGGAAGTCGGACGGGGGACGGATCGGCACCTGACCGGTCTGCGGCGCGCTACCCCAGCCAATCCAGGACGGCGGCAGCGGTCCAGGACTGCTGCATGCTGCCCAGCGGTTCACCGGTGAACGGTTCGTAGTACTCCGCGAACGAACCGTCACTCGCCTGGCGTAAGCCCTCCGCCCGCAACATGTTCGAACGCTCCGCCCAACCGCGCCGGGCGAACGCCCACGAGAACAACCACGTCATCACGGGCCACACGGGGCCCCTCCAGTACTCGCGGGGCCGGAACGCGCCCGAGACGGGCGAGGCCGACGGTGGCACCGCGTAACGGAGATCGGGGTGGCCACAGAATTTCGGGCCTTCGAAGGTCCGGAGCAGCGCCCGCTCCGCCTGCCGGTCGAGACCGCCGCACAGAAGCGGAGCAAACATCGCGAGAGTGTCTGTGGCTACCCATTTTCCACTACGCAGGTCGAAGTCCTTCGCTGCGCCGCTGCGGGGATCGGTCGTCGCGACGACGCCGTGCCGAAACCGTTCGGCCCAGCCGTACAGGTCGCGGACATCGGCGTTGGGCCGGGAGTGTTCCTCGCCGATAGTGGCCAGAACTTCACACGCCAGGGAGAAGATCGCGCTGACGAACACATCCTCCACCGCGAAGCTCATCGTCTTGGCGAGCACGTCGTCCTCGTAGCGCGCCGCCTTCATCTCCTCGAGCAGCCACAGATAGCGGGCGTACTCGCCGTCACTCGGACGCTCGGCGGGATCGGCGACGTGGTTGAGATCCTCGCGGCGGAAGAGCGGAACGTTACCGGCGGTGACGTTCGAGTAGGCGAGATCCCACCGCGGCGAATTGTCCATGCCCGATTCCCACCCGTGGTAGAGCGCGATGCGGCCGTTACCGTCCAGGTCGCGGGCATGGGCGAGCCAGCGGTGCCACCGCATCAGATCGGCCCACCGGCGGTCCAGGAACTCCTCCGCGACCGCTCGGGTGCTGCGGCCGTGCCGCCGCGAGTTCTCGAGGATGCGTTGCACGGCGATCGCGTGCACGGGCGGTTGCGTGATGCCCGACGTCTCCACTCCCACCGGGGCGTTTTCCGCGAGTTCGGACACGGCCCATCGCGCCGGCCCGGGGAAATATCCGTCGACACCATTCGCGAACACGATGTGCGGGATCATGCCGTTCTTCCACTGCGCCGACAGCAGGGTGTCGAGTTCCACGACGGCGCGCTCGACGCTGAGCGGCGCGAGCCCGACCGCGACGAACGCGGCGTCCCAGCTCCACATGTGCGGATACAGCCTGGGTGCGGCACTGGTCATGGATCCCAGGTCGTTGCCGCGCAGCAGGTAGGCGGCGCGCGCGGCGAGCTGAGTCGGGGTGAATCCTCGGTCCGGCATCGTCTCATTCTCCGGCTTCCCCGCCGATCCGCACGCCGGGCACGCCTGTGTAACACGCGCGATACATGCGGGACTACGCTCGAAGTATGGGCAGGCAGCGAGGTGGCCGGGCTGCATCGACGCCGCGCCGGGTGAAAGCGACAGATGCCGCGAAGGGACCCGTGGAGGGTCTGTACGACATCGACACCGGTACATGTGAGCTGGTCAAGGACCGGTATCTGCCCGACGGCTGGGTGCTCGAGGTCAACGGGGTGCCGAGTTCTCATATCGACCTGAGCGATCCCACCCTGCTCGAGTTCGAGTACATGCGCTGGATCGCGCTGCTCGTGGAGAGCAGATTCTCCACCGACACCCGGCTGCGCGCGCTGCATCTCGGTGGCGGCGCGTGCACGATGGCGAGGTATTTCGCAGCCGTGTATCCCGACGCGCGCCAGGTGGTCGTGGAGATCGACGGCCGGCTCGCCGAGTTGGTACGCGAGTGGTTCGATCTTCCGCGCGCACCGCTGCTCCGCATCCGGGTGGGGGAGGCCCGTGCGGTCCTGACCGGCCTCTCGGACGACAGCAGGGACCTCGTGGTGCGGGACGTGTTCGCCTTCGACCGGACGCCTGTTGCTCTGACGACGGTCGAATTCACGCGTCACGCGCGGCGGGTTCTCTCGCCCGGCGGCATCTACGTCGTCAACTGCGGGGACACCCGCGACCTGACCACCGCGCGGCGAGAAGCCGCCACGATCGGGTCCGTGTTCGAACACCTGGCTGTGATCGCCGATCCCGCGATGCTCAAGGGCCGAAGGTACGGCAACATCATCATCGCGGGAAGCGATACGCCACTGTCCGATACCCCTTCGCTGGCAAGGGAATTGCTCGGGGGTGCGGTCCCAGCCCACTTGTGGGACGACACCCAGGTACGGCGGTTCGCGGCCGGTTCGCGCGTGATCGACGACAGTGAGGCCCCGGTCCGGAAGTCCGGCACACCGGTGGACGCCGGAACAAACGGGAAGACGCAGGGGTTGCACGAATCATGACTTCCGTGGACTCGCCCGTATTGCAGGTTTTCCCTCTGGGCTCCCCTTGGCAGACGATCGATCCGTTCCTGTTCGTCGCCCATCACGTCGACGCCTACCCGGCAGGCAACCCCGACCTCGGTCCCGACGCTCCGCTCACCGGTCGTCCGCTCGGTCAGGACTTCGGCAATCCCGAGGGCTGGAACATGTACCACGGCACGACCGTCCCCGGATTCCCGCAGCACCCGCATCGCGGTTTCGAGACAGTGACGTTCGTCCGGACCGGCATCATCGATCATTCCGACTCCGTGGGGGCCACAGCGCGCTTCGGTGAGGGCGATACGCAGTGGCTCACGGCAGGCAACGGCGTGGTGCACAGCGAGATGTTCCCCCTGCTGCACCGTGACCGCCCCAACCCCCTCGAGTTGTTCCAGATCTGGCTCAACCTTCCCCGCGAGTCGAAAACCGCGGAACCTCACTTCGCGATGCTGTGGAACGAGGTCACGCCCACCGTCGTCGCGACCGACGCATCCGGGCGATCCACGCACGTCCGCGTCCTCGCGGGTGCGCTCGGTGACGCGACACCGCCACCTCCACCGCCGGCGTCGTGGGCATCTCGGCCGGAGTCCGACGTCGCGATCTGGAACATCGACCTTTCTGCCGGATCGGAGTGGACACTTCCGCCCGCCGCGGGCCCCGACACCCGCAGGGTCCTGTACGTCTACAGCGGTTCCCCGGTCGCCATCGGTGGTACCGCAGTGGAATCCGGCCACGGTGCGCTGGTCGACGCCACGGCACCGGTGGTACTCCGGGGCGGACCCGACGGGACGCAGATCCTGATGATGCAGGGTCGCCCGATCGGTGAGCCCGTCGTGTCGTACGGGCCGTTCGTGCTCAACGACGAAGACGGCGTCCGGAAGGCTTTCGACGACTACCGGCGCACCGGATTCGGTGGCTGGCCGTGGGAGTCCGACGGCCCGGTGCATCCCGCGGAATCGGGGCGCTTCGCGCGTTACCCCGATGGCAGGGTCGAGACGCCCTGACCGGGCAGAATGCGGATCACCTGAACTGCATGGACCTGTCGACCCGGCCCCATCTCATGGTGGGCAGATCGAGCAGGTAGTTCTGGCGCATGAGCCATGGGCTGCGGGAACCCTGGCCGGGCAGCGTGTTTTCCGCGCGTTGGATATACCCCGAGTTCAATCCGAGCAGCGGTCTGCGTTGCCCGTCGCCGGTGTACGAGGGTACGGCGATGCGGTATCCCTTGCGGCGCATGTATCCGAGCACCCGGCAGACGTACAAAGATGTGAGGTCGGCACGGAGGGTCCAGGACGCATTCGTGTAACCGATGCACAACGCGGCGTTCGGGATGCCGTCGAGCATGGTGCCACGATAGATGACCGTGGAGGAAAGATCGACCGGTTCGCCGTCGACGGCTATCGCGATCCCGCCGGCAGGTACCAGACGAAGGCCGGTGGCAGGGATCAGGATGTCGGCGTCGAGTTCGGTTCCCGAACGCAATCGGACACCCTTCTCGGTGACCGTGTCGATGTGGTCGGTGACGACCTCTGCCGCGCCGGTTCCCAGCGCCTCGAACAGATCGGAGTCCGGCACCACGCACAGGCGCTGGTCCCACGGATCGTACGACGGCGTGAAGTGAGGATCGACCTGCGCCTTGTCACGGAGCCGGCGCGCGGTCAGCGTGCGCAGCACGCGCTTCGCGAGAAACGGTGCCCGCCGGCAGAACTGGTAGAAACCGAGATTGGTCACCACGTTCTTCGCCCGCACCGCGCGGTGGGCGACGGCGCCGGGCAGGTAACGGTGCAGGAGGCGGGCCCACCCGTCCTGCGCCGGAAGAGACATGACGTACGACGGCGAGCGCTGCAACATCGTCACGTGTTCGGCCCGTTCCGCGAGCGCGGGCACCAGGGTCATCGCTGTCGCGCCACTACCGATCACCACGATCCGCTTGCCGTGCCAGTCGAGATCCTCCGGCCAGAACTGGGGATGGACGACCGTCCCCACGAAGTCGTCCAGCCCGGGAATCTCGGGTAGGTACCCGGACTCGTAGCTGTAATAGCCGCTGCACAGGTACAGGAACGAGCACGACATCTCGACGGTCCGGTCTCCGACCCGGGCACGCACCGTCCACCGCGCATGCTCCGACGACCAGGATGCCTCGGTCACCTTGTGCCCGAACCGTATTCGAGTATCGATTCCGTTTTCGTCGGCAGTGTCGCGTACATACTGCAGAATGTCCGCACCGTCGGCGATCGACTTCTCCCCTCGCCACGGCCGGAACGGGTAACCCAGTGTGTACATATCGCTGTCGGATCGGATTCCGGGGTACCGGAACAGGTCCCAGGTTCCGCCGAGGGAGTCGCGGCTCTCGAGAATTGCGTACCGGAGGTCCGGGCACCGCGTCTGCAGGCGGTATCCGGCACCGATTCCGGAAAGACCGGCACCGACGACCAGCACATCGACGTGTTCCACCGGGTTCCTACCCTTCGGTCCAGGCGAGAAGGTCGTCGACGGACCACGTGTTGATCACCCGATCCGGTTCGACGCCCCGCTCGGCAGCGCGCTCACAACCGTAGCCCAGCCACGCGAGTTGCCCGGGTGCGTGGGCGTCGGTGTCGATGGAGAACAGGCACTCCGTCGCCAGCGCGAGATCGATCAGGCGTGACGGGGGATCGCGGCGCTCCGGCCGGGAGTTGATCTCCACCGCGGTGCGGTGGTCGCGGCACGCCGCAAACACCTTCTCGGCGTCGAACTTCGATTCGGGACGCTGCCCGCGACCTCCCGTGACGAGCCTGCCCGTGCAGTGCCCCAGCACATCGACGTGAGGGTTTTCGACAGCACGGAGCATCCGCTTCGTCATCACGTCACGGTCGGCACGGAGGTGGGAGTGCACGCTGGCCACCACCACGTCGAGTTCCGCGAGCAGGCCCTCGTCCTGGTCGAGCGTTCCGTCGTCGAGGATGTCGACCTCGATTCCCGTGAGTATCCGTGCGCCCTCGCCCTTCTCGTTGATCTCCGCGACCACCTCGAGCTGAGTGAGAAGGCGTTCGGCGCTGAGCCCGTTCGCGACCGTGAGCCGGGGGGAGTGGTCGGTGAGCGCGTAGTACTCGTGCCCGATCATCGACGACGCGGCGCGGTGCATCTCGTCGATCGAGCTGCCGCCGTCCGACCAGTCCGTGTGGGTGTGCAGATCACCGCGCAGCGCCGCGAGCAATTCTTGCCCGCCTCTCCCGATGGGTTCGGCTTCCTCGCGCAGCCGGGCGAGATACTCGGGAACGCCGTCGAAGGACTCGCGTATCACCGCTGCGGTCTTCGGACCGATGCCGGGCAGTTCCGTCCAGTTGTCCCGGCGTCGCCTCGAGGACCGCGCCACGTCGTCGAGTCCGGCGACGATGTCGGCCGCGTGCCGGAAGGCCTGGACGCGGTAGGTGGCGGCGTGCTCGCGTTCGAGATAGAACGCGACCTCACGAAGAGCTGTGACCGGATCCATCTCTCCATTGTGGCAACGCGGGTCCGTACGGTGGAGGCCATGCCGAAATGTCCGATTGCTCTTGCCGTCGCCGTCGCGGGCGGTATGTCCGCGTTCGCCTGGGTGTCGTCACAGGTGAGCGCGCAGGCGCAGGGCCGGATGGTGGACATCGCCGAAGCACCCCCTGCGCCCGTGGTGATCGTGCCCGGCGCCCGGGTGCGTGCGGGTGCGCCGATGACGTACCTGCGAGGACGGCTCGACGCGGCCGTCGAGTTGGTCCGCAGCGGCCGGGTGCGGGCGGTGCTGGTGTCGGGCGACGCGGCGGGTACGTCAGGCGACGAGATCGCGGCAATGGTGGGGTACCTCGTTGCGCACGGCGTCGACCGCGAGCATATCGTCACCGATCCGTACGGCCTCGACACCTACGACACCGCTCGCCGGGCGGTGGAGACCTACGGAGTCCGGCACGCGCTGATCGTGACGCAGTCGTTTCATCTGCCCCGCGCCGTCGCGCTGTGCCGCCGGGCGGGCATCGACATCACGGGTGTCCGGGCGAGCGGGGACGTACGAACCCGTACCCGCGTCCGGAATCTTCTCCGCGAGCATCTGCTCTCGCGACCGAAGGCATTCCTGGAGTTGCGGTTCCCCCGTGACCCGGTGGTGTCGACGCCGCGCGACGGCCGGCTCGCCGACATCCTGGCGGTGCGCTGAGCAAGCGGTGTCCTGCCGCGATCGCCATGCCCTCCGCGCGGCTCATAGTGTGGACCCATGCGTCCAACAGCTCTCATCACCGGCGGAGGCCGCGGCCTCGGTGCCGCGATCGCCCGTGAACTCGCCCCCACACACGATCTCCTGGTCGGTGGGCGCAGTCGCGGTTCCCTCGACGCCGTGCTCACCGAACTTCCGGCCGCCACCGCGTGGCCGGTCGATCTCCTCGACCACGATGCCGTTGCACGATCCACGGGGAGCATCGAGCACCTCGACGTTCTTGTACACAACGCCGGAATCGCGGAACTCGGAACGATCGCCGACGGGAACGCCGGTCAGTGGCGCGAGACGTTCGAAAGCAATGTCGTCGCCGTCGTCGAGCTCACCCGGTTGCTGCTCCCTGCGTTGCGTGCAGCGAACGGGCATGTGGTGCTCATCAATTCGGGAGCGGGTCTCCGCGCGAATGCGGGCTGGGGTGCGTATGCGGCGAGCAAATTCGCGCTCCGCGCGTTCGGCGACGCGCTGCGGCTCGAGGAGCCGTCGCTGCGCGTCACCTCGGTCCACCCCGGCCGGATCGACACCGACATGCAAAGGGCGATCATCGCCACCGAAGGTCGCGAGTACGACCCGGAGCAGTTCTTGAAGCCGAGCACGGTGGCCCGGGCGGTGCGGCAGGCGATCGAGACCCCGCGCGACGCGCAGCCCACGGAGATCGTTCTGCGTCCCTGGTGACGCGGGTGCGCCCCGGAGCCGCAGGACTCAGAAGGGCAGCGGAATGACGACCGGAGGTCCGACGGGAATCGGAATCTGGATCTGAGGGGGCGGCGGCGGAGGTGGCGGGGCCGGCGCACGAGGCGGAGCCGGAGCAGGCGCCGGCGGTGGCTGTGGAGCCGGCTCGGGTGCCGGCGGTGGGGCGGGCGCCGGCGGCGGCGGAGGCGGCACGAACACCGGGGGCCGGGCGGGCGGCGGTGCCACCGGGGGCGGTGCGGGTTCGGGTGCCGGCGCGGGCTGCGGTCGCTGCTCCTGTGCACGCTGCTCGGGCGACGGAGACGGTTCGGGTTCCGTCGGCGCGACCTCCGGTGGCGGAGGGGGCGCGGGCGCCTGCTTGCCTTCTCCGATCCGGACCGGCAGGAGGCCACCGGTCATGATGTCGACGACCCGGAACTCCTCGATGGGCTGGGCCGCCGGTTGAACGACGAACAGCCGTTCGGGATTCAGGCCGGACCAGCTTCGGCCCTCGAGCTCGGCACCTTCTGTCAGCACCGGCGACGACAGGGGATTTCCGCGGGCACATCGGACCTTGGGGACTCCGCGGTTGTCGACGAGCACGATCGTCCCCGTCTCGAGTACGGACTGGACGGGTCGTGCCACGCCGTCCTCGTACTCGTGGAGGGTGACGCGCGTATCGGCGCGGAGCAGCACCGGGGTGAGCTTGGCGATATACCCCCGGATGTCGGGGACTTCGAGGACGTCCCGCCACGCGTCTGCCTTGGAGCGGTCACCTTCGAGCGTGTCTACCAGTGCATTCCGGTCACACAGATCTCGTTCGAGGCTCCCACCGTAGAGAGCGGCCCGGTCACCCGACACCGCGGGCGTCGCGCCGTCCGCCGCCACCGGGTCGCCGGCCGTCTCGACGACATCGCGTGCGGGCGGGGGTACGGCCACGGGCGCTTGCGCCGGGAGCAGTCGGCCGGTCCACGGATATTCGCCTTGCGACGTCGCCACCTGGAGTCGCACGGTCGGGGGTTCCTCCGAACCGCCCGATGTGCACGCGCCCGCCACAAGCGTCGCGGTGAGCGCGAGCACCAGCCCGAATCCACGCACTGTGTCGGTGGCCACGTCGCCATGTTAGGGCGATGGCGTACGGAGATATGGCTATTCGGCACTTCCCGCGGGCGAGACGACGTCGGACACGAAGCGGAGGAGCAGAGCGTCCACCTCCGCCTTCCGTTCCATCTGCACGAAATGTCCGGCTCCGGGGAGAAGATGAATGCCCCGCAAGTCGGGCACAGCGGCGCTCATCCGCTCGAGCGCTCCAGGACCGGACATCGTGACGACCGGATCCCGGTCGCCCGCGACGAAGAGCGTCGGCACCGTGATCTCGGCGCCCTCGTAAGGAGCCGAGGCGAGCCAGTTCGCGTCGTACGCCCGGTACCAGCACAGTCCGCCGCCGAAGCCGGTGCGGTCGAATACCGCGGCGTACGTGTCGAGTTCCTCCTCCGAGAGCCACGCCCACGGAAGGGCAGGTGCCTGCGGGAGCACGTCGAGATAGCCGTTCCCCTCGGACGGGTGATTCCACACGTCGAGGTACCGGTACTCACCGGAAAGAGCGAAGAACAGCCGCTGCAGGAATTCTCGCGCCCGCGGATCGAGTTCGGCTTCCGCGACGCCGGGCTCCTGGAAATAGTGCAGGTGCAGAAAATGCTGTCGTGCCATCTTGCGGTACAACTCCGTCGGACGGGCACGGAGCCTGTCCGGCGCGTACGGCACGGCCAGCAGGACCAGACCGGCGACGCGAGAAGGATGACGCAGCGCCGTGGTCCACGCGGCGGGCGCACCGAAGTCGTGGCCGACGAACACCGCGCGGGCGATCCCGAGAGCGTCGAGCAGTCCGACGAGACGGTCGGAGGTCGCGACGGCTGTGTACTGCTCGACGGTGGCCGGACGATCGGTGCCGCCGTACCCCGGCATATCGGGCGCAATCGCCCGATATCCGGCTCCGGCAAGCGCGGCACTCTGGTGCCGGAAGCTGTAGCCCAGACCCGGGAAGCCGTGGCACAGGACGACGGCGGGGCCGTCGCCGCTGTCGTCGATGTTCCACGTGAAACCGTCGACGTCGACGGTGCGGGACGCCATCAGGACGCCGGAACGGTCTTCATGTCCTCCTGGCTCCAGTACGCCTTCATGCTCGAGATTCGCGCCTCGTCGTCGAACGTCATGACGTCGACGACCTCCATGACCAGATCCTGCTCGCCGAGGTGGGTGACGAGCCGGAAGAGGAACGCCGCGTTGTTCTCGGCGATCTTGAGTTCGAGTACTTCGCCCGTCTGCGTCATCGGCTCGATCACACCGTAGAACTCGCGGAGTTCGGCCTCGGTGGTGCGCACGGGCGTACCGATCGGGTCTTCGACCGTGGCGCCGGGCGCGTAGAGCGCAAGCACATCGTCGACCGTTCCCTTCGCGACCGACCGGACATAGTTCTCGACGGTGGCGCGGATCGCGTCACGGGTGGGTGCCATGGGTGAGCCCTCTCGATTTCTGGAACGTGTTCCACGTTGGAGGCTAGAGCACGACGCGCATTCCGACCAGGCTGTGATCACACAGCCCTGGGCCACAGTCGTGCCATGCTTACCCCACCACCGACGGTTCGACCCGCGACGCCAGGAGCACGATGCCCGAGACCCTCGCCTTCACCCTCGACGGACACGCCGGCACGCTCGCGGCCAGGCAATGGGAGACGGCGACGCCCCGATACATCGCGTTGTTGTGCCACGGCTACGGGGAACACGCCGGCCGCTACGACCATGTGGCCGCGCGACTCGTCGACGACGGCGCCGCGGTGTACGCCGTCGACCATGCCGGTCACGGACTCAGCGACGGCGAGCGCGTCTTCGTGCCCGATTTCGAGCTCGTGGTGGACGATTTCCGCCGCCTCGATCTCACCGCCCGGCGCGACCACCCGGGGCTTCCCGTCGCCCTGATCGGACACTCGATGGGCGGCATGATCGCCGCACGGTACGCGCAGCGATTCGGAGACGAACTCGCCGCCGTCGTTCTCTCCGGGCCGGTTCTCGGTACGTGGCCGGTCGTCGATACGCTGCTGGCGGCCGACGAGATCCCTGACACCCCTATCGATCCCGACACACTCTCGCGCGATCCGGAGGTGGGACGCGCGTACATCGACGACCCTCTCGTGTGGCACGGACCGTTCCAGCGGGTCACCGTGCAAGCCCTGAAGGCGTGTCTGGACCTCGTCACGGCGGCCGGCCCGGTCGAGACCGTGCCCGTGCTGTGGCTGCACGGAGAAGACGACCGCCTCGTGCCGCTCGACGGAACCGCGAGCGGCTGGTCCACCTTCGCCGGCAGCACGTCGTCGTCGAAGGTGTACCCCGGCGCGCGACACGAGATCTTCAACGAGACCAACCGGGACGAGGTTCTCGGTGACGTGCTCGATTTCGTGCGCAGCCACCTGCGGGAAGGCCGCACGGGCGGGTGACGACACCCGGAATTCTCCGGTCGGTTCAGGATTGAAGCGTGCCATTCGCGGTTATCCCGCCGAAAGCCACTTTCTCGTGGACCCATCGGAAGGAGTTCCCGTGGCCGAAGAGGATGCATCGCACAAAGCCCGTGAAGGGTTGAGGAAATCCGTGGTCGGCAAGTTCAAGGAAGTAGCCGGTGCACTCACCCGCAACGACTCCCTGACCGCCGAAGGCCGCCTCGAGCAGGAGGAGGCTCGCAAGCGCAAGGAGGCGGACACGTCCGCACAGCTGGCGGACGCCGAAGCGAAGCAGGCCACCGACCATCTCGACGCTGTGCACGAGGCCGGCCGCCAGGAACGTGCGGCGGCGGAACGCCGAGCGGACGCCACGGAGACCCGTGCGCACCAGGAAGCCGAGCTGCGCAAGTACGAGGCCGAACGCGAGCAGCAAGAGCAGGTGGCGCGCGAGCACGCGCAGGCGACGCGCGACGCGGCCCTCGCCGAACAGCGTGCCCGGGCTCGGGAGAACGCGGAAGCGGCCGACGTTGCCGCAGACGTGGGCGACGCCCACGCGGAACACGGAGAAGCCGTCACCGACGCCGAGCGCGCACGCCTCGAGGCGGAACAGGAACGCCGCCGGGCCGAGGCTCTCGAACACGCGCTGGACGAGCACGACCGCTGACGCGGGCGTCAGCGGCGACCCCGCGAACCGTGTTCGACGAGACCCCGACTTCGTACGGCCCACAGAACCGGAGACTGGAGATGTGCCCATGAATCTGACCGCCTTACCCAAAAGCGTTCTGCGACTGCAATATCGCATCGCCCGATTCCCTCTGGGCGTGATCGAACAGCAGTTGCGGTTCCTCCCGTCCGACGCGGCACCGCGCCTGATGTACGAGCGCGGCCTCGGTATGCTCGACGGCATTGTCGGCAGTGTGGTGGGAGACGAGGACATCGCCACACGCGGGGCGCTGGCCAACGAACGCGCGCAGGCCGTGATCCGCGCCGAAGAACTCGACCGGCAGGCGGCCGACGAAAAGCGGGCTGCAGACGAGGAACTGCGGCGCGCGCACGAACGCGCGGCGGACGAGCGCGAGGAGGCGCGACGGAAACGCGAACGCGACGTGGAGCAGGCGCGAGCCCAGCGCGACGAGCGCGAGAAGCAGGCCGCACAGGAAGCCGCGCAGAAGAAGGCAGCGCAGACCGCGCAGGCCACGAAGCAGGCCGAGAAGCAGCAGCAAACCGCCGAAGCGGCGAAGCGGAAGCAGCAGACGGCCGTTCGAGAGGCCGAGAAGCAGGCATCCGAACCGGCCAAGATCGCGCTCGAGGATGCCGTCGCCAAGAAACTCGAGTCGAAGAAGGCCGAGCAGGCCGCCAAGAAGGTGGGCAACCTCGCCGACGCGGAGAAGTCCTCGCGGCGTTCGGCTTCGAGGCAGTCCAAGTAGCAGGAACCGACAGTGCCCGGCAGCTCGTGCGAGCTGCCGGGCACATGTCTACGTGAACACGTCTACTTCACGACGTTGACCATCTTGCCCGGTACGACAATCACTTTCCGGGGCGCGGCGCCGCCGAGCATCTCGACGATCTTCTCGTCCGCCAGCGCGGCGGCTTCGATCGCATCCGGCTTCGCATCGGCGGGCACCGTGATGCGACTGCGCACCTTCCCGTTGACCTGGATCGGGTACTCGACGGAGTCCTCGACGAGCCACTTCTCGTCTGCGGTCGGGAAGGGCCCGTGCGCAAGCGATTCCGTGTGCCCGAGCCGGGACCACAGTTCCTCGGCGAGGTGCGGCGCCACCGGAGCGAGCATGAGCACGAGGGGTTCGACCGCACTGCGCGGCGCACCCGCCGGGTACTGCTTGGTCAGGTGGTTGGTGTACTCGATCAGCTTGGCGATCGCGGTGTTGTCACGCAGGTGTGCGTAGTCGTCCGTCACCCCGGCAACGGCCTTGTTGAGCGCACGCAGGGTCTCGTCGCCGGGTGTCTCGTCCGTGACCCGAACGTCGCCGGTCTCCTCGTCGACCACCAGTCGCCAGGCACGCTGCAGGAAGCGGGACGCACCCACGACGTCCTTGGTCGCCCACGGACGCGACTGGTCCAGCGGGCCCATCGACATCTCGTAGACGCGGAGCGTGTCGGCACCGTAGTCGTGGCAGATCTGGTCGGGCGCAACGGAGTTCTTGAGCGACTTGCCCATCTTTCCGTACTCGCGGGCGACTTCCTGCTCGCCGTCGGGACCCGTCCAGAAGAACTTCCCGTCGCGTTCGACGACGTCCTCGGCCGGGACGTAGACACCGCGCGCGTCGGTGTAGGCGTACGCCTGGATGTATCCCTGGTTGAACAAGCGCCGGTACGGCTCGGACGAGGTCACGTATCCGAGGTCGAACAGCACCTTGTGCCAGAAACGCGCGTACAGCAGGTGCAGCACCGCGTGCTCGACGCCGCCCACGTACAGATCGACGCCGCCGGGATCGTTCGGCCCGTACAGATCCGGGCGCGGCCCGGTCCAGTACTGCTCGTTCTCCTTGGCGCAGAACTCCTCGTTGTTGAGCGGGTCGATGTAGCGCAGCTGGTACCACGAGCTGCCTGCCCACTGCGGCATCACATTGGTGTCGCGGGTGTAGCGCTGCAGACCGTCGCCGAGGTCGAGTTCGACGTTCACCCAGTCCGTGGCCTTCGCGAGCGGAGGCGAGGGGGCCGAGTCGGCGTCGTCGGGATCGAACGAGACGGGAGCGTAATCCTCGACCTCCGGAAGCTCCACGGGCAGCATGGATTCGGGGATCGCGTGAGCCTCGCCCTGTGCGTCGTAGACGATGGGGAACGGTTCGCCCCAGTAGCGCTGGCGCGCGAAGAGCCAGTCGCGCAGCTTGTACTGGACGGTTCCGACTCCCGCCCCGGACTCCTCGAGCTTCGCGATGATCGTCTTCTTCGCGTCCGGCACCGCCAGACCGTCGAGGTAGTCGGAGTTCACGAGCACACCGTCGCCGGTATATGCCGCCTCCGCGATGTCGCCACCGGTGATGACCTCGCGAATCGGCAGCCCGAAGGCGGTCGCGAATTCCCAGTCACGCTGGTCGTGGCCCGGCACCGCCATGATCGCTCCGGTGCCGTACCCGGTCAGGACGTAGTCCGCGATGAAGACCGGCAGCTTCTCCCCGTTGACGGGGTTGACCGCGTAGGCGCCGACGAAGACGCCGGTCTTCTCCTTGCTCTCCTGCCGCTCGAGATCGGACTTGGCCGCGATCGACGCGCGGTACGCGGCGACGGCGTCACCTGGGGACGCGGCGCCACCGGTCCAGCGGGCATCGACACCCTCCGGCCAGGATGCGGCGACGATCTCGTCGACCAGCGGATGCTCGGGTGCGAGAGTGACGTAGGTGGCACCGAACAGCGTGTCGGGCCGGGTCGTGAAGACCTCGATATCCGAATCATGCCCGGCCACACCGAACTTCACCTGTGCGCCGTGGCTGCGCCCGATCCAGTTGCGCTGCATCGACTTGACCTTCTCGGGCCAGTCCAGGTATTCGAGATCGTCGATGAGCCGGTCGGAGTACGCCGTGATGCGCATCATCCACTGCTGGAGGTTCTTCCGGAACACCGGGAAGTTCCCGCGTTCGGAACGGCCGTCCGCGGTGACCTCCTCGTTGGCGAGCACCGTGCCCAGGCCGGGGCACCAGTTGACCAGCGAATCCGAGCGGTACACGAGGCGGTAGCCGTCGAGAGCGGACTGCTTCTCGGCATCCGACAGGTTCGACCAGTCACGGCCGTCCTCGAGGGAGCGGACACCCGCGTCCAGTTCCGCCTCGAGTTCGGAGATCCGGCGGGCCTTCCCTGCCGACCGGTCGTACCACGCGTTGTAGATGGTGAGGAAGATCCACTGCGTCCAGTGGTAGAACTCCACGTCCGTGGTCGCGATGGAGCGACGCTCGTCGTGCCCGAGTCCGAGGCGCCCGAGCTGGCGCTGCATGTTGGCGATGTTCGCCTGGGTGGTCGTGCGGGGATGGGTCCCCGTCTGGACGGCGTACTGCTCCGCCGGCAGCCCGAAGGCGTCGTAACCGAGCGTGTGCAGCACGTTGCGGCCCTGCATGCGGTGATAACGCGCGTAGACGTCCGTCGCGATGTAGCCGAGCGGGTGGCCGACGTGCAGGCCCGCACCCGACGGATAGGGGAACATGTCCTGCACGAACAGCTTGTCGGCCGGCACATCGCCGGCGAGCGCGCCGACGGGATTGGCGGCGTGGAAGGTGCCGCGCTCGCGCCACAGCTCCTGCCAGCGCTGCTCGATCTGCCCCGCGAGTTCGGCGGTATACCGATGCTTCGGGGTGGCGTCGGACGACTGCTGCTGTGCGGCAGCGTGCGGCTGTGCGGAGGTCTGATCGGGACGGGTCACGGTGATCGCTATCTACTCGGCCGGCGTTTGTGGGCTCCTACCAGGGTAGAACGTGCCCGAACCCGACCTCACCGGCGCCTTCCGCCGACGCGTATCCTGACCGAGTGCTGATCGTCGCCCTTCTGCTCTTCCTGCTCGCTCTCGTCGTCGGAGCGGTCGGTGTCGCAGCGCTGGCCGGGAAGTTGCCGCGTAACCGCTGGGCCGGAGTGCGCACCCCCGACTCTCTTCGCGACGACACCACGTTCGCGCTGGCCAACAAGGTTGCCGCCCCCAGCATGCTCGGGGCTGCCGTCCTACTCGCCGTGGGCGGTATCGCCTGCCTGACCCTGCCGACCGTCGCGGCGATCATCGCGATCGTCGTCACCGTCGGGGCGGCGCTCGTCACCGCCGGTGCCGGTGGTGCGGTCGGTGCGCGGGTCGCGGCGGCGACGAAGCCCACGGAATCCGAGGGATGCGGCTCGTCCTGCGGTGCGTGCAGCCTGCGCGGGGCGTGCGAGCCGAGCGCCTGACAGATCCCGGCGCCGGCCTCGCCGGCAGCGTGGAAAAGCTCCGAGGCTCTACTGTGAGGCCGTGTCGCAGAGTGAGGCCGTGTCGCAGACCCGCGTGATCGATCCTGTCGGTGTTGTCTTCGGCATCGTGGTTCCGGTACTCGCCGCCGCCTCGATCGTCGTTCTCGCCCGTCTCTGGGAGCCACGGCTACCGGCCGAGGTGGCAACGCACTGGACCGGATCGCGCCCGGACGGCTTCGGACCGGTCGGCTCGTCGGCGTGGACGATGGCGCTGCTCGTTGCGATGGTCGGGGGCGGTTGCTGTGCGATCGCGGCGCTCGCCCGGTCGTTGCTGCTGATGCGGCGCTACATGCTCGTCATCGGTCTCGGGGTCACCGGGGTGATGGTCGCGACATTCGTCGCCGTGCTCGGCGCCCAGCTCGACGTCGCGGACGCGACACAGACAGCATTTCCCACCTGGTCGATCGCGGTCGGCACGGTCGCGGGTGTCGCCGTCGGATGGCTCGGTGCGGCCCTGCTCCGCGACGGACGCGAACGCACACCCGCATCACGGCCGCCCGCACCCGATCTGCCCCGCGGACCGGTCGAATCATCACCCCTGGTGGACCGAGTCGGTATCGGCGCCGGTGCCACCGTCGTCCTGCTGGGCTCGATCCTCGTGCCCACCGTCCTCGTGTGCGCAGCCACGGACAGCTGGTGGCCGACGGCGGTCGTCGTTCCGGTCGCCGTCCTCGCCGTGAGCCTGCTGCGCTTCACCGTGATCGTGGACGAGAAGGGCATCCGGGTGCGCAACCTCGCGACGGATGCGGTGGTCTACGACCTCGACGAGATCGTCGGGGCCGAGGTCACCGAGACCCGGCCCTTCCAGGACTGGGGCGGCTGGGGTCTGCGGGTGAAGGGGCGCGGCCGATACGGCCTCGTCACCACCACCGGACCGGCTGTGGCGGTGACAACGGCGTCGGGCCACGTCTTCACGGTCACCTCGGCACGCGCCGATGAGCTCGCCGGGGCACTCAACACCCTCGCGGATCGACGCGGCGCCGCCGCATCCAGCGACTCCACCGGGTTGACGGAACCGTCCACCTGACGGTCGGTCAGTTCCGCTCGATCTCGATCGGATGCGTAGCGAGCAGCGCGAGCGGGAGCGGCTGACGGCGCAGGACCCGTGCCCAGAGGTCGACGTGCGCGGGAGTGAAGATGTCGTAGGGAAGCGCGGAGACCACCATCCAGTCGTCGTTGCGCAGCTCTCCGTCGAGTTGACCCCCGCTCCATCCCGCGTACCCGGCAAAGATCCGCACGGCTTCGACGTGCCGGGCGATGACGGCCGGATCCGAATCGAGATCGATCATCACGACGCGCCCGTCGACCCGTCGGATACCGGGCACACCGTCGACGGACATTCCGACCGGGACCGTGCCCAGACACAAAGCCGAACTCCGGTGAACCGGGCCGCCGACGAACAACGCCTTCGGCGCCGCCGCGAGCCGCGTCCACCGTGGCAGCATCGCGTCGACCGAGGTATTGCTGATGCGGTTGAGGACGACGCCGAAACTGCCCGCGTCGGTGTGCTCCACGACGTAGACGACGCTGCGGCGGAAAGTCGGTTCGGTGAGGTCGGTGGCGGAGACGAGGAGACTTCCGGGCCGCACCTTCGGAGTCACAGGTGCGGTGCGGTCCTCGGGTTCCTCCTGGTGCTGCGCCACGAGAGACATTCTGTCACCGGCGTCACCGCGATGTCGGCCGGAACCCGGCTGTCCGCGCGAGCAACGCGAGGTGGTGGTCGAACAACGACTCCGGGTCCGTGAAGGTGTCCGTGCCGTACTGGCCGAACACTTCGAAACTCACCGCCCCGAACAGCGCCGGCCACACGAACAGACCGCGCGCCAGAACGTCGTCCGGCAGGTCTGCGGAAATCTCGGCACGGATGCGATCGAGATCACCGACGAGCCCGGCGGTTGTGGGGACTTCCGTCGCCTCGTCCAGCGCCGCGGCCCGGTGGGCCTCGACCAGGATGCGTACCAGAGTCAGAACGACGCGGGTCCCCGGCTGGGTGGTCCGCTCGGCGGGTGCGTGATAGCCGGGCACAGGGGTACCGAAGATCAGGCCGTACCGGGCCGGCTCGGCACGCGCCCAGGCTCGCACCGCCCGGCCCAACGCGAAGAAGCGTGCCCGGTGGTCGGCGGCATCCACGGCATCGACGGCTGCGTCGACGGCATCGCCGAGTTCGTCGTAGGCATCGATCACCAGCAGGGTCAGGAGTTCGTCGCGGCTTGCGACGTACCGGTAGACGGCCGAGGAGACCACCCCGAGATCGCGGGCGACCGCCCGCAACGACAGGGCCTCGGCGCCACCGGCGGCGAGATGCTCGCGGCCGATGGCCACGATGTCCGCCATCGTGCGGGCACGAGCCCGGGCGCGGGGTGTTGTCACGCCGCCCAGCCTGCCCTACCGGAAGCACCGCAAACAAATGTGAGCACTGCTCCCTGCCGCGCCGGGCGGGACATCCGCGCAAAGTCGCGATCGATAGGGTCGCGTGTGTGCGGGACTCCCAGAAACAGGCGTGGCGATCGACCGCGACGGCGCTACGGCATTCCCCGGGACTCGCGCGACTGACAGCCGTCCGGTTCGCCGGGCAGTTCGGGGACGGTCTGTTCCAGGCCGCCCTCGGCGGAGCCATCCTCTTCAACCCCGAACGTCACACGAATCCGGTGGACATCGCCGTAGGGTTCGCGGTGCTTCTGCTGCCCTATTCGGTGATCGGACCGTTCGCCGGAGCCTTGCTCGACCGCTGGGATCGCCGTCTCGTCCTGGTGTGGGCCAACGCGGTGCGCGGAGTTCTCGTCGCGTCCGCGGCGGCGGTACTCCTCGTGGGTGGGCCACAACTGCCCCTGATGCTGCTGGCACTTGCCGCCGTGGGGGTGAGCAGATTCGTTCTCGCCGGAGTCTCGGCATCACTTCCGCACGTGACGAGGCAGTCGTGGCTCGTCCCGGTCAATTCCGTTCTGGCGACCGCGGGTTCGGTGGTCGCCGCAGCGGGTGCCGCCGTCGCGGTCGCGACGATCGGTGTCGTCGGTGCGGGGGACACGGGTTCCGGCATCGCGGTGGCGGTCGGCGTGACCGGATCGATCGTCGGCGCCGCCGCAGCGGCAGGGTTCCCCCGCAACGCGCTCGGACCCGACGGTGCACGACTCCGTTCGCCCGCGAGCGCGGTACTCGCCGGCCTGCGAACCGGCGCGGGCGCGGTCGCCGAGAATCCCGGAGTCGCTGCCGCGCTGCTCGGTATCGGGGCGCACCGCATCGTGTTCGGCCTGAACACACTCATCACGCTTCTCGTCCTGCGAAACGCCGACAACCCGTCGGACCTACCCGGTGGGCTCGCCGGATTCGGTGCCGCGGTGGCCTGCACGGCGGCGGGAATGCTCCTCGCCGCCGCCCTCACACCGTTCCTCCTCCCACGGCTCGGGCGACCTCGTGCGGTCACCGCCGGATTGCTCGCCGCCGCGGTCGTGCAGTTCGCGTTCGTCACCTCCTTGACGACGGGATCGTTGCTGATCGCCGCTTTCCTCCTCGGGGTCGCGGGACAGACCATCAAGCTGACGGGTGACGCCGCCATGCAGATCGAGATCGACGACGCGCGTCGCGGGCAGGTATTCGCGTTGCAGGACACCGTGTTCAACCTGGCGTTCCTTGCCGCGATCGCCGCGTCGGCCTTCCTGATCGCGCCGGACGGGCGCAGCCCGGGACTTGCCCTGGCCGGCGGGCTGATCTACGTGCTCGCCCTGGCCGGCGTTCTCGCACTCGGGCGGTCGCGGACCTAGTCACGACCCCCGCAGGGCCGGAAGCGCGGCGCGATGAACGCGAATCTCCATGGCCTTGACGACGAACCACACGGCCGAGCCCGGCTCGAGACCGAGATCCGCAACCGCGGCGGGCGTCACTTCCGCCGCCAGACCGGCGACTCCGGTGCGCACCAGCACCGTCGAGCCCCGGGCCTCGACTTCGGTGACGGTCACCTCGAACGCATTGCGGGGACTCCCGTGTGGCTCGTCCACGTACACCGCGACCGCGGCGGGGGAGAAGACGGCCGCGGCCACATCTCCCGGTACGCACTCCTCGTCGACGACGCCGTGCACGGCACCGACCTCCGTCTCCACGCCATCCGCTGTCACCGTGCCGGCGATCAGGTTCATCCCGGCGATCTGTGCGGCGAAAGCGCTCCGTGGCCGGGTGAGGACGTCCCGCACCGCGCCGTGTTCCACGACACGTCCCGATTCGACCACCACGACGCGGTCGGCGAGGGCCAGGGCGTCGAGGGGGTCGTGTGTGACCACGAGCGCCGTGCGCCGGTCCTCACGCAGTATCCGGCGCAGCAGTGACCTGATCGCCGGCGCCGCAGCGACATCCAGCGCGGCCATGGGTTCGTCCAGCAGGAGCAACTGCGGGTCGGCAGCGAGAGCGCGGGCGATCGCGACCCGCTGAGCCTGCCCGCCCGACAAACGGTGCGGTTTGCGGTCGGCGAACGCCACCGCGTCGACGGCGTCGAGCCAGCGCAACGCCTCGGTATGCGCGGCGCGGCGGCTCATTCCGGCACTGCGCGGTGCGAAGGCCACGTTGCCCGCAGCGGTCAGGTGCGGGAACAGCAAAGCCTGTTGTGCCAGCAGGGCAACCGACCGGCGATGGGGCGGCACCGCGACACCCGCCGACGTGTCGGTGAGGATCCGGCCACCGAGCTCGATCCGGCCTTCGTCCGGAAGAACCAGTCCTGCAATCAGGTTCAGCAGCGTCGATTTCCCGGCACCGTTGGGACCGAGGATCGCGACCACGCTGCCCGATGCCACGTCCAGGTCGAAGTCGACGGACCGTGCGTCCACCCGTGCGTGCACGTGCAGTTCGCTCACCAGTCGCCACCTGCCCGGCGTCCGCGTGCGGCCACCACGATGAGCACTGCCACGACGACCAGGAGCAGCGACAACGCCACGGCGGCATCGGGATCGGTTTCCCGCTGCAGATAGATCTCGAGAGGGAGGGTGCGGGTGACGCCCTGGAGGCTGCCCGCGAAAGTGAGAGTCGCGCCGAATTCCCCGAGCGCCCGCGCGAACGCCAGGATCGCACCGGAGACGAGTCCCGGCAGCACCAACGGCAGGGTGACCCTGCGGAAGACCGTAGTGGGCCGGGCGCCCAGCGTCGACGCCACCGCCTCGTACCGTCGGCCCGCGGTACGCAACGCTCCCTCGAGACTCATCACCAGGAACGGCAACGCCACGAAGGTCTGTGCCAGCACGACAGCGGTGGTGGAGAACGCGATCCGGATCCCGAACGCCTCGAGGTGCTCACCGATGAGGCCGCGTCTGCCGAAGGTGTACAGCAGCGCGATCCCACCCACCACGGGTGGCAGCACGAGCGGCAGCAGGACCAGTGAACGGAGCACCGGCATCACGCGGGACGTGCTGCGTGCGAGCACGGCAGCCATGGGCACACCGAACACGATGCACAGCACGGTGCTGGTGAACGCGGTCCGCACGCTGAGCGCGAGCGCCTGCATCGATGCCTCGGACGTGACCAGTTCCGGGAAGCGGTGCCAGTCGACGGAGAGCACGATCGAGACCAACGGCAGCACCACGAACAGGCCGCCGGCGATCGCCGGAAGATAGATCCACGCCGGCAGACCGGTCGGGGTGCGGGCCGCCGTCATGGACCGGCGAACCCGGCTTCCCCGAGAATCTCCAGCCCTTCGGGTCCGGCGACGAAATCGACGAACGCGCGGGCGGCGTCCGGATTCCGGGAATCTTCGAGTACGGCGATCGGATAGGAGTTGACGGAGTCCCCGGACTCGGGAAACGCCACGACGGTGACGGCGTCGCCCGCGGCGCGCGCATCGGTGACGTAGACCAGTCCGGCGTCGGCCTGTCCCGAGGTGACCTTGGCGAGCACGTCGGCGACGGAGGATTCCTCGCTGACCGGCGACAGTTCGGTTCCGGTCGCCTCCTCGGCGCGCACGGTGGCGGCGCCGCACGGCACCTGGGGTGCGCAGACGACCGCCGACACGCCGTCGCGGCCGAGGTCGTCGAACGAGGTGATGCCCTTCGGATTCCCCGGCTCGGTGACAATCGTGAGCGTGTTGGCCGCGAAGAGCACCGGATCACCGGCGACGAGACCCTCGTCCACGACGCGGGACATCGTGACGGTATCGGCGGACGCGAACACGTCGGCGGGTGCGCCCTGCGCCAGTTGGCCGGCGAGGTCCGACGACCCTGCGAAGTTGAACACCACGGCGGCGTCGTCGTGCACTTGCTCGAACGCGGTGCCGATCTCGGTGAACGTGTCCCTGAGCGACGCTGCCGCGAACACCGTGACAGTGCCCGTCACACCGTCACCCGACGGATTCCGATCACTCTGTTCCGAACCGCAGGCGACCGAAGCCAGTGCCACGGACGCCACCAGGATCCATCCTGCGCGCACGCGCCTCACGAGGACCCTCCGGGTGTTTCGATGATGACGGTTGTCGCTTTGACGACCGCGACCGCGACGCTGCCCGGTTCGAGGCCGAGTTCCCGCACCGCTTCGGTGCTCATGAGAGATACGACCCGATGCTGCCCGCACTGCATCTCGACCTGCGACATCACCGGGTCCGAGACGACCCGGGTGACGAGACCGACGAATTTGTTGCGGGCGGAACTCCCGACGCCGAGCAGATCCGGTGCCGCGTCGGCTTGGGCCCGCGAGAACGCCGCGAGTTCGCTGCCGTCGACCACTTTGCGGCCGGTGTCGTCCTTGCTCGCACGAAGGGCGCCCTGGTCGATCCAGCGCCGCACGGTGTCGTCGCTGACACCGAGCAGGCGTGCGGCGTCGCGGATACGGAAAGTCGTCACGATATGTTCCGCACACAAGTCACGAACTGGACGATACGTCCGCAGATGCGGTTGTATCAACCTTCTCAGTAGACGTCGCGCACGTACCGCTTCTCAGCACTCAAACGATCGACGTATGCCGCTGCCGCCTCCTGGTCGAGCCGGCCGTGGGTCTGCACCACCTCGCGGAGCATCGCGTCGACATCTTTCGCCATGCGCCCGGCGTCCCCGCAGACGGCGAAATGAGCGCCGTCCTCCAGCCATCTCCAGAGCTGGGCGCCCTGCTCACGCATGCGGTCCTGCACGTACACCTTCTGTCGCTGGTCACGCGAGAACGCGAGGTCCAGCTTGGTGAGGAACCCGTCGGCGTGCATCTTCTCGATCTCGTCGCGGTACAGGTAGTCGGTGTCCGACCGCTGGTCGCCGAAGAAGAGCCAACTGCGACCGGTGTGCCCGGATTCGCGGCGGTCGTGGAGGAAGGCCCGAAACGGCGCGATCCCCGTTCCCGGCCCGACCATGATCATCGGAGTATCGCCGGGTGGTGGCCGGAAGTGCGGATTCCGCTGCACGAAGATGGGGATGTCGACGCCCTTGCTGTGGTCGGCGAGGAAGCCCGAGCACACGCCGGCCCGGTCGCGGCCCTCGAAGCCGTATCGCACCACCGACACGGTGAGCTGCACCTCCCGCGGGTTGGACTTCGGACTCGACGAGATCGAGTAGCTGCGTGGCTGAAGCCGCGTGAGCACACCGAGCCACTCGTCGAGCGGTGCCTTGAACGGGTATTCGGCGATGACATCCATCGCCTGCCGCCCCCACAGCCACCGCTGCAATTCCATCTTGTTTCCGGGTCGCAGCAGCTTGGCGAGTTCCGGACTCCCGCTCTGGCGTTGCACGAAGCGCAGCAATTCGGGAGTGGTCCTGGTGATGTCGAGGTACCGAGCCGCGGCCTCCCGGAGAGGGACGGTGGGACGATCGACGCTTTCGACGGGCGCCTCCGCGTCGAGCGCGGTGACCTGCATCCATTCTTCGACGGCCTCGGGGCAGTTGGTCGGCATCACCCCGAGGGCATCTCCCGCACAATATTCGAATTCCGGGTCGAACAGCTCGAATCCGAACTGCCGCACATCCTTCGACGATCCGGCTCCACTGAGTGCGATGTTGCGTGTCAGGCGGGTGACGAGCGGGGACTTGCGGCTGTACACGGATGCCCGCGGCGGGACAGGTTGCGCGGGCGCGTCACCGGCCACCAGATTCTGGACCGAGCACACCCATTCGTTCGCGCGGTCCTCGAAATCCGGTTCACAGTCCACGCGTGGAACCATCCGGGTCGCTCCGAGATCGGCCAGCCGGTCGTCCACCTTGCGTCCGTACCCGCAGAAGTCGTCGTAACTGGAGTCGCCGAAAGCCAGTACCGCATAGCGGGTACCGGCGAGCGACGGTGCGTCTGCACCGTTCAAGCTCTTCCAGAACGCCGAAGCGTTGTCCGGCGCGTCGCCGTCACCGAACGTACTTGTCACCACCAGCAATTCCGGTATCTGCACGAGATCCGCGACGGTCAGCGTCCCCATCCCGACCGCGGTGGCCTCACGTCCCGCGGCACGAAGACGCTCGGCGCAGGTGTGCGCGAATCCTTCGGCATTCCCCGTCTGCGACGCCCACGCCACCACGACCGGCGGTTCCGGGTTCCGGTCCCCGGCCGCGGCATCGGAGCCGGCGTCGATCGCAGCGCTCTGCGAGTACATCCCCGCGAACAGTCCGTCGAGCCACGCCCGGGTCGCGGGGGGAAACGGCGCCGAAGCCGGCAGCGACGGCGCGGCGGTGACATCGGACGACCGCAGACCGGCGAGAAGACCTGCGAGATAGCGTTTCTCGTCGTCGCCGAACAGGGGAGCGGGGATACCGCCGACTCCGAGCGTCTCCGC
Organism: Rhodococcus sp. NPDC060084; assembly: GCF_042730335.1. Taxonomy (NCBI): domain Bacteria; kingdom Bacillati; phylum Actinomycetota; class Actinomycetes; order Mycobacteriales; family Nocardiaceae; genus Rhodococcus; species Rhodococcus sp. NPDC060084. The sequence continues at coordinate 182,043 of NZ_JBHWWX010000001.1, forward strand.
GAGCCGTCCGACGACCGAATCGTCGGCGGGCAGGGAAGGGGATACAGGTGCTGCCGCGACTTTCGTCACGGCGACCGCGCAGAACTTGAATTCTGGCTGGAGCGACGCGGAATCGACGGCGTCGTTGGTCACGACGTTGATCGCGCGATCGTTCCCGAACAGGTCGTTCCAGTGGAACGGGGCGAAACAGTTTCCCGGCATCACCCGATCGGTCACCACCGCCGGAAGGACGGCGCGCCCCCGCCGCGATGCGATGTCCACCGCGTCACCGTCGACGATCGACAACCGCGCGGCATCCTCGGGACTGATCTCCACGAACGGTCCGGGGTCGAGTTTTCCGAGCTTGGCGATCTTGCCCGTCTTGGTGAGCGTGTGCCATTGGTGTTGTACGCGACCGGTATTGAAAACGAACGGGTAGTCGTCGTCGGGCAGTTCGGCTGTGGGCAGATGCGGACGGGGGAAGAACCGGGCTCGTCCGTCCGGTGTCGCGAAGGCCAGTTCCGGTACGGATCCGTCGTCGCGGACCACCAGCGTCCGGCTGTCTCCGTCGTTGAGATACCGGACCGGACTGCGATCGTCGGTGCGGCCGGGGCCACACGGCCATTGCACCGGGCCGTGCCGCAGCCTGTCGTATGTCACGCCGCGCAGGTCGTACCCCGTCTGCGGATTCCAGAACTGCGTGATCTCGTCGAAGATCTCCTCCGCGCACGAGTAGGTGAACGCGTCACCGAACCCCATCTCACAGGCGACACGCGCGATGATCTGCCAGTCGGGCAGTGCCTCTCCGACCGGTTCGACGGCCTGTTGCAACAGGTTCAGAGTGCGGTCGGATCCGACTGTCACGTAGTCGGACTCCGCCCACAGGGCACCCGGAAGGAGGATGTCGGCGTACGCATTCGTTTCGGTCTCGAGGAACACGTCCTGGGCGATGACGAGTTCCGCGTTCTCGAGACCCTCGAGAACGGTCGCCCGGTTCGCGACCGAGGCCACCGGGTTGGTGCAGATGATCCAGCACGCCTTGATCATTCCTTGTGCCATTTCCCGGAACATGTCGACGGTGCCGGTGCCTGCTTCGGCGCGCAGCGTGCCGGGAGGTAGCGCCCACTGCTCCTCGACGAACACCCGGTCGTCGCCGGACAACACGCTGCGCTGGCCCGGCAGGCCGGGACCCATGTACCCCATCTCGCGACCACCCATCGCGTTGGGCTGACCGGTCAGCGAGAACGGGCCGCTTCCGGTGCGGCAGATCGCTCCCGTGGCGAGATGGAGATTGCAGATCGCGTTGGTGTTCCAGGTGCCGTGGGTGCTCTGGTTGAGCCCCATCGTCCAGCAACTCATCCACTCGCCGGCCTCGCCGATCCATCGTGCAGCCGTGCGGATGTCGGCTTCCTCGAGGCCGGTGATGCCGGCGACGAGAGCGGGCGGGTACTCGGCGAGGAACTCCTCCATCGCTTCCCAGCCCTCGGTGTACTCCTCGACGAAGTCACGATCGACGTGCCCGTTCTCGACGATCAGGTGGAGCAGGCCGTTGAGCAGTGCGAGGTCGGTACCCGGCGCGATCTGCAGGAACAGGTCCGCTTTGTCCGCGGTGGCGGTGCGCCGAGGATCGACGACGACGAGCTTGGCCCCGGCTCGGACACGTTCCATCATCCGCAGGAAGAGGATGGGGTGACAGTCGGCCATGTTCGAACCCGAGACGAAGAACAGATCGGCGTGCTCGAAGTCCTCGTACGAGCCGGGTGGCCCGTCCGAACCGAGCGACTGCTTGTAGCCGGTGCCCGCAGAGGCCATGCACAGCCGCGAGTTCGATTCGATCCGGCTCGTGCGCACGAATCCCTTGGCGAGCTTGTTCGCGAGGTATTGCGCCTCGAGCGACATCTGTCCGGAGACGTAGAACGCCACCGCATCGGGTCCGTGGGTTCCGATGATCTCCGTGAGACGGCGTGCGGTGTCGGCGACGGCCGCGTCCACCGGCACCGGCGAAGGAGCGCCGCCGCGGCGGTCACGCACGTACGCGGTCTCGAGACGGCCCGCCGCAGCCAGCATCTCCGCGCTTGTCGCACCCTTGGTGCACAGGCGCCCCCGATTGGTGGGGTGCTCCTTGTCGCCGTACGCCTTGACCACCCTGCGGGCACCGGTATCGGGATCGGTGGCGACGTCGAGCACCATGCCGCACCCGACACCGCAGTAGGAGCACGCGGTCTTCACCGTCGTGATGTCATCCCGCATCCGAATCTCCTACCCGGCACCGCGTCCGCCGGCAGTGAACCGAGGGGCACGCCGTTGCCGTCGCCGATACGACGACTTCCATGCTGCGGACTCGGTGTTTCGGACGCGTCACATGGGATGAGCACGCTGTGACATCTGGCTCACGGGTGACGGGAGGAGGTGTGAGGTGCCGGCAACACGCTCAGGACTTCGGTTGCTGCTCCCACCATTTCAGGAGCTCGGCCTCGGCGTCGTCGCGATCGAGTGGACCGCGATCGAGGCGCAACTCCTTGAGGAACTTCCACGCCCTGCCCACCTCGGGGCCCGGCGGAATGCCGAGAACTTCCATGATCGCGTTGCCGTCGAGATCCGGGCGGACCTTCGCGACGCCCTCTTCCTCCGCCAGTCGCGCGATGCGCACCTCGAGATCGTCGTAGGTGGCCTGCAGTGCTGCGGCGCGCCGTTTGTTGCGGGTGGTGCAATCGGCCCGAACCAGCTTGTGGAGCCGGGGGAGGAGGTCCCCGGCATCGTGCACGTACCGCCGCACCGCCGAGTCCGTCCATTGGCCCTTGCCGTACCCGTGGAAGCGCAAGTGCAGAAACACCAGCTGGCCGACGTCCTCGATCATCTGCTTCGGGTACTTCAGGGCCCGCATCCGCTTGCGCACCAGCTTCGCCCCGACCACCTCGTGGTGATGGAAGCTGACGCCGCCGCCGGCCTCGTTGCGCTTGGTGCCGGGCTTGCCGATGTCGTGGAGCAGCGCCGCCCAGCGCAGCACCAGGTCCGGGTCGCCGTCCTCGAGATCGATCGCCTGGGTGAGCACGGTGAGCGAATGCCAGTACACGTCCTTGTGCTGGTGATGCTCGTCGATCTCGAGTTTCATCGCGGGGATCTCCGGGATGACGCGCTCCGCCAGGCCGGTCTCCACCATGCACTCGATGCCGTCGACCGGATGGTCCCCCAGGATCAGCTTGTCGAGTTCGGCCCGCACCCGCTCGGCGCTGATGCGCAAGATCTCGTCCGCCATCTCGCGGATCGCCGTCTGGACCCGCTCGGTGAGCGAAAAGCCCAGTTGGGAGACGAATCGGGCCGCCCGCAACATGCGCAGCGGGTCGTCCTCGAACGAGTCCTCGGGCCGAGCCGGAGTGTCGAGAACACCTGCGAGCAACGCGTCGAGCCCACCGAGCGGGTCGACGAACTCGCCGGCACCGTCCGGACCGATCCGAACGGCCATCGCATTGACGGTGAAGTCACGGCGTACGAGATCGTCCTCGAGGCTCGTTCCGTACTCGACGACGGGATGGCGGGTGACACGGTCGTAGGCGTCGCTGCGGAACGTGGTGATCTCGAGTTGTTCGGATCCCTTTGCCGCGCTGACCGTGCCGAAGTCGATGCCGGTGTCCCACTGATGGTCCACCAACCCGCGCAGCAGTTCCTGGACCTTCTCGGGGCGCGCGTCTGTCGTGAAGTCGAGGTCGGTACCCAACCGGCCGAGAAGCGCGTCGCGGACGCTCCCGCCGACGAGATACAGCTCATGGCCCGCCTCGGTGAACCGCGCACCGAGTGGAGCCAGGACATCGGACAACGAGCGCAGAGTGACGTCGGCTCCGGCGAGCAACCGGGTTCGGCGGTCGAGGTCTGCGGTGGGTGAGTTCACGTCTTTGCACCTTACCGAGCAGGGCGTTCGTGTGGTTGAGCCGGGACCGACGGCGGTACATCTACTATCTATTAGGTGTCGCCCGCCGAACGTGCCAATCGCAACCGCCGCAGCTCGCGGCGTCGTGGCACGAGCGCGAAAAAGGCTGCTCAGGGCGGAGCACCCGGCGCACCCGGCCCTCGACTGCGCACCGTCCGCGAGACCTCGGCCGGCGGGCTGGTCGTCGACGGACTCGGCGGTCCACCCGACAAGCTGTGCGCCGCGCTGATCGGGCGTACCGACCGTCGCGGCCGCCTGCTGTGGTCGCTGCCGAAGGGGCACATCGAGCGCGGCGAGACCGCCGAAATGACCGCGATGCGCGAGGTGCACGAAGAGACCGGTGTCCGCAGCACGGTGCTCGCCGAACTCGGCAGCATCGACTACTGGTTCGTCACCGAAGGCCGTCGCGTCCACAAAACGGTGCACCACTATCTTCTGCGTTACCTCGGCGGTGAACTGTCCGACGCGGATGTCGAGGTCACCGAAGTCGCGTGGGTTCCGCTCCGTGAACTCCGGTCCAGGCTCGCCTACGCCGACGAACGTAAGCTCGCCGACGTCGCAGACCAGCTCATTGCGGAGATGCATCCCGAATCGCGTCCCCGCACCGACGAACCGGGGGCCCATCTCGGATGACGGCGGTGGTTTCCCGAACGGGTGCCGCGGTTCTGGCCGTGCTCACGCTCGTTCTCACAACGATCGGTGTGGCGATCCCCGCACCCGCGACGGCACAGCCGGACTCCGAAGACACCAAGTTTCTCGCTCTGAGCATCGACGAGGTCACCCCGTCGGTGGTGTCGCTCACGAGTGAATCGGTAGTCGAGGTCACGGGCACCGTCACCAATGTCGGCGACCGCGATGTCGAGGACGTCTGGGTGCGACTTCAGCGCGCACCCGTCATCTCCGACTCCGCTGCCCTGCGCACCTCGCTCTCCCTCGATCAGTCGGGTTTCGACACCGTGGGCGAATTCGAGCAGGTCACGGACCGGCTCGGCCGCGGCGACCGCACCGAGTTCACGATCGAGCTGCCCCTGCGTTCCGAACTCGAGCCGTCGCTCGGCATCGACACCCCCGGTGTCTACCCGTTGCTCGTCAACGTCAACGGCTCGCCCGAATACGGGGGCCAGGCCCGTCTGGACGATGCCCGTTTCCTGCTGCCCGTGCTGGGAGTGCCCGCGGGCGAGGACACCTCCGGCCCGCGAACGTCGGCGTCCACGCCCTCGGGCGGAACCGCCGGAACGGCGCCCAGGAGCGAGACCGAGAGCTTTCCCGCCGTTCCACCCGAGGTGTCGCGCCCCGTCGCCGTCTCGATGTTGTGGCCCTTGGCCGACACGCCGCGGCTGGCCTCGGGTGTTCCCGGATCCGCGACGGAACCCGCCCGGCTCGTCGATGACGTGCTCGCCACGTCGCTGGCCGAAGGAGGACGGCTCGACGGGTTGCTGCGCGCTGCCGAACAATCGCTGGAGACCGATCCGCGGGTCACCGAAGGCATGTGCCTGGCGATCGACCCCGACCTGCTGGTCACGGTCGCGAACATGACCCGGGACTATCTCGTGGTGGGCGACCCGGCCGATCCGATGGCGGCCGCGAGCCCCGGAACGGGCACCGAGGCGGCTATCGCGTGGCTCGGCCGCATCCGGGCACTCGCGACCTCCATGTGCACGGTGGCGGTGCCGTTCGCCCAGGCGGACCTGACGGCGCTCGCGGAACTGGACGATCCCACGCTGACCGTGCCCGCCTTGCGGTCCCCGAGCACGCTTGTCGACACGATCCTCGGAACCACGTCGCTTCCGGATGTCGTGTGGCCCGATTCCGGTGTCCTCACCGAGAACGCCGGGCTTCTCGTCGCCGCGGACGGCCCGGTCACGGCGGTACTCGCCGACACCGCGGTGGACGACGGACGCGCCGCCATGAGCGGCGCATCCCCGCGCAACAGTGTCCGGGTGTCGGGAGTGGACGGGCTGACGGCCGGCCTGTTCGACGCCGCGGCCTCGGCAGCACTCGCGGGCATGGGCGACGCGCCGTCGACCCCCTCGTTCGTGACCAAGGCCGCGCGCTACGACCTCGCCGACGACTCCGCGACCGCACGGTTCCAGGACGCGCTCGGTGCGCTGGCGTTTCCGGCGCTGGCCCCGTCGGTGGACGCGGCGTCGGGAGTGCCGCTGCCCGCACCCGGCCGCTCGGTGCTGTTCGCTCCGCCGCAGGTCTGGTCGCCGTCCCCGGACGAGGCGTCGGCCACGCTGTCCATGATCTCGTCACTCATCCGTTCGGGAACGGCGACGGCTCGTCCCTTCACCGAGTTCGTCGCCGCGGCAGCAGCCACCGCAGACGACCCGAATACCTCCGTGCTCGACTATCCGGAGCAAGCCGTCACCGACGGTGTGCCGGCAGAAGTGGTCCGGATTGCCGCCGAGCAGACGCCCCGGCTCGATGCTCTGCAGGCAGCGTTGATCGAGGATCCCCAGGCCCAGCTCACGCCGCAGGAGTTCCTCACACCGCTGCGGGAGGATCTGCTGCGCGCGATGGCGTCGGCGGGGCGGCGGGGTGAAGACCCCGAGCAGGCGGTGGACGCCGCGACTCTGCGCGCGGTGGAAGTCGAAGAAGCCGTGGACGGGATGTTCGCGGGAGTGACAGTGCTCTCACCGGGTGGTGTGTACACACTGACCTCCGAACAGAGTCCCCTACTGTTGGTGGCGCGCAACGATCTGCCCGTGGGCATCACAGTGCGGTTGCACGTGGACGCGCCCTCGGCGATGGAGATCACCGATATCGGGCCGACCCAGCTGCCTCCGCGCGGTAGCCGCACCCTGACGGTGCCCGCTCAGATCAGCGACTCGCGGAAGCTCGAACTGGAGTTCTCGCTCACCACGGAATCCGGCCTGTCTCTCGGCAGTCCGACGAACGTGACGGTACGTTCCAATGCGTATGGCCGGATTCTCGCCATCGTCACGGGCTGTGCGGGAGCGCTCCTGCTGTTCCTGGCGGGCAGGCGGCTTCTGCACCGGTTCCGCGGGGAACCGGATCCAGCCGACGAAGGGTACGAACGAGAATGACGGGGAACGCGACCCGCGACGACGTGAAGTCACCGACGACTTCACCGGACGTCACCGGTGCCGGTCCCACCGGCCGGAAGGTTCCGAGCCTGCTCGCGGCCACCGGCTCCATTGCCGTCGCCACCCTGGTCAGCCGGATCACCGGGTTCCTCAAGCAACTGCTGATCCTCACGTTGCTGGGTGCGAGCGTCGCGTCGTCGTTCACCGTGGCCCACCAGATCCCCAACATGATCTCCGAGCTGGTCCTCGGCGCGGTCCTCACCTCGATCGTGGTGCCGGTGCTCGTGCGGGCGGAACGCGAGGACCCGGACGGCGGCGAGGCATTCGTCCGTCGCCTGTTCACCGCGGCCGTCGTGCTGCTCGGCGGCGCGACGATCCTCGCGGTCGCCGCCGCGCCGCTGCTCACGACGCACGTGTTCCTCGACGACTCCGGCAAGGTGTCGACGACACTGACGACTGCCCTGTCGTACCTGCTGCTGCCGGCCATCGTGTTCTACGGGCTGTCGGGCCTGTTCACGGGCATTCTCAATACGCGGCAGGTCTTCAAGCCCGGCGCATGGGCACCCGTGGCGAACAACGTCGTCGTGCTCGTCGTGCTGGTCGTCTATTACCTGATGCCGGGGGAGATCACCCTCGATCCGGTGCGCATGAGCGACCCGAAGCTGCTGGTACTCGGCCTCGGTGTGCTTCTCGGCGTCATCACCCAGGCGATGTGCCTGATCCCCGCGCTCCGCCGCGAAGGCATCAACCTGAAGCCGCTGTGGGGCCTCGACGACCGCCTGCGCCAGTTCGGCGGGATGGCCGCGGCAATCGTGCTGTACGTGCTGATCAGCCAGATCGGCATGATCTTCGCAACCAACATCTCGTCGGGCGCCGATGCCGCAGGCCCCGCGATCTACAACAACGCCTGGCTGCTGCTGCAGTTGCCGTACGGCGTGCTCGGCGTCACCGTGCTCACCGCGATCATGCCGCGACTGAGCCGCAACGCCGCCGAGGGCGACACTCCCGCGGTCGTCGACGACCTGTCGGTCGCGACCCGGATGACCATGATCGCGCTGATCCCGATCGTCACGTTCCTCACGATCGCGGGCACGCACGTCGGGACCGCCCTGTACGGCTACGGCAATTTCGGCGCGGGCAACGCGTCCCTGCTCGGCCAGGCCGTGAGCTGGTCCGCCTTCACCCTGATTCCCTACTCGCTCGTGCTCATCCACCTGCGTGTTTTCTACGCGCGGGAACAGGCCTGGACCCCCACCTGGATCATTCTCGGCATCACCGCCGTCAAGATCGGCTTGTCGGCGCTCGCTCCGGTCGTGGCGAGCAACGACCAGCAGGTCGTCGTCCTGCTCGGTGTCGCGACCGGTCTCGCGTTCACCTGCGGTGCGTTCATCGGCGGGTTCCTGCTGCACCGCACCCTGGGCGACCTGCGGATGGCCAACGTGGGCCGCACGATTTGGCACGTGGTGCTGGCGTCGGCCGGCGGGGCGGTCGTCGTGCTCGTCGCCGACAGACTCCTGCAGTTGGACGCCCTCGCGGACCGCTTCGGCGGCCTCGGCTCGATGGTGCGTGTCGCGATCAGCGGCATCCTCATGCTGCTCGTCGCGCTCGTCGGTATGTATCTGCTCAAGGTTCCCGAGATCATGGCCATCGAGGCCGCCGTACGCCGCAAGATCGCCGCGGTGCGCGGTGGCGGCGCGGAAGAGAGCGAAGCCGAACTCGGGGAGTCCACGGCCACTTCGCCGGCCGATACCGGTGCCTTCCCGACCCGCCGCCGCTTCGGCTACGACGCCTACCCGGAGTCCGACTTCGAGAAGACCGTCGTACTGCCGCGCATCGACTACGGCGACTACGGAGTCGGACCGTACGACGCGATCACCGAAGTCATGCCTGCGATCAGAGACGTGCCCCGTCCCGTCGAGGCGCAGCAACAACTCCCGTACCCTGGTCAACAGCAGATTCGACACGGGCGCCGTGGTCCGCGCTACTTCGCGGCCCCCACGGGCGATCCTCGTCTCCGCACCGGAAGTGGACGAGTCGACAACGAAGGAGTGAGGGTGAGCGACGACCACGCTGCCGGCAGGTCCACGATCGACGCGTCACAGCAGGCAGGATCGACGCCGGCCGGAAACGATCAGCGGCCCACGCCGCCGAGTCCGCCGCGCGACACCCACCACGACACCGGGGTCATACCGATCGGCTCTCCTCAGCTTCCGCCCGTCCGGGTTCCCGGGTCGGCGCCCCGCCGCACCATGCGCGGACCGGAACTCATCGCCGGCGCGTCCGTGGCCGGTGGCCGGTACCGGCTGCTCTCGCCCCACGGTGGCGCACGCGGGCTCCGGTTCTGGCAGGCACTCGACGTCAAACTCGACCGCGAGGTGGCACTGACGTTCGTCGACGCCGACCAGAGCGCTGCCGACGGCACCGGGCCGGACTCTCCACAGGCCATCCTGTCCCGGACGCTGCGGCTCGGCCGGATCAATTCGCCCGGACTGGCACGTGTCCTGGACGTGGTCCGGGGTAGTTCGGGCGGCATCGTCGTCGCCGAGTGGACGCCCGGTCGTTCGCTGCGCGAGATGTCCGCCACGCAGCCGTCCCCGTTGGGCGCTGCACGAGCCGTCCGCGCCCTCGCGGCAGCGGCAGAGGCCTCGCACCGTGCGGGCAGCGCGTTGTCGATCGACCACCCCGACCGCATCCGGATCAGTGTCTCCGGCGACGCGGTGATGGCGTTCCCGGCAACCTTCTCCGACGCGGATGCCGTCTCCGATGTGCACGGTCTCGGAGCCAGCCTGTACGGGCTGATCACCGGCCGCTGGCCGCTCGCTGAACCGCCCGCTCCGGGACGGCCGCCGGCCCCGCACCACAGCGGCGCGACCATCGGTGGCATGCCGGAAGCCGACCGCGGCGCCGACGGCAAACCGGTCGAACCCAAGGTGCTCCGCCCCGACGTTCCGTTCGAGATCTCGGCGGTCGCCGTGCGCGCTCTGAACACCGACGGCGGGATCCGCACCGCGGCAACGGTGCAGCACATCCTCGACCAGGCGTCGGTGGTGGATCAGAAGACCGACATGATTCCCGCGCTCCGTATCGGCCAGCGCGCGAACATGACCGAAAGCCATGCCCTGGCGGACCCCGAGGCGCTCGAACAGAAGAAGAAGCATTCCCAGCGCATGCTCGTCGCGCTGATCGGCCTCGGTATCACGACGGTCGTGCTGCTCTCGCTGATCGGTTGGTGGATCACGAATCTGCTCGCCGGCGACGCAAGCGATGCGCCGCTCACCAGCCAGGAATTCGGTCTCACACCGACCGCCGAAGCACCTGCCGCACCCGAGTCCGCGTCGGAGGAGGCGGCTCCCGCCGCAGCCGGGGGCCCGGTGCCGGCATCCGCGGTGACGGTGTTCTCGCCGCAGGGCACCCCCGATTCTCCGGCGTCCGCGTCGCTTGCGATCGACGGCGACCCTGCCACGGCGTGGAGCACCGACGCGTACTTCGATCCCTTCCCGTCCCTGAAGAGCGGGGTGGGCCTGCTGGTGACGCTCGAGGACGCAGCGACCCTCTCGTCGGCGAAGGTCACGTCCGAGTCGCCCGGGACCGTGCTCGAAATCCGCAGCGCGCCCTCGGATTCGACGTCCCTGGACCAGACGCAGGTGATCGGCCAGGCGACACTGGGATCCGGCGAAACCGAGATTCCGCTCGACGCCGACGGCCGCACCACGCACGTGTTGCTGTGGATCACCGGGCTCAGCTCCGACGGTGGCAGCAACAAGAGTTCGATCTCCGAGATCGAGTTCATCGGCTCGGACTAACCGGATCGCCCCGAGCGCAAGCCGGGGCAATCGCCGTGCGATCGGCTACCATCCGCGCGTGCGAATTTTCGGGGGGATCGCAAAAATCGCCGTGCCCGACGACTCTGTGCTCACAGAGGTGCCGGGCACGTTCGTGTCCGACGCAGCCCTGTTGTCGGCACACGCGGCCGGCGATCGGGAGGCGTTCGCGACACTGCTGTCGCGCCATTACGACCATTTGTGGCAGGTGGCGCGACGTACCAGCTACTCGCCGGAGGACGCGGCCGACTCGCTTCAGGAAGCTCTCCTGTCCGCGCATCGTATGGCCGCGAACTTCCGTGAGGACGCCGCGGTCCGTAGCTGGATGCACACCATCGTCGTGAACGCGTGCCTGGATCGCATCCGGCGCAACAGGGTTCGGCCCACGGTTCCGCTCTTCCCCGACGATTCCGAAACTCCTCGTACGGGGCGGGATTCCATCCACGACACGGAACTCGCGCTCGATGTGAGGACCGCACTGTTCACACTTCCGCCCGATCAGCGCGCCGCGATCGTGGCGATCGACGTCGAGGGATATTCGGTGCGAGAAGCGGCCCGCCGGCTGGGAGTACCGGAGGGGACGGTCAAGAGCCGATGCGCGCGGGCACGTCGCAAACTCGCCGTCGTTCTCGGCGACCTACGGGAGTGAGGGAACCGAACACGAGTCCGGATCGTCTTACTCTGGTGAGGACAACCCACCCGCGAGGAGAATGCGCATGAACGAGGACGAGATGCCACGTCCGCCGTACTCGCACGACCTGCTCGCCGACCTGCACGCGGGCGTGCTGGACGACGCCTCGGCCGACAGGCTCTGGCCCCTCGTACACGCAGACCCGGAGGCCGCGGCCGTCCTCGCACGACTCGACGCGGTGAAGTCGCGTCTCGGCACGCTCCGCGACAGTGATCCGGCGGAACCGATTCCTCCGGCGGTGGCCGCCCGGATCGACGCCGCTCTGGCAACTGCTCCGCGACGACCTGCCCGAACATGGCTGGCGGGAGCCGGGGTTGCCGCGGCAGCGGCATTCGCCGGCGTGTTCGCACTCGTCCTGCTCCACTCGGCGCCCGGGGGAGACGACGACGCGGGTAGCGACGCCTACGCCGCCCACGAGAGCGACTCCGTGTTCGAGCCCGCCGAGCTACGCTCGATGGTCGGCACGACTTCGCTCGGTCCTCTCTCGGATACGGTTCGGCTCCGGAACTGCTTGGAAGCCAACGGTTTCGATTCGAATTCTCCTCTGCTGGGATCGCGGCAGACGGAATTTCGCGAACGTGACGCCGTCCTGCTGCTCCTCGGTGGACCGCACCCTCCGCAACTGACCGCGGTGATGGTCGGAACCGATTGTGACGCAAACACTCCCGCTACCCTGGCGGTTCATACCATCGGATAGGCGCTCGGCGTGCGTCGTCACTCGGCGATGGTCAGCAGCAGGTGAAGTATCCGTGCACGCAGCGCCGGGGTGTCGTCCTCCGCGGCGATCAGCCCGGTGAACAGCGCGGTCCCCGCCGCCATCACGAGCGCCGCCCGGGCATCGAGTTCCGCGTCCCCGTCACCGTTCTCGGTGAACAGCGCAGTACTCGGACCGCTGAAGGTTCGCCACAGTGTGCTGCGAAGGTCCTCGTGGTCACGCAGCGCCGCGAGGAGTCCGGGTAGGGCGGCGCGAACCTCGGGTCTCGAGAAGAGTTCGTTGCTCCCCGCGACAACCCATTCGATCCAGCCCTTGCGGTCGATTCCGTCGTACGGCGCCAGATCGGGTGCCGAGCCGAGCAGCGCATCGAGCATCAGGTGCGCCTTGCTCGGCCACCTGCGCGTCAGTGCGGCTCGCCCGACTCCCGCACGCGCCGCGATCGCCCGCATGCTGAGGCCGTCCCACCCGTCCCGGACGAGCATCTCGCGGGTGACGGCGAGGACGTCACTGTCGATTCGAGGATCTCTCGGACGTCCCGCAGGTACAGCTGGCATGGGCTCTCGTGTGAGTGGGACCAGACAGTGCCTGGTGTGTGATCGGGGTTATAGTCGGCCTATTACGATACCACTGGCATCGAAAGTAGGGTCATGACTTCGCCGCGATCCACCGTCTTCGAACCCGCCCGCCTCGGGCCTCTCACGCTCCGCAACCGCATCATCAAGGCCGCGACGTTCGAGGGTGTCATGCCCAAGGGTGCGGTCACCGACAAACTTGTCGACTTCCACGCCGAAGTCGCACGCGGCGGTACCGCGTTGACGACCGTGGCGTACTGCTCCGTCTCGCCCGCGGGTCGCGTCCACCGCGACACCCTCGTCCTCGACCGCGACGCCGTGCCCGGGCTGACCCGGCTCACCGAGGCCGTCCACCGGGAGGGCGCACTCGCGTCCGCGCAGATCGGGCATGCCGGGCTCGTCGCCAACCAGCTGTCGAACGGGATGAGCACCACCGCCCCCTCCACCCGGATCAGCGCCCCCGCGATGGGTCTCGTCCGCGGCGCGACACTCGGGCAACTCGACGCGATCGTGGAGGACTACGCGTCGGCCGCGCGATACGCCGTCGAATCCGGATTCGATGCGCTGGAAGTACACCTGGGGCACAACTACCTTCTCAGCTCCTTCATGAGCCCCAACCTCAACAAGCGGACCGACCGGTACGGGGGAAGCATCGCCAACCGCACCGCTTTTCCCCGGCGTGTCCTCGCCGCCGTGCGCGCTGCGGCGGGGGATTCGGTCGCTGTCATCGCCAAGTTCAACATGACCGACGGCGTCCCGAAGGGACTGTGGCTCGACGAGTCGCTGCCCATGGCCAAGCTGATCGAGTCCGACGGCACCATCGACGCGATGCAGCTGACCGGTGGCAGCTCGCTGCTCAACGGGATGTACTTCTTCCGCGGCGACGTTCCGATGAAGGAGTTCGTGCAGTCACAGCCGAAGGTCATCGGCTGGGGCCTGAAGGTGTACGGACCCAAGCTCTTCCCGAAACTTCCGTTCGAGGAAGCGTTCTTCCTCCCGATGGCCCGGCAGTTCCGGTCCGAACTGTCGCTGCCGCTGATCCTGCTCGGTGGCATCAACCGCATCGACACCATCGACAACGCCCTGCACGAAGGTTTCGAGTTCGTGGCCATGGGCCGGGCGCTTCTCCGTGACCCGTATCTGGTCGACAAGTTCCGCAACCACACCGCGGACGAAGGGTTGTGCATCCACTGCAACAAGTGCATGCCAACCATCTACACCGGGACCAAATGTGTGATCCGGGAAACCCTCCGGGACGTCCCGGGCGCGGTCTGACACCTCCGGGCGGCGGGTGCGCACGCGCTGTGGCACGACGCACGCTGCGAGGGGAACAACACCGTTTACCCTGGTGTTGACATCTGTGTATGCTGCCGCGCCGGTCTCTCGGCACGTGGCATCTACGACAGCCCCGACCGCCGACCGGAAGGCCTCCGCCGAATGACGACCTCGCCCACCATTCACGACCTCATCATCATCGGTTCGGGCCCGGCGGGATACACCGCCGCGATCTACGCCGCCCGCGCGGAACTCTCGCCCATCGTCTTCGAGGGAACGCAGTTCGGCGGCGAGCTGATGACGACAACCGAGGTCGAGAACTTCCCGGGCTTCAAGGACGGCATCATGGGTCCGGAGTTGATGGACCAGATGCGCGAGCAGGCGCTCCGCTTCGGTGCCGACATCCGTACCGAAGACGTCGAGGCCGTCGATCTCGCCGGCCCGGTCAAGACCGTGGTCGCGAACGGCGAAACCTACAGCAGTCACGCGGTCGTGCTCGCCATGGGCGCCGAACCCCGTTACCTCGGTGTGCCGGGGGAGGAGCGGCTCCTCGGCCGCGGCGTCTCCGCCTGCGCCACGTGTGACGGGTTCTTCTTCCGGGATCAGGACATCGCAGTGGTCGGCGGCGGCGACTCGGCGATGGAGGAAGCCACGTTCCTGACGCGGTTCGCGCGCAGCGTGACCATCATCCACCGCCGCGAAGAGTTCCGCGCCTCGAAGATCATGCTCGAGCGCGCCGAGGCTAACGAGAAGATTCGTTTCCTCACCAACACGAGGGTCCTCGAGGTCCTGGGAGAGAACAGCGTCTCGTCGCTGACCGTCGAGAACACTGTCACCGGCGAGCGCAGCGATCTCGCCGTCACCGGACTCTTCGTCGCCGTGGGACACGACCCGCGCAGCGCACTCGTCGCGGGACAGGTCGAACTGGACGACGAGGGTTACGTGAAGGTCGTCGGCCGCACCACTGCGACGTCCCTGCCGGGTGTCTTCGCGGCCGGAGACCTCGTCGACCACACCTATCGTCAGGCCATCACCGCGGCCGGCAGCGGTTGTTCCGCGGCGATCGACGCCGAGCGCTGGCTCGTCGCACGCCACGAGGTACCGCCCTCGATCGTGCCCGCCCAGGTCTGACCGTCCCACCCACCCCCCGATAACACGCGACACCAGGAGATAGCCGTGGCCGTCAAGGACACCAACACCGTCACCATCACCGATTCCTCGTTCGTCGAGGATGTGCTGCAGGCCGACAAGCCCGTGCTCGTCGACTTCTGGGCCACGTGGTGCGGTCCGTGCAAGATGGTTGCTCCGGTTCTCGAGGAGATCGCGGGTGAGCACGGCGACAAGCTGACGATCGCCAAGCTCGACATCGACGCGAACCCGTCGGCGGCCCGCGACTACCAGGTCATGTCCATCCCCACCATGATCCTGTTCTCCGGCGGCAAGCCCGTGAAGACGATCGTGGGGGCGAAGGGTAAGGCGGCGTTGCTTCGGGACCTCGCGGACGTCCTGTAGTACGGTCCCGAGGATCGATTCTCGGATGCGCCGCCCCGGGCCCCGGCTCCCGGCGCATCTGAGATAATTCCGTTCGATGCTGCCCTGCCCCGTGCCGGGCGCAATCCGGTCAGCACGGAAAGGCCCAACGCATGCGCCCTCTTCGTCACGGCGACCACGGCCCGGCAGTCGCCGAGATTCGGAGCACTCTGGCCGGTCTGGGTTTCCTGCACGCCCGTCCCGACTCCTCCGACAGCTGGATGGGGTCCGACGTCGTTTTCGACCGCGAACTCGACGGCGCCGTGCGCGCCTTCCAGCAGCAGCGCGGTCTGCTCGTCGATGGGGTTGTCGGCCCGGCCACGTACCGCTCCCTCAAGGAGGCGTCGTACCGACTCGGCGCCCGAACCTTGATGTACCAGCTGTCGGCGCCGTTGTACGGCGACGACGTGGCGGCGCTGCAGACCCGGCTGCAGGACCTGGGGTTCTACGTGGACCGCGTCGACGGCTACTTCGGCCAGAAGACCCACGAAGGACTCAGCTCGTTCCAGCGCGAGATCGGTCTCGCCGCGGACGGAATCTGTGGACCCGAAACGTTGCGGGCACTCGAGTTGCTCGGTACCCGGGTGTCGGGCGGATCGCCTCACGCCATCAGCGAGGAGGAGATCGTACGACGGTCGGGCCCCCAGCTGAGCGGTAAGCGCATCGTCATCGATCCCGGTCTGGGCGGCACCCACCACGGCATCATCGTGCCGAGCGTGCACGGGCCCATCTCGGAAGCCGACATCCTGTGGGATCTTGCGCGCCGCCTCGAGGGCCGCATGGCCGCGACCGGCATGGAGACGTTCCTCTCGCGCCCGTACCACGCGGATCCGACCGACGTCGAACGCGCCGGCACTTCCAACGCGTTCGGTGCCGATCTCATGATCTCGCTGCGCTGCGATTCGAGTTCGAACCCGCACGCGAGTGGCATCGCCAGCTTCCACTACGGCAACTCGCACGGCTCCGAATCCATGATCGGTCAGGTACTGACCGGGTTCATCCAGCGCGAGATCGTCGCGCGAACCTCGCTGCAGGACTGCCGCAGCCACGGGCGCACCTGGGACCTGCTGCGCCTGACGAATATGCCCACCGTGCAGATCGATCTCGGTTACCTCACCAACGAGCACGACGCATCACTGCTCGCCGACCCGCGCACCCGTGACGTCATTGCCGAGGCAATCCTCGTCGCAGTGAAGCGCCTGTATCTGCTCGGGCAGGACGATCAGCCCACCGGTACCTACACGTTCGCCGAACTGCTGGCCGAGGAACTCTCCATCACCGAAACTCGCTGACTCGCTGCCGGGGACTCGGCACCGCGGTCGCCGGCACCTTTACGGCACGCCCACCGCGGTGCGCCCCGTGACATCCTCCACGGTCAGTGAGGCCGCTTCGATCAGGCGCTCGAGAGCCGCTTCCACCTCTTCCTTCCATCCGTGGTCGCGGTCGAGTTCGAGCCGCAATCGTGGGAAGCGAGGATGCGGGGCGATCACCTCGAAGCCCATGTCCTCGAGAAAGTCGGCGCCGATCATGCATTCGGCAGGGGAGCATTCCCGCGCGGAGGTGGTGCTGGGCACGTCTCCCGCCGACGGCCTGTCGTCCTCCTGCGGTCGCACCCCGAACGCTTCGAGCGCCCGGACGTTGCGGCGGACCAGATCGGTCACGACGGCGCGAATGAGATCGGCACCCACATCCAGGTCGGACGCGTGAGGCTCGATGCGCATCGTGGTGAGCAGAATCGCGTCGGCGCTGACGGGTGAGGTCGGGAAGAGTCGCGCCCGGGGAACCATGTTGGGTGGCGCGTAGAACGCCACCCCTGCCACTTTGTCGTCGGTGTCCCCGAACGTGGCGACCTGTGCGCACGACCCCCACTCGAGCATGACCATGGACAGCCACGCTTCTTTCTCGAATTCGGGATCGCAGAAGTTGCGGGCATCACCGGCGGGCGCCGGATCCATTTCCCAGAACACACACCGCCTCGGGTGCGCAGGCAACTGCTCGATCGCACTCAAGGACAGCGGCGTGACTCGCGTCGACACGGGATACCTTCGCCTCCACGTCTTTCTCTCACAGACTGTTGTCCGACCCCCCTCGGGAAGTCAAGACTGGCGGGCCCGATCGGTCGGATCCGCGCCGACCTCACGGTCGGTCTGCATCATGGTCACGATACGTTCGAGATCGTCCACAGACCCGAATTCGACCACGATCTTGCCTTTGCGCTTCCCCAGACTCACGGTCACGCGGGTGTCGAAGGAGTTGGACAGACGCTCGGCGACGTCCTGCAACCCCGGCATCTGGATGGGCTTCCGCTTCGAGGACGGCGACGGCGTGGGAGCACCACTGCGGTTCGCGAGCATGACCGCTTCCTCGGTCGCGCGTACCGACATCCCTTCGGCGACGATCCGCATCGCGAGCGCTTCCTGAGCGTCGGCACCGGCTTCGAGTGCGAGCAGGGCGCGCGCGTGACCTGCGCTCAGCACGCCCGCAGCGACCCGCCGCTGGACAGGGATGGGCAGCTTGAGCAACCGGATCATGTTCGTGATGACCGGGCGCGAGCGTCCGAGACGTGTCGCCAGTTCCTCGTGGGTGACGTCGAACTCCTCGAGCAACTGCTGATACGCGGCTGCCTCTTCGAGGGGGTTGAGTTGCACACGGTGGATGTTCTCGAGGAGAGCATCGCGCAGCATCGCGTGATCGTCGGTGTCCCGGACGATCGCGGCGATCGTGTCGAGTCCCGCTTCCTGGGAGGCCCGCCACCGGCGCTCGCCCATGATGATCTGGAAGCGGTCATCGTCGGCTCGCCGCACCACGATCGGCTGCATCAGGCCGAACTCTCGGATCGAGTGGACGAGTTCGGTCAGTGCCTCTTCGTCGAAGACCTGACGGGGCTGCTTCGGGTTCCGGTCGATTCGGTCGATCGGGATCTCGAGGTACACCGCCCCGGCGGGAGAGGGGAGTTGACCCTGATCGACCTCGGCGGGCGCAGCCTCGTCGCCTTCCGTGCCCGGCGCCGTGGATTCGGGAGAGGCAGGCTTTCCGTCGCCGATGATGAGGTCCGCCGCGGCGGATCCGAGTCCGGACGGCGACGAGGACATTCCCGGTGACGCACCGGCACGTCGACTGGGGGCAGGCTTCACGGGCGGCGCGGGAGCGGTCGGTGCCGATGCGCTGGTGGTCGATTCGGTGGTCGTCGATTCGGTGGTCGTCGAGGTGGGCGCTGTCGTGGCCGGCGCAGTTACCGGTGGACCGGTCGGGATGAGAGCAGCCAAGCCTCGTCCGAGCCCGCCCTTGCGTGTCGCACTCATTCGTTCCCCTGCTTCTTCTGTATCCCGCGTGCCGCCAGCTCGCGACCCGCATCGAGGTAACTCATCGCGCCGCGCGATCCCGGATCGTAGTCGAGAACTGTCATCCCGTAGCCGGGAGCTTCGGAAACCTTCACGCTCCGGGGGATGACGGACCGCAGCACCGCGGACCCGAAGTGTGCGCGCACCTCGGAGGCGACCTGATCGGCAAGCTTCGTGCGGCCGTCGTACATCGTGAGCAACACCGTCGAGACGTGAAGGTCGGGGTTGAGGTGCGACTGCACGAGTTCGATATTGCGCAGCAACTGCCCGACACCTTCGAGGGCGTAGTACTCACACTGAATCGGGATGAGCACTTCCTTGGCCGCGACAAGAGCGTTCACCGTCAGCAGGCCCAGTGACGGCGGGCAGTCGATGATGACGTAGTCGTACTCGCGCGGCCCGAGCGCGTCCTTCGTGAGTGCGTTCCGGAGACGGTTTTCGCGAGCCACCATCGACACGAGTTCGATCTCGGCGCCTGCCAAGTCGATGGTCGCCGGGATGCAGAAGAGGCGCTCGCTGTGGGGACTCTGCTGGACGGCGTCGACGGCGCGCACCTCGCCCAGGAGGATTTCGTAACTCGACGGAACGCCGGAGTGATGAGGTACTCCCAGCGCGGTACTCGCGTTGCCTTGAGGGTCGAGGTCGACGACGAGCACCGTCAGACCCTGGACCGCCAGCGCGGCGGCGAGGTTGACCGCGGTCGTGGTTTTGCCGACCCCACCCTTCTGATTCGCGATCGTGAACACGCGGCGCTCGTGCGGCTTCGGGAGAGCAATCGCATCGCTCGGGTGAAGCACCTGGCTCGCGCGATGTGCCGCAGCGCCGATCGGCGTATCGATCGCGGAGAAACCATCGAAGGGGACGGGTGAGAACTCGTCGTTCATCGCCTCGGTTTCACGTGAAACAGCGGATTCAGATCCACCCGTCATAGAACGCTCCTTAAACGTTTGATCCGCACGGTCCGCACGCTACATCCTCTTCGCTCCGGGGACACGGCGCACGGGACGCGGCCTGTTCGAGCAACGAGGAGGCGAGGCATGTCCGAGGAGTTGGTTGTGTCTTCGACGCGTCGATTCACGTCCACTTCCTCGGTCGGTTCAGTATTCCACCCGCATTCTATGTGGCTGCCACGCGATCACACCGCAGGACGTTCCACGTGAAACAACGCTTCTTTGTTTCACGTGGAACATTGCGGACCGGGGGGAGTGGGGAATGTTTCACGTGAAACTACGACACGTGTCGCTCGGGTCGCTGAGCTACGGGTACTGATTACTTCCGAGTATCTGAACATCTTGGTGCGCAACGTGTTTGAAATTCTTTCCCCGTAAGACGTTGTGCCACAGCGTTTCCCTCATCCGGAGAACTTTTACACGGCACGGTCCCACTTCTGGCGTCACAGTGACGAAAAGAGAAGGGGTCCCCGGTACCCGCCCACACGGGAACAAAATCGACCCTTGACGCCGTCCGAACTCTTCCGGATGCCACTCAGTACTCGAGGGACTGCCTCGAGCTCGAGAGGCATCCCGGTCGATCGGTACTCGAGATGTCCGGCGCCGGCCCGAACAAAACAAGCCCCTCGACTCCGCGAGGGGAGTGAGGGGCTCGTTTCACGTGGAACAGTTACTTGTTCTTTCTCCGCCGCGAAGGACGTGGCATGCGCTCCGCTTTCACCACGAGTGTCGGAACCGGAAGCGCATCGCGGCCGCACTCGAGCACCTCGAGATTGCCGGCACCGAGGCGGGCAAGCTCGTCTCGGTCTCGCTCGATCTCCTCGTGCGCCGAGGAACCTTTCAACGCGAGCATGCGGCCGCCTTCGTGGATCAGGGGGAGGGACCACTTGGCGAGTTTCGCGAGCGGCGCGACCGCCCGCGACGTGACCACGTCGGCTCCGCCGGCTTCCTGAAGCACACTCGGCTGTTCCGCGCGGCCTCGCACCACCAAGACATTGTCGAGACCGTTGGCTTCCACAAATTCCGCCAGATAGACCGTGCGTCGCAAGAGCGGCTCGACGAGTGTGATTCTCAGGTCGGGTCGAGCGATCGCCAGCGGAATACCCGGCAAGCCCGCTCCGCTGCCGACATCGACGACGGCCTCGTCCTCCTGGATGAGTTCGCCCAACACCGCGCAATTCAAGATGTGACGCTCCCACAGTCGGGACACTTCACGCGGACCGATCAGTCCGCGCTCGACTCCGTCGACCGACAGTGAGCGATGGTAACGCTCGGCAAGCTCGAATCTCTCACCGAAGATCTGCTGGGCGGTGGCCAGCAATCCTGCCTCGTCTTGTTCCACGTGAAACATCCTCTCGTGCCGACGGCGTGCCGGCGGTGCCGGTCCCGCTGGCCTCCATCGAATAAAAAGAGGGACCCCGAGTGTTCAGGGTCCCTCTTCGAGCCGAAAGCGGACGGCTCAATCCTGCACGATCACAACGCGCCGATGCGGTTCGGCGCCTTCGCTCTCGCTGGAGACCCCGTCGACCTTCGCGACCGCATCGTGCACGATCTTGCGTTCGAAGGGAGTCATCGGGGCAAGTTCCTCACGACCGCCGCCGGCCAGGACCCGCTTCGCAGCGGAGGTACCCAGCTCGGTCAGCTCGGCGCGCTTGCCCGCACGCCAGCCCGCGATGTCGAGCATGAGCTTGCTGCGTTCCCCGGTGGCCTGCTGCACGGCGAGACGTGTGAGCTCCTGGAGGGCGTCGAGAACGTCACCGTTGGTTCCGACGAGCTTGCTCAGATCCTTGCCGCCGTCGATGCTCACGACGGCCCGGTCACCCTCGACGTCGAGGTCGATGTCGCCGTCGAAGTCGAGCACGTCGAGCAACTGTTCGAGATAGTCGCCGGCGATTTCCCCCTCTTCGATCAAGTCCTCGTCGTCGACCACGTCGGTGTCGAGTTCAGGCTCGCGCGCCTCGCCGGTCACCTCGATGTCCTCCTGTGCCTTGTCCAGGTCACTGGCCATGATCAGCTCTCTTCTACTTCGGTCAGCGCCGCTTGCGCTTGGAGTTCTTGGGACGGCTACCCGGCTTCGGGGCCGATGATCCGGGACCGGACGTGGGCGTCGAGTTGCCGTTCGCCTGAGCGTCTACGTCCTTGGTCAGCGAGACCTCGGGCGTCACGTCGGTGGCCGCACCGTCGGCAGGAGCACTCTCCGCCGCAGCGACGGCGCCCTTCTTCTTCTTCGCCTTGTTCGGACGGGCACCCGGCTTCGGGGCGTTCTCGTTGCGGCGTGCGAGCGCCGCTGCCCGCTTCTCTTCTTCTTCCTGATCGATCTTCCGGAAGACGAGATGCTGCTGGCCGTACGTCCACACGTTGTTGCTCACCCAGTACAGGATGATGGCGATCGGGAGGAACGGACCACCGACGAGCACACCGAGCGGGAACACGTAGAGCGCGAGCTTGTTCATGATTGCGGCCTGCGGGTTCGCGGCAGCCTGAGTGCTCTGGCGGGCGACGGAAGCGCGGGCGTTGAAGTGCGTGGCGATACCGGCCACGATCATGAGGGGAACGGCGACCGCCGCGATCTGCCACCGCGAAGGGATGTCACCGAACGGCGCGAAGGCCTCGAGCGAGGCGATCGGCTGAGTGATCCACGACGAGATCGGGGCACCGAACAGACGCGCGCTCAGGAAGGATTCGACGTCTTCCGGGCTGAAGGCGTAGTTGCCGACACGTGCGTTCTCTTCCGGCGTCAGGCCGAGCTGGCCGAAGCCGGTACCGGTGCGGTTGAAGGACCGCAGCACGTGGAACAGACCGATGAAGACCGGCACCTGCAGCAGGACCGGCAGGCAACCCATCAGGGGGTTGAAGCCGTGTTCCTTCTGGAGCTTCTGCATCTCCAGTGCCTGGCGTTGCCGGTCGTTGGAGTACTTCTTCTGAAGCGCCTTGATCTGCGGCTGAAGTTCCTGCATCTGCCGGGTCGTGCGGACCTGCTTGACGAACGGCTTGTACAGAATGGCGCGGAGGGTGAACACGAGGAACACCACCGACAACGCCCACGTCCAGCCGCTGTCGGGAGCAAGGACGAACGAGAAGGCTTTGTGCCAGACCCAGAGGATCCAGGACACGGGATAGTAGATGAAGTCGAGCACGGCTCTATGTACTCCTCGGGTCGTCCATGTCGCCACGGAGAGGCGTCGGTCTCAGGTCTTCGCTCCGGTCAGGTACCCACGTGGGACGACCGATGACTCCGCTCGGGTACCGGATTCCATCCTCCAGGATGCCAGGGAGCACATTTGAGCAGCCGCACCAACGTGAGCGCCGTGCCGACCACGAACCCTCGCGCGCGCAACGCTTCGACCGCGTATTCGCTGCAGGTGGGAACGAATCGGCACGTCGGCATCCGGGTAGGCGACACGTACGTGCGGTAGAGCTCGATACAGAAGATCAATGCCCTTGCCGGCGCCGAGCGGATGGTGTTTCCGCTCGCATTCGGGGCGGTCATGCGGGCTTCCCGGCATCGGCGTGGACGCCTGCACTCTCGGCAGGGACGCTGGAGGACGGCTCCTCGCCGGTGGGAGATGCGTCGAGAAGAAGTCCGAGCCTGGTCAGACCCGACCGGAGCTGCTTGTCGAGTTCCCGCGAATCCGCGGTCGCCGAGCCCGGAAGAGCACGCAGCACGAGGTCGGTGTTCTCGGGTACTCGCTCGACGAGGCCGGCACAGATATGACGAAGCCGGCGTGCGACTCGATGTCGAATCACCGCCGGCCCGACAGCCTTATTCACGACGAGCCCGAAACGGGGACCGTCGACACTCACCAAGAACTCGGACCTATCACGCTCGAGAGCGTGAATCACCAGGTCCCGCCGCCCCTGACGGCGACCGCGACGGACGGTATCGGAAAAGTCCGTGCGGCGCCGCAGTCGATACGGCTCAGGTAACACCCCGAGCTCCCGTTACGGGATCAGGCGGTGAGTTCGGCGCGGCCCTTACGGCGACGCGCCGTCACGATCGCGCGACCCGCACGGGTCCGCATCCGGAGACGGAAGCCGTGGACGCGCGCGCGGCGTCGGTTGTTCGGCTGGAACGTCCGCTTGCCCTTAGCCACGGTCAACACTCCTCGAGATATATGTGACGCCGGCAGGCGCCATCGGTCTAACGTGTACGGATTTTCGCACGACCCGTGCGCAATGAGTGCAGCACGGACCTATCACTTCTGCATGAGTGACTGTTCGAGGCTACGCGGATTCCGACGCGAAATCAAACTGCGGTCTCTGTGCCCGCGCGGTCCCGGTTGTGGTGCACATCCGTCGAAAGTCGGGCCCCGAACACCCCTGTGTCCCACGTCACGGTGGGTTACGCTCTCTCGCATGGCTTCGTCAGCGAACCCGCAGCGCATAGGCCGTCTTGCCCATTCGCCGCACGTCCATAGACGATGCGCGCGGCCGCCGGTCGCGTGCCGTCGCTCCTGACGCGCCGCACAGCGCCACCGCGCGGAGCCGATCTCGTGTGCCAGACTGATCACGAAGCGTCGGCACACCGACGGGCCCCTCGAATCAGGTCTTCCACTTCACCTGTGCACACAGTTGCACCACTTCTGCAGACATCCACCGGGTCGTCCCCCCCCGGTTGTCCACACCTGTGGATAATCGTGTGGAAATCATGTCGACCTGTGGGAGGAAGCTACGTGAACGACGAGCCGAACGCGCTTGCCGATGTGTGGGCGGACGTCGTCGCCGAGCTGACAGCGGACGACGGAGTGCTGACCAAGAGCCAGAAGGCGTGGCTTGCGCTGGTCAAGCCGATCACGCTGGCCCAGGGTTTCGCGCTGCTGTCGGTCCCGTCCACGTTGGCCCAGCAATCCATCGAGCGTGACCTGCGCGAACCTATTCTCCGGGTGCTCACCCGCTACCTGGGTCATCGCGTGGAAGGACTGGGCGTTCGGGTCGAGCCGCGCGAACGCATCGACGACCCCGCGGAGGATCCGTACGCGGAACCCCGCGACACTCTGCCCCTCGAGGGCCTTCCCGAGGACCGGGGCGCCGGGGATACCCGCAGCGGAGAGAGCCGCGCCCGCGATGCACGGCGCGAGCCGGCGGGATCTCGAGACGGTGGTTCACCTCGAGACGGTCGCTCCTCCCGCGACGGCATGGCTCCCGGCGAAGGCATCGGGCACCTCCGGCGGAGGTACACCACAGCCCGCGACCACGACATGCTCGACGGCGAGCCCGGCGACCACGAGGAAGTGGACGACGACCGGGAGGCACTGACCGCCGTCCGCGAATCGTGGCCGTCCTACTTCACGCAGCCGCCACCTCCCGAGACGCCCTCCATGGGCAGCAGCAGCCTCAACGCGAAATACACCTTCGACACCTTTGTGATCGGCGCGTCGAACCGCTTCGCCCACGCCGCGGCCGTCGCGATCGCCGAAGCCCCGGCCCGGGCATACAACCCGCTGTTCATCTGGGGTGCGTCCGGTCTCGGCAAGACCCATCTGCTGCACGCCGCCGGTCACTACGCCCAGCGGTTGTTCCCCGGTATGCGGGTCAAGTACGTCTCCACCGAGGAATTCACGAACGATTTCATCAACAGCCTCCGCGACGACCGCAAGGTCGCGTTCAAGCGGCGGTACCGGGAGACGGACATCCTCCTGGTCGACGACATCCAGTTCATCGAGGGCAAGGAAGGTATCCAGGAAGAGTTCTTCCACACCTTCAACACGCTCCACAACGCGAACAAGCAGATCGTCGTCTCGTCGGACCGTCCTCCCAAGCAGCTGGCAACCCTCGAGGAACGCCTGCGCACCCGGTTCGAGTGGGGCCTGATCACCGATGTCCAGCCGCCCGAACTCGAGACGCGCATCGCGATCCTCAGCAAGAAGGCGCGCATGGACGGGCTCAACGTTCCCCATGACGTCCTCGAGCTGATCGCCAGCCGGATCGAACGCAACATCCGCGAACTCGAGGGTGCGCTGATCCGCGTCACCGCCTTCGCGTCCCTGAACCGCCAGCCGCTCGATCTGACGCTGGCGGAGGTCGTGCTGCGTGATCTGATGCCCGATTCGACGGCTCTCGAGATCAACGCAGCGACCATCATGGCGGTGACCGCGGAGTACTTCGGTACGTCCATCGACGACCTGTGCGGTCCGGGCAAGGCGCGTCCACTCGCGCAGGCCAGGCAGATCTCCATGTATCTCTGCCGAGAACTGACGGATCTGTCACTGCCGAAGATCGGGCAGACGTTCGGACGCGATCACACCACAGTTATGTACGCGGACAAGAAGATTCGCAAAGAGATGACGGAACGCCGGAAGGTGTACGACCAGGTCCAGGAACTCACCGCGCGGATCAAGCAGAGGTCCAAGCGGTAGTCCTCGCCGCAGAAAGCTGTCCACAGGGAGTGCCCACACGGGCGCTCCCTGTCCTGTTTCCGTCCCGCATCTCGAGAAAGTCCGGGTACTCACACTTGTGGACAAGGGTGTGTACAACATGGGATCTTTGTGGACGGACGGTGGACAGAGGACTAACACTCTCGAGGAGTCCACATTCCATCCTCGAGTAGTCCTCGAGTTCATCCTCGAGTGCGGCGCCTCGAGAAGGGCACCCCACCAGCCTAGACGTCGATCGGTCCACAGATTGCACAGGACCTATTACTACTTCTGTGAGTTCTTCTGAGAAATACTATTTAAAAACAGGTGTGTGGATGAGCTGTTCCACAGGCGTCTCGAGTGAGGTGCCCTCTCCCGGCCCCAGCTTTCCAACCAGCCAGGGAAGGCATACCGTGGAGCCGCATCCCCCGACGCCGCCCCGCGGAGTCGGGGCCTTGTGTCAGACTTCGTACGACTTGTCGAGACCACGATCGAAGGGATCCACCGGGCGATGGAGCTTGGAAGCATGAAGTTTCGTGTTGCTCGCGAGGACTTCGCCGACTCTGTCGCGTGGGTTGCCCGGAGTCTGCCGTCACGACCTCCGGTGCCCGTCCTCGGCGGTGTCCTCCTCGGAGCCGAAGAGCAGGGCCTGACCGTGTCGGGATTCGACTACGAGGTCTCGGCGCAGGTCCACGTGGCGGCCGAAGTCATCACCACCGGCCAGGCCCTCGTGTCGGGCAAGTTGCTCGCCGACATCACCCGTTCGCTGCCCAACAAGCCGGTCGACGTGGTTCTCGACGGCACGCGTGTACTCATCACGTGCGGCAGCGCAAAGTTCTCGCTCCCGACGATGCCCGTCGAGGATTATCCCCAGCTCCCCGAGCTGCCCCAGCAGACCGGCTCGCTCGCCGGCGACCTGTTCGCCGAGGCCATCAGCCAGGTCGCGGTGGCAGCGGGCAGGGACGACACCTTGCCGATGCTCACCGGCATCCGGGTCGAGATCGACGGCACCGACGTGGTGCTCGCCGCCACCGACCGGTTCCGCCTCGCGGTGCGCAAACTCGAGTGGATGCCGACCACGGACACCACCACGGCCGCAGTGCTCGTACCGGCGAAGACTCTGTCGGAGGCTGCGAAAACCGTTGGCGGGTCGTCGAATTCGCCCGTGCAGCTCGCACTGGGTAGCGGTTCGTCGGTGGGCGCCGAAGGTCTGCTCGGCATCGTCGCCGACGGCCGCCGCACCACCACGCGGCTCCTCGATGCCGAATTCCCCAAGTTCCGCCAGCTGCTGCCGAACGAGCACACAGCGATGGCCACCGTCGAGATCGCTCCGCTCGTCGAGGCGATCAAGCGTGTCGCGCTCGTTGCCGAACGTGGCGCTCAGGTCCGACTCGAGTTCACCGACGGCGGCGTGCTCCTGTCCGCCGGTGGCGACGATGCGGGTCGCGCCGAAGAATCACATCCCGCCGAGTTCTACGGTGAACCGCTGGTCATCGCGTTCAACCCCGGTTATCTGCTCGACGGCTTGACGTCGCTGCACACCGACAAGGTCTCGTTCGGGTTCACCACCGCGAGCCGGCCCGCCGTGCTCCGGCCCGCACTCGAGGAAGAACCGTCGCCCGACGCTTCGGGTACCTTCGCTGCTCCCGAGAGCGATTACACCTATCTGCTGATGCCGGTGCGCCTGCCGGGCTGACCGGCGCGCCAGATTTGGACGGTCCGTGTACGTTCGCACCTTCTCGTTGCGCGACTTCCGCTCCTGGGAAGCCGTCTCCGTGGAGCTGTCGCCAGGAGCGACGGTCTTCGTCGGCCGCAACGGACACGGCAAGACGAACTTGCTCGAGGCTCTCGGATACCTGTCGAGCCTGTCGTCGCACCGGGTCGCGTCCGACACACCGCTGCTGCGCGCCGGTACGACACGTGCATTCACAGGTGCGCAGGTCGTCAATGCGGGTCGTGAGCTGGGCATCGACATCGAGATCAACGAGGGCAAGCCGAATCGCGCCCGCATCAACCAGTCGCCGGCTCGTCGCCCCAGGGAGATTCTGGGGATTCTGAGGACCGTGTTGTTCGCGCCCGAAGACCTGTCGCTCGTCCGCGGTGACCCCGGTGACCGGCGCCGGTACCTCGACGAACTTCTCACCACCCGTTATCCCCGGATGAGCGGCGTCCGGGCCGACTACGACAAGGTGCTGCGGCAGCGTTCGGCGCTGCTCAAGACAGCCGGAGGCGCGCTGCGCCGGGGCACGCGCTCGACCGACGGTACGAGTGCGCTGGCGACCCTCGATGTCTGGGACGGGCACCTCGCCGCACACGGATCGGAGTTGCTTGCGGCCCGGCTCGAGTTGTTGCACGCTCTGGCCCCGCACGTGTCGGAGGCATACCGCTCGATCGCGCCCGAATCCCGTCCCGCCCGCCTGCGATATCGCAGCAGCCTCGGTGATGCACTGCCCGACGAGTTCTCCGATCCGGCCCGCGTTCCCGCACCGGACGACCGTGAATTCCTCGAGACCGTGTTCCTGCACCGTCTGGCAGAAGCGCGGAACAAGGAGATCGAACGCGGTGTGTGCCTGGTGGGCCCGCACCGCGACGATCTCGAGTTGATCCTCGGCGAGCACGGTGCGAAGGGATACGCGAGTCACGGCGAATCGTGGTCGTTCGCGCTCGCGCTCCGGCTCGGCGCCTTCGCGCTGCTCCGTACGGACGGTACCGACCCCGTGCTGTTGCTCGACGACGTCTTCGCCGAACTCGATCGCCGTCGCCGCGCTGCGCTCGCGGAGGTCGCTGCGACCGCGGAGCAGGTACTGATCACCGCGGCTGTTCCCGAGGACGTGCCGGACGAGTTGAGCGGCGCGCGGTTCCCCGTGGAGGTGGAAGACACCGACAACGGTCGGATCTCTGTGCTGGGATCGGTGCAATGGGCAGACGCACAATCGGTCGGGAGGTTCGATGAGTGACGAGTCACGGCCACAGGACGGCTCGCCGTCCGGCGAACCGGAACTGAAGGGTGTCGACCTCGCACGGCGCGCGCTCGAGGAAGCTCGAGCAGCAGCCAAGGCCAGCGGCAAGGCAGTGGGACAGGGTCGCGCGTCGCGCGGGAACCTGCGTCCTCGCCGGCGTCGCCGCGGCTGGTCCGGCCCCGGACCCGACGACCGGGATCCGCAGCCTCTGGGCGCTCTCACCGGCGCGGTAGCCAAGCAACGAGGCTGGTCGACGCACGTATCCGAGGGCACCGTCCTCGGCAGTTGGGCTCGTGTGGTGGGCGAGGACATCGCCGGCCACGCCCAGCCGACGACACTGCGCGACGGCATCTTGCACATCTCGGCCGAGTCGACGGCCTGGGCAACCCAGTTGCGGATGATGCAATCGCAGATCCTGGCGAAGATCGCCGCGGCCGTGGGCCACGGCGTGGTGAAGGAACTGCGCATCAGCGGACCCACGGCGCCGAGTTGGCGCAAGGGCGAGCGGCATGTCCGTGGGCGTGGTCCTCGCGATACGTATGGGTGATCCAGGTCGCCCGCGAGCATCACGAGCGCGGAATGAAGCCGACGTAGGAAATTACGTGTGTTGATGCGCGCGAGGCCCGCTGCGGGGATATCAGCGGGGTAAGCAACCGCATTCTGTGTCGCCCCCGGCATACGAGGGTCGGGCACGTAGGATGGATGAAGAATGCCGCGCGCGTTGTGCGGGGCCGAGGCGGAGAAGGAGAGCTACCCACCCGTGGCTGCCCAGAAGTCGAACAAGAGCAACAAAGACTACGGTGCGTCGTCCATCACCGTCCTCGAAGGACTCGAGGCGGTACGCAAGCGCCCTGGTATGTACATCGGTTCCACCGGAGAGCGTGGTCTGCACCACCTGATCTGGGAAGTCGTCGACAACTCGGTCGACGAGGCGATGGCCGGGTACGCGACGAAGGTCGAGGTCACCCTTCTCGAGAACGGTGGCGTGCAGGTCGTCGACGACGGCCGCGGTATCCCGGTCGGGATGCACTCGTCGGGCGTTCCCACGATCGAGGTCGTCCTCACCCAGCTGCACGCCGGCGGCAAGTTCGACTCGGATGCGTACGCCGTGTCCGGTGGTCTGCACGGTGTCGGCATCTCCGTGGTCAACGCGCTGTCGACCACACTCGAGGTCGAGATCGACCGCGACGGGTACCACTGGGAACAGACGTACACCTATTCCAAGCCCGGTGAGCTGGTCAAGGGTGAGCCGTCGACACGGACCGGCACCACTGTCCGGTTCTGGCCGGACCCGGACATCTTCGAGACGACCACCTTCAACTTCGAGACGGTCGCGCGCCGCCTGCAGGAAATGGCGTTCCTCAACAAGGGACTGACCATCACGCTCTCCGACGAGCGCGTGCTTCCCGAGGAAGTAACCGACGAGGTCGTCCTCGAGACCGCGGACGCGCCGAAGACCGCCGAGGATCAGGAACTCGAGGCCAAGAAGCCCGAGGTCCAGAAGGTCAAGACTCGCGTCTACCACTACCCCGGTGGTCTCGAAGACTATGTGCGCCACCTGAACCGCACGAAGTCGCCGATCCACAACTCGGTGGTGGGTTTCACGGCCAAGGGCACGGGCCACGAACTCGAGGTCGCGATGCAGTGGAACTCGGGTTACTCCGAGTCCGTCCACACCTTCGCCAACACCATCAACACCCACGAGGGTGGTACGCACGAGGAAGGCTTCCGTGCGGCCCTGACCACCGTGGTGAACAAGTACGCGAAGGACAAGAAACTTCTCAAGGAGAAGGATCCCAACCTGACGGGTGACGACATCCGTGAGGGTCTCGCGGCGATCGTCTCCGTCAAGGTCGCCGAGCCGCAGTTCGAAGGACAGACCAAGACGAAGCTCGGCAACACCGAGGTCAAGTCGTTCGTACAGAAGGCGTGCAACGAGCACATCTCGCACTGGTTCGAGGCGAATCCGGCCGACGCGAAGACGATCGTGACGAAGGCAGTGTCGTCCGCTCACGCCCGTCTCGCAGCCCGGAAGGCGCGAGAACTGGTGCGGCGCAAGAGCGCTACAGATATCGGTGGTCTGCCGGGCAAGCTCGCCGACTGCCGCTCCAAGGATCCGAGCAAGTGCGAGATCTACATCGTGGAGGGCGACTCGGCCGGCGGTTCCGCGAAGTCGGGCCGCGACTCGATGTACCAGGCGATCCTCCCGTTGCGCGGAAAGATCATCAACGTCGAGAAGGCCCGCATCGACCGGGTGCTCAAGAACGCCGAAGTCCAGTCCATCATCACGGCTTTCGGCACGGGCATTCACGAAGAGTTCGACATCGCGAAGCTGCGGTACCACAAGATCGTGCTGATGGCCGACGCCGACGTCGACGGCCAGCACATCGCGACATTGCTTCTCACCCTGTTGTTCCGGTTCATGCGGCCGCTCGTCGAAGACGGTCACGTCTATCTGGCGCAACCGCCGCTGTACAAGCTCAAGTGGCAGCGGAGCGAGCCCGAGTTCGCGTATTCCGACCGGGAGCGGGACGCGTTGCTCAAGGTGGGTCTCGAGTCCGGTAAGAAGATCAACAAGGACGACGGTATCCAGCGCTACAAGGGCCTCGGCGAGATGAACGCGAAGGAACTGTGGGAGACCACCATGGATCCGGCCGTTCGCGTTCTCCGTCAGGTGACGCTCGACGATGCCGCCGCCGCGGACGAACTGTTCAGCGTCCTCATGGGTGAGGACGTGGAGGCACGCAGAAGCTTCATCACGCGCAACGCCAAAGACGTACGGTTCCTCGACGTCTGACACGGGGCCGCTCGGCGGGCGCTGAGCGAAATCTGACCACATCGGGATCCCTTTTGTGAGAGACATCACATTAGGGGTCCCGATGATGTGACATGTGACAGTGACACGCTGGTCGCGCTGGCTGGCTACCCGCTAGTACAGTCCATTGGGCCACCGCCATGTGTGGCAGCCGTACAGGGGGTCGGGTGCATTTCGCAGGAGCGTACGAGCGTGCGCCTTCCGTATTCCCTGTATGTACCGCTATGGTGCCCTCACCCAGGAACGTCTCGTTCGACTGCATCGATCGAAAACGCACTCAGTTTCGAGCGGTGCGCCGGTTGGCGCTCGTCGCCTGGCGCGAACGGGGTGGAAGGAGAGCTGTAATCCATGAGTGACAAATCGCCGCCCCGGCAGCGGTGGTGGAACATCGAGGGGTGGGGTCTTCGCACGAAGGTCACCGCCGTCCTCGCTGTCCCCGTGACAGTGGCGATGGTCCTGGGTGGTCTTCGCGTCGAGAACGAACTGTCCAATGCGGTGCACTTCTCCTCCGCGGCCGATCAGGTCGCGGTCGTGCCCGACATCGTCGACTTCTCGACGGCGTTTGCGACGGCGACCGGTAGCGCGGCAGCGGGAACGATCACGCCCGAGGAGATGGACACACTCGGGGAAACGTTCGTCACGATGAAGACGATCGCTGCAAGCCCCGAGTTCGACGAGGCGCTCGTCTCGGACCTCGACCGCACGATCGCCAGCGCCGAAACGCTTTACACCAAGATGCAGGCCGGGCCCGTCGCGATCGCTGAGATCGCCGCCGTCACCAGCGAGGTGCGCGACAACCTCAACAGGATCGTCGAAGCGGTCCTCGACGGTGTCGACGACCGCGAGATCCTCGACTACGGCAACCAACTCGTCAACGCCTGGTACTCGCAGCGATACCTGTTCGGACAGGTGCTCGGTGTGCTCGCGATCCTCGAGAACCCGGAACAGCCCGACACCGCGCTCGTGTCCGCGTCCGGCGGCGAGCTTGCGATGCTCGAACTTCTTTCCCGGTCGTACCCGATGGCCGACGCGCAGATTGCCGACCTGCGGTCCGGCGTCAAGGAACGCACCGACATGGTCGCGGCTGCCGGCGAAGGCCCGCTCCCGATCCTCAACGTCCGAGCGTCGCTGCTGCACAGCGTCGACGTGTACGGCGGCATCATCGACGCTGCGGCGCAGCAGATCACGACGACCATTCAGGATCGTGCCGCGGAGACCCGTGCAGCGGCCTTGCGCGACACCGCGATCGTGCTCGCCGCTCTGCTCGCCGCTCTCGTCCTCGCGCTGCTCGTGTCCCGGTCTCTTGTCGGCCCCATCCGCCGGCTGCGGTACGGGACCCTCAAGGTTGCCCGTCAGGAGCTGCCCGAGGCCATCGACCGCATCAAGGTCGGCGACAGCATCGAGGACATCGAGTTCACCCGCGTTCCCGTCCACACGACCGAGGAAATCGGTCAGCTGGCGCGCGCGGTGGACGACATGCACGGGCAGGCACTGCGTCTCGCGGGCGAGCAGGCCCACCTCCGTCTCCAGGTCAACGACATGTTCGAGACGCTGGCCCGGCGAAGCAAGTCCCTCGTCGAGCAGCAGCTCGGACTCATCGAACGGCTCGAGTACGAGGAGAAGGACCCCAGCCGTCTCGAGAGCCTCTTCCGGCTCGATCACCTTGCGGCTCGTATGCGCCGTAACGGCGACAACCTGCTGATCCTCTCCGGCACGCGCATCCGCCGCGGTCACTCGGCGCCTGTACAGCTCGGCGACATCCTGCGTGCCGCGATGTCCGAAGTCGAGGACTACCAGCGGGTCCAGATCGGTTCGACACCGGACGGTGCGCTCAGCGGTGCGGTAGCAACCGACATCGTGCATCTCCTCGCAGAATTGGTCGACAACTCGTTGCGGGCCTCCCCGCCCGACAGCACCGTCACGTTCAGCTTCGCGCGCGCCGTCGACGGTGGACTGCTCGTCGAGATCGCCGACCGCGGCATCGGTATACCGCGGGAAGAACTCGAGATCATCAACGAGCGCCTGACGAGCGGTGGCGCGGTCGGTCCCGACACCGCCCGCCACATGGGTCTGTTCGTGGTGTCGCGGCTCGCCGAGCGTCACGGCCTCACCGTGCGGCTGCGCCCGACCTTCGACACCGCACGCAACCCCGGCATCACCGCGAGCGTTCACATCCCGGATGTGCTGCTCGTCTCGCCGCTCGCGTTGTCCCAGACGGGTCCGCAACCGCGAATCATCGACGCGGAGCCCGAGTCTGCACCCGAGGCACTGTCCTCGCCGTCGTCGCAGGAGACTCCCCAGCTGCCGCCGCCTTCCCGCGAGAAGGAATACGAACCGGCGCGGTCGCAGTCTCAGGCGCCCTCGCAGCCTCAACCCCGGCCGAAGCCCCAGCCCCGGCCGCAGTCCGATCAGCAGTCGCAGCCCCAGCCCCGGCCGCAACCGCAGTCCGATCAGCAGTCGCAGCCGATCCGTGTCGATGCGTACGACCGTTCCGACGCGGAGTCCAACCCGCCGTCGCAGCCGATCCGCATCGAGGCGCCCGACCGGTCGTACTACGCGCAGGACGAGCGGTCTTCGGAGAGAAGAGATCCGGGTCAGGGTGTCCGCCGTGATTCCGCACCGGGTCGTGACGAGCGTTCCCGCGACGACGAGCGTGCGGGCTTCGCGCCGGCCTCTCGTGGCGCGGTTCCGCGCGAGTCGACGGGTGCGCACGAATTGTCCGCACTCCGGGAATCAGGTGTTCCGGGCCGGCCTCAGCAAGGCCAGGGCGACCGCTCCGGTCTGCCGACGCGTCAGCCGGGCGCGGCACCGGGACTTCCTCCGCGCCAGCCGGGTTCGAACCAGCCGGCTTCGAACTCGGGTCTGCCCACCCGGAACCCCGGCGCAGCGGCATCGGGTCTGCCTACCCGCAACCCCGGCGCAGCGGCACCGGGTCTTCCGTCCCGTCAGCCGGGGACGACTCCCGGGTTGCCGACGCGTCAGCCGGGTGCCACTCCCGGGTTGCCGACGCGTCAGCCCGGCGCGACTCCCGGTCTGCCGACGCGTCAGCCCGGCGCGACCTCCGGTCTACCGCAGCCGCAGCAGGCTCCGCGCAGGATCCAGCCCGACGCCGCGGCAGCATTCGTCTCGGCGCTTCCTCCCCGCGGCCAGCACGGTCAGAACCGTCCCGCTCAGGACCGCGTGTGGCAGGACGAACACGCTCGTCGTCAGGAGCGGGAGGCGCAGGCCGGACAGGAATCTCGTCAGGATCGTCCTCAGCAGGACGAGCGCGATCGTCGGATGGCACGGGACGAGCGTCCGGCCGAACGGACCGGCAGCCACGCGGCGGCCGAGCCGTCCACACATCGGCAGCAGCCGGAACCTGTTCGGGAACAAGAAGCTTCGAGCCTCCCGCAGCGTCAACCGGGTAATACTCCCGGCCTTCCGGTCCGTTCGGGACCTGCCCCGCAGGAGCAGCGTCCGGATGCGCAGCAGGGAACCCGTCCGTCGGGGCTCCCGCAGCGTCAGCCCGGTGCTACACCCGGACTGCAGGGACGCGGCGCAGCCCCGTCGCCGCAGCAGCAGACGACTCCTGAGCGTGCTCCCCAGCATTCGCAGGCACAGCATTCGCAGGTGCAGCCGCCGCAGAATCTCCGGCCGTCGCAGCAGCAGCCGCAACACGAGGCTCCGAACGGGCTGCCGCAGCGTCGTCCGGGTGCTACGCCCGGCATTGCCGGTGGGCCGCAACCTCGCCCGGACAGCGCACCGGCCGGAGGACTTCCGCGTCGCCGGCCCGGGGCGACCCCCGGTCTTCCGCCGCGTCCTGCCACCGCGCAGGAACCCTCGGCTGCCGCACTGGCGGGTCCGACGCCAATCCCGTCGGCGAGTATTGCCGACGGCGGATCGGTGGCGCCGCAGAGCGACGCGCAGAACGCCGCTCGCCATCGCTACCGGACGAACTCCGCGAAGACGGCGTCGTTCTTCCAGCCCAGGCCGGATTCGGTCGGGCTCCGCCCGCAGCCCGCACCGCACACGCCGATCTTCTCCAACATGATGTCGGATTGGCTTGTCGATCCGACCAGTCTTCCGGAGGACCGCCGGAGGAAGGAATGGCGCTCGGCTGCCGACGCAGGATGGGAAGCAGCACAGCGAGCAGCAGAAGTATCGGTGGAAGAACACACGACGGCCGGCCTTCCGAGGCGCGAGCCGGGTCACCGCCTCGTTCCGGGTGCGGTGAGGGCTCCCGCCACCGGGGAGCTGCCCAAGACGATCCGACGCCGGGACCCGGAAGCCATTCGGGCGAACCTGAGTCGCCACCAGCAGGGCGTCCGTAACGGTCGCACCTCGGCGAATACCAGCAATCGCGAGAACAATGAACAGGGAGTTCGATGAACATTGATCATGGATCCGACGTGGCCCGTCCACTGGACTGGTTGGTTTCCAACTTTGCGCGCGAAGTTCCAGGTGTCTCGCATGCCGTACTCGTGTCCGCCGACGGCCTGCTGATGGCTGCCAGCGCCCACCTTCCGGTCGACCGTGCCGAGCAGCTCGCTGCCGTCACCTCCGGCCTCGCGAGCCTGTCCAACGGTGTCTCGCAGTTGTTCGACGGCGGCGGAGTGCTCCAGTCGGTCGTCGAGATGCAGCACGGTTACCTGCTGCTCATGAGTGTCGGTGACGGTTCGCACCTCGCGGCTTTGACCGCGTCGGAGTGCGATATCGGACAGGTCGGCTACGAGATGGCGCTCTTGGTGGACCGGGTGGGTGCCTCGGTCGAGGCAACCCCGCGGGTCGGCCAGGGGTCCTGACGTCGAGGTGGCCATGGAATCGCGCAAGCCTGAGTCGGTGCCGGATCAGCCCAGCCTGGTACGGCCCTACTCGCTGACTTCGGGACGTACGAGTCCTGCGGTCGAACTGGCGTTGGAAGCACTGATCCAGGCGATCCCGGGCACGGACCCTCGGGCCCGTGACTTGGACAACATCAACGCCACGATCTTGGAGTTGTGCAAGGAGTCGCCCTCGGTTGCCGAGATCGCGGCGAGGGTGGGCGTGCCGCTGGGAGTGGCACGCGTCCTCGTTGCCGATCTTGTCGAAGCCGGACACGTACAGATCCTGGCCACGCTGAAAGACGATTCGAGCGACGCGGAGCGTCGTGAGCTGATTGAAAGGGTCCTCAGTGGACTTCGCGAACTCTAGCGCCACCAAGCGCGTGACCTCGACCAAGATCGTGATCGCGGGTGGCTTCGGTGTCGGAAAGACCACGCTGGTCGGGGCGGTGTCCGAAATCGTCCCCCTCCGCACCGAAGCGCTCGTGACGAACGCCAGCGACGGGGTCGACAATCTCACCGCGACGCCACAGAAGGCGACGACGACGGTGGCGATGGACTTCGGCCGTATCAGTCTGGCCGAGGACCTCGTGCTGTACCTGTTCGGTACTCCGGGCCAGCACCGATTCTGGTTCATGTGGGACGATCTCATCCGAGGCGCGATCGGTGCGATCGTGCTGATCGACACGCGTCGGCTCGACGAGAGTTTCGCGGCCGTGGACTTCTTCGAGGCGCGGAACCTTCCGTTCATCGTCGCGATCAACGAGTTCGACGACGCGCCGCGCTACCCGCTCGAGGACATCCGCCAGGCCATGGCGATCTCACCCGATGTCCCGATCGTGTCGATCGACGCTCGTTCCCGTGAATCGGCGAAGCAGGCATTGGTGACCGTCACCGAATACGCGCTGCGGAAGCTGCACCAGCCGGTGGCCCCCTAGTGGTCGAGGGACTCCAGCTTTTCACCATGGGTCCATGGGTGATCTTGCTGGCGTACCTCACCTCGGCGATCGGGGTGTTCGTCGGGGTCACCAGCGTCCGGAAGGTTCGTACCGCGGGCAGCGACCGCGTTCGCCGATTCTGGCTGGTGGTCGCATGCCTCGTCCTCGGTGGAGTCGGTGTGTGGCTCGCACAGTTCCTGCCGATGGCCGGGTTCGCGGTGGAGAACAGCATCGTCCGGTACGACCTGGTCACCATCGTGTTCTCGATGTTGCTCGCGCTGGTGACGGTGTTCATGGCTCTGCTGATCGCGTCGCCGTCGGATGGTTCCTCGTCGAGGACGGAGCCGGCTGCTCTCGTACTCGGCGCCGGACTCGCCGCTGTGCCCTACGTGATCATGTGGTCGGTCCGGACCCAAGGCGAGGTCTCCTTCAACCTCATCTTCGTCGGCGCCGGCGTGCTCGTCGCATTCGTGACGGCCGCGGGTCTGATGTGGCTGGTGCAGCACGCGGACACATGGCCCAAGCGGCTGGTCGGTGGGGTTCTCGGCGGCGCCGCAGTGATCGTCGTGCACTTTCTCGCTGCGGCGTCCATCCGGGTGACTCCCGACGCGACGGTGCCGGCACCCGCCGGCATCGAGGTGTTCGCGATTCTGTTCCCGTTGTTCGTCGCCGGACTGCTCATGCTGGTCGTTCCGATTGTCGCGGTGCTGCTCGCCCCGGACCGCGTCGCGGCGCAACTCGAGCGTGAAGCCGACGAGTGGAACGCGGAGACGTTCCGGACCCCCACGCGGTAACAGTCCGGCGTGCACCATTTCTCGATGGGGCCGTGGGTATTCGTGCTGGCCTACGCGACCGCTGTAGCCGGGTCCTACACCGGGCTGTCCTGCATTCGCAGGTCGCACGAGGACTCGGGACGCAACGGGGGCAACTGGTGGTTGCCCATGGCGTCCCTCGCCATCGGCGGCGTGGGGATCTGGCTCATGCACTTCATCGGCATGATGGGGTTCTCCGTGCCGGGAACCGTGATTCGCTACCACCTCGGACCCACGGTGCTCTCGGTGCTGGCGGCGGTGGCGACCACCATGCTCGGCATCTGGATCGTGACTGTCCGCTCCGCGGTGCTCGAGCGGCTTCCGCGCGGGGTCCGTCCGGGAATCGGCGGCCTGGTGATGGGTCTCGCGGTGACCCTCATGCATTACATCGGGATGACCGCGATGAGGGTCCAGGGCACCATCGACCACGATGCGAGGTTCGTTCTCCTGTCGGTGGGCATCGGTGTGGTCGCGTCGACGCTTGCGCTTGCTCTCGCGCGGAGCGCCGAAAGGGTCCACATCCGTCTGATGGCCGCGTTCGTCATGGCCTCGGCCGTGGTCGCGCTGCACTACACCGGAATGGCGGGGGTGCACGTGGTCGTCGACCCCGGAGCCCCGGAACCGAGCGGCATGAGCGTCCTGTCGTTTCTGTTCCCCGCGTTCATTCTCGGCATCATCGTGCTGGCTGTGCCGATCACCGCACTGGTGCTCGCACCGGAGGACGAGAAGGACCGGCACGAGGACCTGATCGATCTCCGGACCGACGCGGGAAGTGGGACATGACGTGGTGCAGGACGGCGCTTTCGTGTGTGATCTACCTCTCCCTTGCGGAGACGTGAGCGGAAAGTGCCTGTCCTTCGCGGCGTGGGGTGACCTGCACCTATAGACTCGTGTGGTTGCGAGACGTCTGCCGGGCGGAAGACCGCGGGCGGACGTTCGAGCCGAGTAGAAGAAGGAGCTCATGACCGACACCACGTTGCCTCCGGAGGGGCCGGGGCACGACCGCATCGAGCCCGTCGACATCCAGCTGGAGATGCAGAACAGCTACATCGATTACGCGATGAGCGTGATCGTGGGGCGTGCTCTGCCCGACGTGCGTGACGGACTCAAGCCCGTCCACCGTCGCGTGCTGTACGCGATGTTCGACAACGGGTTCAGGCCGGACCGCGGCTATGTGAAGTCGGCGCGTGCCGTTGCCGAGACGATGGGCAACTACCACCCGCACGGCGACTCTTCGATCTACGACACCCTGGTGCGCCTGGCGCAGCCGTGGGCGTTGCGGTACCCGCTCGTCGACGGACAGGGCAACTTCGGTTCCCGCGGCAACGACGGTGCGGCCGCCATGCGGTACACCGAGTGCCGGCTCACCCCGCTCGCGATGGAGATGCTGCGCGACATCGACCACGACACGGTCGATTTCCAGCCGAACTACGACGGCCGGACCCAGGAACCGACAGTTCTCCCCAGCCGTATCCCCAACCTGTTGATCAACGGTTCGGGTGGCATCGCGGTGGGCATGGCGACCAACATCCCGCCGCACAATCTCCGCGAGGTCGCCGAGGCGATCTACTGGGCACTCGAGAACTACGAAGCCGACGAGGAAACGACCCTCGCCGCGGTCATGGAGCGGATCAAGGGACCCGACTTCCCGACCGCAGCCTTGATCACCGGATCCCAGGGCATCCACGACGCGTACACCACGGGCCGCGGCTCGGTGAAGATGCGCGGTGTCGTGGAGATCGAAGACGACGCCAAGGGCCGCACCACCATCGTGATCACCGAGTTGCCGTACATGGTCAACCCGGACAACCTCATCACCTCGATCGCCGAACAGGTTCGCGACGGCAAGATCGCGGGCATCTCCGACATCCACGACGAGTCGTCGGATCGTGTGGGTATGCGCATCGTCGTGACCGTCCGTCGTGACGCGGTCGCGAAGGTCGTTCTCAACAACCTGTACAAGCACACCCAGCTCCAGACGAGCTTCGGCTGCAACATGCTG
The DNA here is from genome assembly GCF_042730335.1 of Rhodococcus sp. NPDC060084. Taxonomy (NCBI): domain Bacteria; kingdom Bacillati; phylum Actinomycetota; class Actinomycetes; order Mycobacteriales; family Nocardiaceae; genus Rhodococcus; species Rhodococcus sp. NPDC060084. The sequence goes on from NZ_JBHWWX010000001.1 coordinate 222,574, forward strand.
TCGATCGTCGACGGTGTGCCGCGCACACTGCGCCTGGACCAGATGATCCGGCTGTACGTCGTGCACCAGGTCGAGGTCATCGTCCGGCGTACGCGGTACCTGCTGCGCAAGGCCGAGGAACGGGCCCACATCCTGCGCGGCCTCGTCAAGGCACTCGACGCGCTCGACGACGTCATCGCACTCATCCGCAGGTCGCAGACCGTCGACATCGCGCGTGGCGGCCTCATCGACCTGCTCCAGGTCGACGAGATCCAGGCCGATGCGATTCTCGCGATGCAGTTGCGACGCCTCGCCGCTCTGGAACGTCAGAAGATCATCGACGACCTCGCAGAGATCGAGCGCGAGATCGATGATTACAAGGACATTCTCGAGAAGCCCGAGCGGCAGCGCGCCATCGTCCGCGACGAGCTGAAGGAGATCGCCGAGAAGTACGGCGACGATCGCCGGACACGCATCGTCGCCGCCGACGGTGACGTCACCGACGAGGACCTCATCGCTCGCGAAGACGTGGTCGTCACGATCACCGAGACGGGCTACGCCAAGCGCACCCGCACCGATCTGTACCGGTCGCAGAAGCGCGGCGGCAAGGGTGTCAAGGGCGCTGAGCTCAAGCAGGACGACATCGTCAAGCACTTCTTCGTGACCTCCACGCACGACTGGCTGCTGTTCTTCACGACGAAGGGCCGCGTCTACCGGGCGAAGGCATACGAACTGCCGGAGGCGAACCGCACCGCACGCGGTCAGCACGTCGCGAACCTGCTGGCCTTCCAGCCCGACGAGCGGATCCAGGGCGTCATCCGCCTGCAGAGCTACGAGGACGCGCCGTACCTGGTGCTCGCGACGCGCAACGGCCTGGTGAAGAAGTCGCGGCTGTCGGACTTCGACTCCAACCGCAGCGGCGGCATCGTGGCGATCAACCTGCGCGGGGACGACGAAATGGTGGGCGCGGTTCTGTGCTCCGCCGACGACGACCTGCTGCTCGTCTCGAAGCTGGGACAGTCCATCCGGTTCTCCGCGACCGACGAAGCGCTGCGGCCGATGGGACGCGCAACCTCCGGCGTCCAGGGCATGCGGTTCAACGGTGAGGACAGCCTGCTGTCGCTCAACGTCGTCAAGGAAGGCACCTACCTGCTGGTCGCGACCTCCGGTGGATACGCGAAGCGGACTCCGATGGAGGATTACCCGGTTCAGGGCCGCGGCGGCAAGGGTGTCTTGACCATCCAGTACGACCGCCGGCGTGGCACCCTGGTCGGTGCTCGGATCGTCGAGGACGATGACGAGCTGTACGCGATCACCTCGAACGGTGGTGTCATCCGTACTGTCGCCAAGCAGGTGCGCAAGGCTGGTCGGCAGACCAAGGGTGTGCGCCTGATGAACCTCGCCGAGGGCGACACGCTGTTGGCGATCGCCCGCAATGCCGACGAGCTGGACGACGCAGACGTATCCGGAGCTAAGGAGTCGTAAGTGAGCACTCCCCAGGGACCCAACGGAAACGGCCAGGGGCAACCCGGCCGGAAACCCGAGGATCGCAATGGGCAGGAGGTGTCGTCCGCTTCATCCGGTGCGGCGCCTTCACAGGGGCCGGCTCCGCAGGGGGCATCCTCACAGGACCGGGCACCGCAGGACCGGGCTCCGCAGCAGGAACGGTCGCCCCAGAACACGGCGGCGGACAAGCCTGCCGGATCTCCGCAGAGCGGTGGCCCGGTTGGGCAATCCGCTCCGTCGAAGCCGGCGGAGGTTTCCGGGAAGGCCCCTGAGAAGGCCCGCGAGACGCCGAAGTCCGAAGGTAAGGGTCCGGCGGCCGGTACGGCGAAGCCCGCACAGCGCGAGGAGTCCGTGCGCAGCGAGTCGCAGGTACGCAGCGAGGAGCCTCGTCAGGCTGCGGCAGCGCCGCAACCGGAGGCTCCCAAGGCGAACCAGGGCGCCGGGAACCAGAGCGCGGGAAATCCGGGCACCGGGAACCAGGGCGGGGCACCGTCCGGAGCTGCGACAGCACAGTCGTCGCAGGGCGGCGATCAGTCCCGCTCGGCGAGGCCCGCCAACCAGACGGCGCGTCCGGGTGGCCAGACCCCGCCGTGGCAGCGCGGCCAGCAAGGGACCGCGCAGGGCGGTTCTTCGCCGCAGAAGACGCCGCAGACCAACCTGCCCGGAGTCGGCCCCGGTCTCGGCAAGTCCGGGCCGGCGGCAGGCGGCGGATCCTCCGCTTCGCGGCCGTCGACGGGTGGCCAGCCTCCCGCCGGCAAGCCTGCCGCAGCTCAGAATCCGGCACCGTCGACCCGTCCGGTCGTGACGGGTACGGCAGCGGCCGCGATGAACTCCGGTAACTCCGGTTCCTCGGCGTCGGCTACGCGCACCACCAACGAGCGCGCGAGCAACGACCGTGCTGCGGCGAAGGCGAAAGCCGCGGTCATCGACGGGCCCACGCGGCATATCGAGCGCAAGGATCTTGCGAAGGATCTGCCCGATCTCTCCGCCGTCAAGCATCCGACGCCTGTCGCGCCGGCAACGGGGGAGACCCCGAAGGTGGGTCCGACGGCGATTGCCCCGGCCCCCGCGGGTGTCGACACCGGTGATGCACTACGCGCCACGGTGCAGGTGCGGCGGATCGACCCGTGGTCGATGCTGAAGATCTCGTCCGTGATTTCCGTCTCGCTGTTTTTCGTGTGGATGATCGCGGTCGGTCTGCTCTACGCCGTGCTCGCCGGGATGGGCGTGTGGGACAGGCTCAACAGCGCGTTCACCGACATCGTGAGCGATGCGGGCAGTGAGGGACTCGTCACGGTAGGCCAGGTGTTCGGCTACGCGACCGTGATCGGCCTGGCCAACATGGTTCTCATGACCGCTCTCGCGACCCTCGGAGCGTTCATCTACAACCTGTGCACCGACCTCGTCGGTGGCGTTCAGGTAACGCTCGCAGACCCGGACTGACCTGCAGGAATGCTGCCCCGTCGAGGCGATTTGAATCATCCGGCGTCGGTGGGGTAGTGTTCCATCCGGTTCGAGGGCCTATAGCTCAGGCGGTTAGAGCGCTTCGCTGATAACGAAGAGGTCGGAGGTTCAAGTCCTCCTAGGCCCACTCCCCGTGCCCGAAAGGCAGCCAGAAATGAAGTTCCTGATCGCTGTGGGAGCTGGTTTTCTGGCGGTCGTCGGACTTGCTCGCATGCTGCGTAGTGAGGACGAGTGGCACGAGGTACCCAGTCGCTAGTCGGCGTACGGGGCCTTAGCTCAGTTGGTAGAGCGCTGCCTTTGCAAGGCAGATGTCAGGAGTTCGAATCTCCTAGGCTCCACAGCAACACGAAACCCACCTCCGTTCAGGGGGTGGGTTTCGTCGTACTTGCGGGTTGCGTGCGTTTCACGTGAAACCCGGCGCGACAGTGCTGCATCACATACGACGCTCTGTAGTACGAGACGTATCATCGGGGGCATGGCCGCCGACCCTCAGCTTCTCGCGCGCATGCGCGGTGGCTTCGTGGGTGGCACCTGTGGGGTGGTCGCGATCGTCGCGCACGCCGTTGCGGAGGGCGCATATCCGGGCACTACCGCCCTCACGGTTCTTCTTTCCGTCGCCGTGATCGCGGGCGCTGTCGCGGCGGGCACCCGGCTCGCGGTCGTACCGTTACTCCTCGCCGGGCAGGTCTTCGGTCATATCGCACTGTCGCTGGGCAGCGGCCACTTTCATCTCCCCGGCCCGGGCATGCTTGCTGCTCACCTGGCAGCGGTCCTCGTTGCGTCCGCCCTCATACGCGGCGCAGAACGGGGTAGCGCCCTCGCACTGAACGCGGTGCGCCGCATCGCCGCGATCCGCGGTCCCTTCTCCTCTCTGCCCGTTCCGGCCGCACTCCCCGTGGGGTACCGGCCCGCGGTGCGCCGGATGCAGGTCTTCGCCACGGGAGTCTCGACCCGTGGACCACCGCTCGTCACGGTCTGACCTCCTTTTTCCTCCTCGACCACCGTTCCTACGGCGGTCGGCGCCCTCGCGCGCCAACCTACTTTCCTGGAGTTACCGATGACGAGAAAAACTGTTCGTACTGTGGCCGTTGCGGGAGTTGCCGCTGCTCTGGCCGTGCTCACCGCCTGCGGATCGACCGATGCGCCGCCCACTGCCGCCGAGGCGCTGACGGTGTCCGATGCCTGGGTCAAGGCCGCCGACTCGGGCATGACCGGCGCCTTTGCCGAGTTGTCCAACACGGCCGATACGGACCTGCATGTGGTCGCAGTATCGAGCCCGAGCGCGAGCCGCACCGAATTGCACGAGATGGCCCCGGACGGGGGAAGCGCGATGGTGATGCGCGAAATGGCCGACGGCCTCGTGATCGGAGCCGGAAGCACCCACAGCCTCGCTCCCGGCGGCGACCACCTGATGCTCATGGACATCGTCGAACCGATCAGGCCCGGCAGTGACGTCACCTTCTCCCTGGAATTCGAGGACGGATCCGTGAAGGACTTCACCGCGCAGGTCCGCGACTTCGCAGGGGCACAGGAGGAGTACGAGCCGGCGACAACCGGGGCGGGTCACGGTGGCTGAGCTCAGCCGCCGTCATCTACTCGGTGGCGGTCTGGCAGCCGTAGGGGCTGCGGGTCTCGCGGCGGTCGGTGGTGGCGCGGCCGTGGCATCCCGGACGCCCGAGCGGATGGGTGCGGCCACAATCGACCCCCACGGCCGTCACCAAGCCGGGATCGATACACCGCCGCAGGCGTTCGCCTCGTTCGCCGCACTCGATCTCGCGAGCGGTGTCGACCGTGCGGGCCTGGCCGGAATCATGAAGGTGTGGGCGGAGGACATACGGCGCCTCACTGCCGGACGGCCCGCGCTGGGGGACACCGAACCGGAACTCGCGGTGGATCCGGCTCGGCTCACGATCACCGTGGGATTCGGACCGGCGGTGTTCGATGCCGCCGGACTGGCCGACCGGCGTCCGGCGTGGTTACGTCCCCTTCCCGAGTTCGCGGTGGATCGCCTCGAAGACCGGTGGTCGGGTGGCGACCTGGTGCTGCAGGTGTGTGCCGACGATCCCGTGGTGGTTTCCCACGCCACGCGCACCTTGACCAAGAACGTGCGATCGCTGACCACCGTGCGCTGGGTACAGCGGGGATTCCGGCATGCCGTGGGCACCAGGCCCGACGGGATGACGATGAGGAATCTGATGGGCCAGGTAGACGGCACCGTCAATCCGGCGCCCGGCAGCCCGGACTTCGGGCGGCAGGTGTGGAACCCCGGTGAACCGGAATGGCTGCGCGACGGAACGTCGCTCGTGTTTCGCCGGATCCGGATGGAACTCGACACGTGGGACGAACTCGACCGGCCCGCACGAGAGCTCGCGGTGGGCCGGACCCTGTCGAACGGTGCTCCTCTCACCGGCACCGAGGAGCATGACGACGCCGATTTCGAGGCTACTGACCGGTACGGGATTCCGGTGATCCCACCGGAGTCACACGTGGCGAGGGCGCGGCCACGGACCGCCGACGAGCAATTCCTGCGTCGGGGATACAACTACGACGACGACGGTGCAGGGCTGTTGTTCGCGGCGTACCAGGTCGACGTGGACCGTCAGTTCGTCCCCGTACAGCAGCGCCTCGCCGAGCACGATGCGCTCAATCCGTGGATCACCCCCGTCGGATCAGCGGTGTTCGTCGTTCCACCCGGCTTCGGTCCGGAGGGCTATCCGGGAGACACGCTCCTGGCCGGGTGAACTCGCGCCGGACGTGCCGGTGACGAATGCTTCCGGGACGCCCGGGGTGGGGTTACCCTCGGGGTGTGACCGGAAGCACACAGACACGTCTCGGGTTCGCGTCGCTGCGGGAAGGCGGCCTCAACTGGGACGCCTTCCCGCTCCGACTCTTCGCGAAGGGCAACGCGAAATTCTGGGATCCCGCGGATCTCGATTTTTCGCGCGACGCCGCCGACTGGCAGGCGCTCACCTCCGAGCAGCGCCGCAGTTCCACGTTCCTCGTCGCGCAGTTCGCCGCGGGAGAAGAAGCCGTCACCCAGGACATCCAGCCGTTCGTGCGCGCGATGGAGGCCGAGGGGCGGATCGGCGACGAGATGTATCTGACGCAGTTCTGTTTCGAGGAGGCCAAGCATCTTCAGGTGTTCCGGCTGTGGATGGACTCGGTGGGGCTCACCTCCGACCTCCACCCCTATGTGGCCGACAATCCGTTCTACCGGCAGCTCTTCTACGACGAATTGCCGAACTCGCTGCGACTGCTCGAGTCCGATCCGTCGCCGGCCAACCAGGTACGCGCGAGCGTCACCTACAACCATGTGATCGAGGGGAGCCTCGCGCTCACCGGTTACTACGCGTGGCAGAAGGTCTGCACGACGCGCGGCATCCTTCCCGGAATGCAGGAACTGGTCCGGCGTATCGGTGACGACGAGCGCCGGCACATGGCGTGGGGCACCTTCACCTGCCGGCGGCACGTCGCGGCAGACGACTCGAATTGGGCTGTGGTGCAACAGCGTATGAACGAGTTGCTTCCGATGGCACTCGGCATGATCGGGTGGGTCAACGATCAGTTCGACGAGCAGCCGTACGGGCTGGATCCCGACGAATTCGTCTCCTACGCCGCCGACCGGGCCGAGCGGCGTCTAGGCGCCATCGAATCTGCTCGCGGTCGCCCGGTGGAGGAGATCGATCTCGATTACTCACCGGAATCGCTCGAGGAGAAGTTCGGTGCGGAGGACGCGGCCGAACTGGCGTCGATCGCCGACGGGGGAGACGGAAGTCCTCGCTAGATCCCGACCGTGATCGGGATTCCGCGCGGGTTCAGATCAGGACCGCGGCGGCGACGACCACGACCAGCACCGCCAGCAGCACGGCAGCGGCTATCCGCACGGTGTCGGCCTGGCTTCGCACCGGCTGGGGAGGTTGGCGGGTTGCGGTGTCCGGTTCTACCGTCACCGCGACCGCAGCGGCGGAGTTCTCGGTCTCGTACAGATCCTCGATGGCTTTCAGACGCGCGAGGCCACCGGTGAGCACGTCCGTTTCATCGTAGGAGGGCGGCAGACCGATCCGGGTCTTCTTCGTCTCGCGCGCCGGAGTGAAACCAGCGGCGAGAATCGCCGCGCCGAGCGCCGCGGTCTGCTCCGGCCCCGGTCCGACGAGACTACGCACCATCAGCTTGGTCGCGAGGCTGTTGGCGATCTCCTGGATATGCGAGCGATCACGCGCGACGAGTCCGTCACCCATCACGACCACGGCGTCGAGATTGTCCGACAACCATCCGAACGAACCGAGTGCCGACGCGAGTTGGGCTGCGGGTGACGGTGCGTTCTTGACGGGAACCCGGAATGCCTTGCCGACGGGGACACCCGAGCGCACCAGCGTCACAGTCGAACCCACGTCGTCGACGTGATAGACCCCGACGAGCTGACCGGGCGTTTCCGAGATCTCGGAGGCATACCAGGTGGCCGCAGCCTGCGCGTCCGACACCAGATCGACGTGCCGGAGATCGGCGAAGTCGAGCGCGGATCGGAGGGTTGCGACGGTCGCGGGGTCCCAGTGGGAGGGGTAGGTGGCGGTGTATCCGGGGTCGCTGTCCCTGTCCATACCGCCGAACGTCGGCAGGGGATGGCACTCGGTGAGCAGGCAGTGGATGGCCGTCGCCATGGCGTCCTCCGCGCGGTAGACGCGCCCGTCGCTCGCCGAGAGTCCTGCGGGGTCGCCTACGCGGGAGAGGAAACCGCTGAGCGTCCGGACCTCGTCGTCGGCCCGCGCGGAGCCACCAAGAAAGGTCGAGTCGTCCCGGCCGATATGGAGAACGGTGTCGCGGGCGATGACCACCGGGTCGGGAGTGCCGGGTTCGTTGGACGCGACCACCGCTGTGGACACAACCCTTCCGATTCGGAGCCCCACCCCGATTGCCATGACTCTCCCCTCGTCTGTCGATCCGGGTCCATCTTGCTACCGGCACCACTCCGTGTGGTTGTGCCGCGCCGCGACCCCGATCGTCATGATCAGGACATACCACGTACCGGTCTTCGCGCAACTGTCATCCCTTCCTGCGGGCCGAACCGAGCGCGCGCCAGGGTTCCGCGACCGAGGTTTCCGGGGCCGTCTCGCCTCATGTCCTGTGCAGGAACACCGCCTTACCGGTCGGTAATGTACGTGTTACAGTCCGTACCATGTGACCGAAGGCACGCCTAGGTCCGGGATGTGGTGGAGGAAATATGGGAACGAGCAGCACCCGGAAATGGGCGGCAGCGGCGTTGACATCCGCAGCGCTCGTGGGGGGACTTCTGGCGGCGCCGGCGACGGCACACGCCGAGGGCGACTTCTACACGCCGCCCGCGCTGGAGCAGGGAGGAAGCCCGGGAGACATCCTCCGGAGCGAACCGTCCGATCTTGCCATCCGGGTTCCGACCGGGGACGGTGTGTTCCCCGCGCAGGGGACGCGGTTGCTGTACCGCTCGAACAATGCGAAGGGCGCACCCAACGCGGTGAGCGGCACGTACCTCGAGCCGTCGACCGTGTGGAACGGTGAGGGACCTCGCCCTCTCGTCGCGGTGGCGGTCGGCACGCACGGACAGGGCGACCAGTGCGCTCCGTCGCGCAATCTCGGTGCGCTGGTGCAGTACAACCCGCCGCTCGATCTGTTCACCGAGTACGAATTGCTGTCGATCAATGCGTTGCTGCTCCAGGGCATCGCGGTGGTGGTGACGGACTACGACGGACTCGGGACTCCCGGGCACCACACATACGTGAACAGGGCTGCCGAGGCCTACGCGGTGCTGGATTCGGTCCGGGCGGCGCTGAATCTTCCCGGAACGAGCCTTACCCCCGACAGTCCCGTCGGGCTGTACGGATACTCCCAGGGTGGCGGTGCGAGCGGGGCCGCAGCCGAACTCGCTCCCACGTACGCCCCGGAACTGAACCTCAAGGGCGCCTACGTCGGTGCGCCTCCCGCCGATCTGCTGGCCACGCTGAAGCAGATCGACGGCACGCTCCTCACCGGCGCCGTGGGCTACACGATCAACGGGCTGATCGAGGCATACCCGGAGATTCGCTCCGAGGTCGAGGCCGAGATCAACGACCGCGGCCGCGCCATGCTCGCCGCGGTGGCGAACCAGTGTGTTCCGGAAACCGTTGCCACTCTCGCGTTCCAGCGGACCGAAGACTTCACGCGCACCGGTGAACCTCTCGACGTGGTGGTCGGCCGGCTTCCCCAGGTCCAGAAAGCGATCGACGAGCAGCGCATCGGCCGCCTGACCCCGCAGATCCCGGTGCTTCTCCAGCACGGCACGCAGGACGACACGGTTCCCTACGGGCAGGGTCGCCAGCTTGCGCTGGACTGGTGCGACAACGGCGCCACCGTCCAGTTCGACGCGAACCTCACGCCGCCGATCCTGCCGGGCTTCGTGATCAACCACGCGGTACCCCTGCTCACCGGGCTGCCCACCGCGGTCCAGTACCTCGACGCGCGTCTGCGTGACGCTCCCGCGCCGTCCAACTGCGGCGCCTTCTGACGCGACCCCGAACGCAACGGCCCGCCCTCGTCACGAGGGCGGGCCGTTGTGGTTCTGCGCCTACACGACGTTTCTGGTGTCGATGATCCGGCGAGCCACGTTCTCTTCCGTGGACGGGCCCGGTGTCCATTCCGCGATCCACGGGCCTGTTCCTTCACTCGCATCCAGGATGCCGTTCTCGAGCCAGCTGTAGCGACCGTCGAGGACACCGCGGGTGAGCTTCCGGTCGGAATCGTCGGTGTTGCTCCACAATCCGTCGAACAGTGCCTCTACCCGTAGCCGGGACTGCCGGCAGAAGGCGTCGGCGAGTTCGTATGCGGCATCGGCACCCGGATGGCCGTCGGCGCGTTGACGTTCGGCGCGCACACAACTGGCCGACATCGCGAACAGTTCGGCACCGATGTCGACGATGCGGCCGAGGAAGTTCTGACGCTTCTCGAGACCGCCCTGCCACCGGGCCATGCCGTAGAACGTCGACCTGGCGAGTTTGCGCGAGCTACGTTCGACGAACCGGAGATGTGGTGCGAGGATGCCGAATTCGGTGAAAGCTCCGGGAAGGCGGCCCTTTCCTGCCACCAGCGAGGGCAGCCACTTGGCGTAGAAGCCGCTCGCCTTCGCCGCGGCGCGCGCCTTGGTCTCGAGAGACGCCTTCGGGTCGATCAGGTCGCCGGCGGCACGGAGATGTGCGTCGACTGCCTCTCGGGCCACCAGTAGCCGCATGATCTCGCTCGAGCCCTCGAAGATGCGGTTGATGCGCAGGTCCCGGACGAGTTGTTCTGCGGGCACGGCTCTCTCACCGCGTGCGGCGAGCGACTCGGCTGTCTCGTAGCCGCGGCCCCCGCGGATCTGGATCAACTCGTCGGCGATGGCGCAGCCCATCTCGCTGGCCCACAACTTCGCGAGCGCGGCCTCGATGCGAATGTCGTTGCGCTCCTCGTCGTTCATCTGGCCGGACAGTTCGACCACGGACTCGAGTGCGTAGGAGGTCGCCGCGATGAACGAGATCTTGGCGGCCACCGCCTCGTGTTCGCCGAGTGCTTTGCCCCACTGCACCCGGGCTTCCGACCACTCGCGGGCGATCTTGAGCGCCCACTTGCCGGCCCCGGCGCACATCGCCGGGATGGCAAGCCGTCCGGCGTTGAGTGTCGTGAGGGCGATCTTGAGGCCGTCACCTTCGCGTCCGACGAGGTTCTCGGCGGGCACGCGCACCTTGTTCATGCGGGTCAGGCCGTTCTCGATGCCTCGCAGGCCCATGAAGGAATTGCGGCGTTCGACGGTGATGCCGGGCGAATCGGCTTCGACGACGAACGCGGAGATACCGCCGCGATGCCCGTCGCTCTTGGGGACCCGCGCCATGACCACGAGCAACTCGGCGACCACACCGTTGGTCGTCCACAGTTTCACGCCGTCGAGTTCGTACGCCCGGCCGTCCTCGACCGGAACCGCACTCGTGGCGAGTCGTGCGGGGTCGGAACCGACATCCGGTTCGGTCAGCAGGAACGCCGAGATCGCGCCGCGCGCGCAGCGCGGCAGGAACCGCTTCTTCTGCTCCGGGGTGCCCGCCAGTTTCAGCGGTTCGGGTACACCGATCGACTGGTGTGCCGAGAGCAACGCTCCCAGGCTGGGGTGTACGCACGCGACGAGCATGAGCGCCCGGTTATAGGCGACCTGCGACAGGCCCAGGCCGCCGTACTCCTCGGGGATCTTCATGCCGAAGCACCCGAGTTCCGCCAACCCGCGGATGTAGTCGTCGGGAATGCGTGCCTCGCGCTCGATGGTCGGGCCGCTCATGTCCCGGCACAAGTTCCGCAGCGAGGTGAGGAATTTTTCGGTGCGGGCGTCTTCGTCGGGTGTGGGACGGGGGAAGGGATGGACGAGATCGAGGGTGAACCTGCCGAGGAAGAGGTGTTTGGCGAACGACGGTTTCGTCCAGTCCGCTTCTCGTGCTTCTTCGGCGACCTCACGGGCTTGCTGTTCGGTGACGCGCGTTTCTGCCATGTCTGCCTCCAGAAGGGCTTGCCTACCGGCGAGTATTCACCCTTCTGTGTCGCACGTCACAGGATTGGACGGACCGATACCGGTGAGTAATCGCAGGACGTGCACCGCAGGTGTGAAACAGATCACCCGGGGCTGCGGTGTCTCGAGATGCCGGGTGCGCGATACAGGCCTACTCTCGAGTAGTCACCGCCGACGCGTCCGCCCGTCAACCCTCGTCGATCTTCGGATCGAACTGGAGGCGACCATGGCCCTACTTGCGTCCGTACCCGTTCTTCTCGCACTCGTCGTGCTTCTGTACTTCGTCTCGTGCCGCATCGTCGATCACGAGATACGCAGCGCCGAACGCGAATACGGTGGCATGCCGGCCGGCTCGCCCGCCGTGCCGGATCCCATTGTCCCGGGGATGCCCCCTGTCCCGGGGATGCCCGCCCACCGGTGAGCCGGGCCCCGCACGAGTGCGGGTCTCCGAGCGCTCACTCGTTCGAGATGCGCTCGCCGGCAGGATCAGTCGGTGGCGGGAGTCGTGTCACCTGCCGCCGGACGTACGCGCGGGGGTTCCGGCGCGATCGGCGGGTGCGCCGGCCGCCGACTCCGGTACAACGCGAGTGCGCCGAGCACGACCGCGGCGAGCGCGCCCGTCGTGACGAGTGCCTTGCGTCCCGGGCGGGGCGCTGTGCGCCGACGAGGTGCGGCGTCGAGCGCGGCCTTGTCCCGACGTGCATCCTGCACCCGCTCGACGGCATTCTTCGTCAGTTCCAGCCCTTGGCGGGAGAGCACGAGGCCTGCCGCCGCGGATCCCTGCGCCAGGGTGACCGCGCCCTCGCCGGCGACATGCAGGGCGTCGCTCAGGCTTCCCGTCTGTGCCAGGGGATATACGAGGTCGGGGAGGGAACCGCTGCGGGTGCTGGAGTCGCTCACCTTCGTCATACGTCCCACTCTTCCATACCGCAGCACGTGTTCCCGTCTGTCGTGCGGTGCCGACAGGGGAAGGACCGCGTAGGCCCCGAAGCCAGGAATGGCACCATAGGGGAATGACGTCACCGAATCAGACAGCAACCGCCACCCTCCACACCAACCGCGGAGACATCGTGATCGCGCTCTTCGGCAACCATGCCCCGAAGACCGTGGAAAACTTCGTCGGACTCGCCACCGGCACCAAGGAATACAAGTCCGCGAACGCGAAGGGCGAGTCCAGCGGACCGTTCTACGACGGTTCGGTGTTCCACCGCGTGATCGACGGCTTCATGATCCAGGGCGGCGACCCCACCGGCACCGGTCGCGGCGGCCCGGGCTACCAGTTCGGTGACGAGTTCCACCCCGAACTGCAGTTCGACCGCGGCTACCTGCTCGCCATGGCAAACGCGGGCCCGGGCACCAACGGCTCGCAGTTCTTCATCACCGTCGGCCCGACGCCGCACCTCAACCGTCGCCACACGATCTTCGGTGAGGTCGTGGACGCCGACTCGAAGAAGGTCGTCGACGAGATCGCCACGACCAGCACCGATCGCGCCGACCGTCCGGTCGACGAGGTCGTCATCAACAGCATCACCATCTCCTGAGAGAAGTGCCATGACGAACCCCGGCTGGGGTCCTGCGGCCGAGGGTGGTGGCCGGCAGCCCCAGCCGAGGTGCGTCCGCCACCCCGATCGCCCCACTCTGCTCACCTGCACTCGATGCGGGCGTCCGTACTGTCCCGAGTGCCTGCGTCCGGCCGCGGTCGGCCAGCACTGCGTGGACTGTGTCGCCGAGGCCGCCCGGTCCACCCCGCAGGCCCGGACCATCGCGGGTGCGCCCGCACGTTCGGCGAAGACGACCCCGATCGTGACGTACACGCTCATCGCGCTGAACGTCCTGGTCTTCCTCGTCACGGCCGCACAGTCCGGCAGCGTGATGAACAACGAGCGGTCGTCACCGCTGTTTCTCGACTGGGCTCTGTGGCCGCCGGCGATCGCCGCCAACGGTGACTACATCCGGATTATCGGCAGCGGATTCCTGCACTTCGGCCTGATGCATCTCGCGATCAACATGTTCGCGCTCTGGATCATCGGCCGCGACACCGAGTTGGTTCTCGGCCGCGCCCGTTACCTGTCGGTGTACGTGATCTCGATCCTCGGCGGTTCCGCCGCGGTGATGCTCCTGCAGACGGGGGCCGTCACGGCCGGCGCGTCCGGTGCGGTCTTCGGATTGCTCGGCGCCCAAGCGGTGATCCTCATGAGGCTCCGCCGCAGTCCCGCTCCGGTGCTGGCGGTCGTCGCGCTGAATGTGGTCATCAGCATCACGATCCCGGGGATCTCCCTGTGGGGACATCTCGGCGGGCTGGTGGCAGGTGCGGCCGCCACCGCGGCACTGCTGTACGGGCCGCAATCGCTCCGTGCGGGCAACGATCGCGCGCGGGCGACTCGCACGGGATGGGTCGCACTCGGTGCGGTCGCCATCCTCGTCGTGGCGGTGGTCGTGGTCGCGGTTCTTCGCTTACGGGCTCAGCTGGGCTTGTGATCGGGTGCCAGCCCCCGCGCGCCGAGTGCTTCGTGCACCTCGCGGGGGTCGGCTCCCAGATCCCAGCGACCGAAGATCATCAGGCTCTCGGAGCCGTCGCGAGGATCAATAGTGTCGATTTCCAGCATGGGCACCCGCCTGCCCATGCGGGGATACTCCACGAGTCGCACGCGGTGCAGCGCCGCGGCCGGGTACTCGCGTCGTCCCGTCAGCCGGGTCACGGCGAGTCCCGAGGATTCGGGTAGAACCTCGAGGCGGGGACGCTGGCGCCAGGCGGAGGCAGCGAATGCGAGCACCAGTGCGGCCGCGACCCCCACGAGGACACGTCCGGCCGCATCGACCGCCGTCGCAGCCGCCACCGCGAGCGCGACGCCTCCGGCAGCAAGGGCCACGACGGCGCCGGGCGGAGTGGACCACCGTGGTGTGTTCTCGGCGCTCACGTCAGCCCTCACATCGCTTTGTACACAGGGTTATCCCCAGGTGGGGATGAATAACAAAGATGTAATCCACAGAACGAGGCGCGATTTCAGCGCCATCTCATCGTCATGACGAGCCCGGCCACCATGAACCCGAATCCGATGAGGAAGTTGTAGGCACCCAGCGAATTCATCCACGAAATCTGTTCTGCGGCCAGGTAATACACCACCAGCCACAGCAAACCGATGATCATGAGGCCGAGCATCACCGACACGTAGAGGGTGCTCGACGGCGCAGCTTTCACCTTCACCGGTGTGCGGCTCACCGTCCTGGGGGCCGCGCTGTCGTCCTTCTTACGTACCTTCGACTTGGGCATCGTGTCCTCGTTCTTGCGACTCCGCCCGTGCCGGACGAGCGGAGTAAGTTGGGCAGCTACCTGTGCTGTATACGCTAACGCTGTCCTGTTCACGCTAACGTAAGGCCGGAACGGAGGGGTGAGGTGTCCGAGTGGCGGCCGCGTCGAGTGGCCTGGGGTTCCGCGACCCTGGCCGTGTGCCTCGTGGGCGGTCTGTTGATCGGTACCACCCGCGGCGTCTCCGACGGCAACGAACTCCGCGTCGGTGACTCGCCGCGCCTGTCCGATCTGGTCCGGGCCGCACAATCCGGAACCGACGACCTCGCGACCACCCGTGACGACCTCGCCCAGCAGGTCGCGCAGGTGCAGGCCCGCGTCGCCGCGACCGACGGCGACGTCGCGTCCGTGCTCGACGAACTTTCCGCCGTCGCGGATCCGGCGGGGCAGACGGCTCTGCGCGGACCGGGGATCACGGTGACCCTGACCGATGCGTCGCGCGACGCCGACGGTAAGTATCCGTCCGGTGCGTCGCCGGACGACCTCGTGGTGCACCAGCAGGACGTCCAGAGCGTGCTCAATGCGATGTGGGCCGGCGGCGCCGAGGCCATCTCGATGCAGGACCAGCGGATCGTCGCGACGTCGGCGCCGCGCTGTATCGGCAACACTCTGCTGCTCCACGGCCGCACGTATTCCCCGCCCTACGTCATCACCGCCCTCGGCGACCGGTCGCGTCTCGAGGCTGCCCTCGGGGCCGAACCGGGTATCCGGCTGTACAAGCAGTACGCGACCCGCTACGGGCTGGGCTACACGCAGACCGCGGGTGACGACAAGTCCGTTCCCGCCTATACCGGGGGCGCGCCCGCCCGCTGACCTGTGGGTACTCTCGTGGCATGCGCATCCTGGTCGTCGACAACTACGACAGCTTCGTCTTCAATCTGGTCCAGTATCTCGGGCAGCTCGGCACGACGGCCGACGTGTGGCGCAACGACGACGACCGGCTCACCGCGCCCGGCGCCCTGGCCCGTGTCGCCCAGGACTTCGACGGTGTGCTGCTGAGCCCGGGACCGGGCACCCCCGAGCGTGCGGGCGTGAGCATCGACCTCGTCAAGGCGTGCGCCGACACGAGCACTCCGCTGCTCGGCGTATGTCTGGGACACCAGTCGATCGGGGTCGCCTTCGGCGCGACGGTCGACCGGGCCCCTGAACTGCTGCACGGCAAGACCAGCGTCGTGCGGCACAACGACACCGGTGTTCTCGCGGGCCTGCCCAGTCCCTTCACCGCCACGCGCTACCACTCGCTGACCGTCCTTCCCGAAACCATGCCCGCCGAGCTCGAGGCGACCGGTCACACCGAGAGCGGCGTCATCATGGCGTTGCGCCACTCCGAGTTGCCGATCCACGGCGTGCAGTTCCACCCCGAGTCCGTGCTCACCCAAGGTGGTCACCGGATGCTCGCGAACTGGCTCGGGATGTGCGGCGAGGCGCCGGAGGAGACTCTCGTCGCGCAGCTGGAGGCCGAAATGGCACGCGCGCTCGACGGTGGCGCTGCCTGACCCGCACGCACTACGACGAAGGTCCCGGACATGATGTCCGGGACCTTCGTCGTCACGCGGGAGCGATCAGCGGATACCGAGAACTCCGACACCGATCGTGATCGTCTGGGTCTTGGAAATCTCCGAGCCCGGAGGTTGCGCCTGGGTGATCACGGTGCCCACCAGGTCCGGGGACAGCGTGGCTTCACGAGTCTGCACGAGATCCGACGCGGAGCCGGTCCACCCGGCGCTCCGCAGCGCCGACAGCGCCTCCGACACCGAGCGGTTGGTGACCACCGGCATCTCGACGCGGTCACCGTTGGAGACCTTGATCGTCACCGTCGACCCTTGTGCTGCGGACGCGCCGCCCGCGGGGCTCGTCGACACCACAGTGCCGTCCGGCTCGCTCGAGTCGACCTGCTCGACGACGACCTCGAAGCCGGCACCTTCGATGTTGCCGGTGGCCACGGCGGTGGCCTGACCGACCACGTTGGGCACCCGAACCTGTTCCGGTCCGCTTCCCAGCGTGATGGTGACTTCGCCGTCACGCTCGATGCTCGCGCCCGCGGCCGGGCTCTGTCCGACCACGAGATCCACATCGTCGGCGTCCGACGGCGCTCGCTGCACGTCCGAGCCGAGACGCAGACCCACGGCGGCGAGCTCCTGCGCGGCCCGCTGCTGCGACATTCCGGTGAGGCGGGGGATCTGCACCTGCTCCGGCCCGCTCGACACCTCGAGTGTCACGGTCGATCCCTCTTCGACCTGCGTACCCGAGACGGGCCGGGTGTTGATGACGTTGCCACGTGCCACCACCGGATCGTTCTTCTGCTGGATCGACACCCGGAAACCGGCGTCCTGCAGCTGGTTCTCCGCCACATCCGAGGTCAGGTTCCGGACATCGGGGACCGCCACCTGTGCGGCGGTCGAACCGGGACCGAGCGACCACAGGAACACACCCACGATGCCCACGACCACCAGCGCGACGAGACCGAGGAGCACGCGCTTGGTGACCGACCCGCCGCCTCCACCGGAATCACTGCTCCCCGCAGCACCCGCCGGGGCGGCCGGCGCCACTCGCGCGTGCCGTCCCGGATTCGTATCCGCGGAGTCGAGCAGGGTGGTGCGGTCCTCGTCGGTCATCACCATCGGAGCGCTGGGTCGCTGACCGTTGAGTACCCGGATCAGGTCGCTGCGCATCTCGGCTGCGGACTGGTAGCGGTTGGCGGGATTCTTCGCCATCGCCTTCAGGATCACCGAGTCGAGCTCGTGCGGAATCGACGGATTCACCGACGACGGCAGCGGCGGATCCTCCCGGACGTGCTGGTATGCGACCGCCACGGGAGAGTCGCCCTTGAACGGCGGTTCGCCGGTGAGGATTTCGAACAGCACGCAGCCGACGGAATACACGTCCGACCGCGCGTCGACCTGCTCGCCGCGCGCCTGCTCGGGCGACAGGTACTGGGCCGTACCGATCACGGCGGCGGTCTGCGTCATGGGGCTGGCGGCGTCCGACAACGCACGGGCGATGCCGAAGTCCATGACCTTCACGGCCCCGGCCTTGTTGATCATGACGTTCGCGGGCTTTACGTCCCGGTGCACGATCATGTTGCGGTGGCTGAAGTCCAGCGCTGCGCAGACGTCGGCGATGACCTCCATCGCGCGCTTGGGTGCCATCGGGCCGTCGCGGCGAACGATGTCGCGCAGGGTGTCGCCCTCGACGTACTCCATGACGATGTAGGGCAGCGGCCCGGCATCGGTCTCGGCCTCGCCGGTGTCGTAGACCGCGACAATCGCGGGATGATTGAGCGCCGCGGCGTTCTGTGCTTCGCGACGGAAACGCAGATAGAACGTGGGATCGCGCGCGAGATCCGCACGCAGAACCTTGATCGCCACGTCCCGGCCGAGCCGTGTGTCCCGCGCGAGGTGTACCTCGGACATGCCGCCGAAGCCGAGGATCTCACCCAGCTCGTACCGAGAGGAGAGCTTGCGCGGTGTGGTCATGACGTTCCTTGGGTGTCCGGCGGTGCGTTGTTCGTACCGTTGCTGGCTTCGGGATCTGGGTCCCCGCCGTCTGCGTCTCCGTCCGCCTCACCGTCGGTCTCGCCGGCGTCCGGCGCCGTCACCGTGGTCGTGGTGGGTGTGGTTGTCGCGTTCGTGGTTGTGGGGACGGTCGTGGTGGGAGCATCCGTCGTCGGCGGCACCGTGGTGGTCGGCGGGACGGTCGTGGTGGGTGCGTCGAAAGTCGGTGTCTCGACCGGGGCCGGGGCAGGCACGGTTTCCTCGGTGATCGTGGTGGTCCGAGGGGGCCGCGTCGTCGTGGTCGTCGAGGGACGGGTCGTCGTGATCTGGGTCGTCGGCGACGGTCCGGGTGTTCGCGTTCCCTCGTCGTCCCCGCCGAACAAGACGATCCCCAGCGTCACCAGGGCGAGCAGGATCGCCGCACCCGCGGCCCACGCCAACGCAGTCGGGCTCGGCCCGCGTTTGCCGCCGTCACCGTCGCCGGCCGGCCCACCCGTCGTCGGCGGTCCCGAGACGGGCGGCTGTCCCGCTGTCGGGGGCAGTGCACCGGTCTGCGGCTGGGTGTAGGCGGTCGGGGAGTAGTACTGATTCGGATCGAGCGCGCGCGTGGCGGCAGTCGGCGCCGAGGTGCCCGGAACCCCGGGCGGCAGGACGCGATTCGCGCTGGTCACCGGCGGCACGTTGCCGGGCGGAGGCGCAGCCCGGCCCGAGCGCACCGCGGCCACCGCGTTCGCGAACTCGCCGCCGTTGGAATAGCGCTGGAGCGGGTCCTTCGAGATCGCAATGCTGATGAGTTCGCGCACCTCGGCCGGGAGATCGTTCGGCAGCGGAGCCGGTGTCTCCTGGACGTGCTTCATCGCGACCGTCACCACGCTGTCGCCGAGGAACGGGCGGCGACCCGACAGCACCTCGTAGCCGACGATGCCCAGCGAGTACACGTCACTCGCGGAGGTCGCCTCCTGCCCGAGAGCCTGCTCCGGGGCGATGTACTGGGCGGTTCCCATCACCATGCCGGTGCGGGTGACCGGAGACGCGTCGACGGCCTTCGCGATGCCGAAGTCCGTGATCTTCACCTGCCCCGTGGGCGTGATGAGGATGTTCCCGGGCTTGACGTCGCGGTGCACGACACCGGCATTGTGCGCGGCCTGCAGCGCACGCCCGGTCTGCTCGAGCATGTCCAGGGCGTGAGGAAGCGAAAGCCGGCCCACCCGCGAAAGCACCGCGTTGAGCGGTTCGCCGTGGACCAGTTCCATCACCAGGTAGGCGATGGACTGGCCTTCGGTGTCGGTGGTCTCGCCGTAGTCGAACACCCCGGCGATGCCCGGGTGGTTCAGCTGTGCGGTGGTGCGCGCCTCGAACCGGAAGCGCGCGAGGAAGTCCTCGTCGCCCGAGAGTTCGGCCTTGAGCACCTTGACCGCGACGCGCCGGTCGAGCCGGGTGTCGAGTCCCTCCCACACCTGTCCCATGCCGCCGGTCGCGATGAGGCGCTGGAGTCGATATCTGTCGGCGATCATGGCGCCGTTGCTCAAAGCCATGTCAGCCTCCCTGTAACCCGGCCGAGATCACGGCTCGTCCGATGGGCGCGGCCACTGAGCCGCCGGTCGCGGCGAGTGCACGGTCGCCACCGTCCTCCACGATCACCGCGATGGCGATAGTGGGTTGCTGCGCCGGCGCAAACGCGATGTACCACGTGTGCGGCGGGGTGTTGCGAGGATCGCTGCCGTGCTCCGCGGTCCCGGTCTTCGACGCGATCTTCACACCGGGGATGCCCTGGCCTCCGGCGAAGTCCTCGGCACCCACCATCAGGTCGGTGAGGGTCGCGGCGACCTCCGGCGCAATGGCCTGGCCGAGCGACTCCGGTGTGGTCTCCTCGAGCACCGCGAGATCGGGGCCCTGCAGACGCTCGACGAGATACGGCTCCATCCGGACACCACCGTTGGCGATGGTCGCGGCGATCGACGCGTTCTCGAGCGGGGTGAGCGCCACGTCGCGCTGCCCGATGCTCGTCTGGCCCAGAGCGGCCCCGTCCGGGATGGGCCCGATGGTGCTGGGCGCGACCGGCAGTGGCACTTCCATGTTTTCGTCGATTCCCAGCGCTTCGGCCTGGTCGACGAGGGCTTCCCGCCCGGTGGCGATGCCCATTTCGACGAAGGCGGTATTGCACGACCGCGCGAACGCCTCACGCAGCGTCACCGTAGGTGCGCCACCGCACGCGGCACCACCGTAGTTCTCGAGGGTGGTCGCCGTGTCGGGCAGGGTGATGTTCGGGGCAGCGGTGAGCTGGGTGTCCGGGGTGACGCCGGACTCGAGGGCCGCGGCCGTGACGACGACCTTGAAGGTCGACCCCGGCGGATAGGTCTGCGAGATCGCACGGTTGAGCATCGGCTTGTCGGGATCGGCGTTGAGTTCGTCCCACGCCGCCGACGTCGCTGCCCCGTCGTGTCCGGAGAGACGGTTGGGGTTGTAACTGGGCGTGCTCACCATGGTCAGGATCCGGCCCGTGCTGGGTTCGATCGCGACGACCGAACCGGTGTAGCCCCTGCTCGTCAGTTCGTCGTAGGCGACCTGCTGCATGACGGGGTCGATCGTCGTGACGACGTTGCCGCCACGGGGATTGCGTCCGGAGACCAGATCGAACAGTCGCTGGCCGAACAGCAGGTTGTCGGACCCGTTGAGCAGCGCATCCTCGGAGCGCTCGAGTCCGGTGCTGCCGTACTGCATCGAGTAGAAGCCGGTGACGGGCGCGTAGGCGAGCGGGCTCATGGGCTGATTCGGCGGCGCCGGATATTCACGCAGGTACTTGTAGCGGCTGTCGGTCGGGATCGAGACGGCAAGCGCCTGCCCGGCTGCGGCGATCTGACCGCGCTGACGGGAGTACTCGTCGATCAGCACGCGGGAGTTGCGCGGATCGGTGCGCAGGTCATCGGCCTCGATGACCTGCACATACGTGGCGTTGGCGAGAAGAGCGACGACCATGAACATCACCGCCATCGCAACCTTACGAAGCGGACCGTTCATTCGCGCCCCAACATTTCCGTCGGCGCGTCCGCGATCGGCGTGGCCTTCTTCCGCGGAACCACAGGCTCGCGGGCAGCATGGGAGATCTTCATCAGCAGTGCCAGGAGTAGATAGTTGGCGAGCAGAGACGAACCGCCGTACGACACGAACGGTGTGGTCAGGCCCGTCAGGGGGATCAACTTCGTCACGCCTCCGACCACCACGAAGAGCTGGACCGCCAGGGTGAACGACAGGCCGGCGGCGAGGAGCTTGCCGAAGCTGTCACGGATCGCCAGGGCGGTGCGAAGGCCCCGGATGACCAGAATCAGGAACAGCAGCAGGATGGCGGCGAGCCCGATGAGCCCGAGTTCCTCACCGATGGTGGCGACGATGAAGTCGGTTTTCGCGAACGGCACCTGGATCGGCCGTCCGCTTCCGAGACCGGTACCCGCGACACCGCCGGTCGCGAGACCGAACAGCGACTGGGAGATCTGGTAGCCGGTGTTGTTGTAATCGGCGAACGGGTCGAGCCACGTCTCGACACGCACCCGGACGTGGCCGAACATCTGGTACGCGAAATAGAACCCGACCGCGAGCAGCGAGAAGCCGATCACCAGCCAGCCGACGCGTTCGGTCGCGATGTACAGCATCACGAGAACGGTGGTGAACAGCAGCAGCGACGTACCGAGGTCCTTCTCGAACACCATCACACCGATGGAGAGAACCCAGGCCGCGAGGATCGGGCCGAGATCACGAGCCCGGGGGAAGTCCATGCCGAGGAAATGCTTGCCGGCGGTGGTGAACAGATCGCGTTTCGCGACGAGCACCGACGCGAAGAAGATGATCAGCAGGATCTTGGCGAACTCACCCGGCTGAATGCTGAATCCGGGCAGCTTGATCCAGATCTTCGCGCCGTTGACCTCGGAGAACCGGGACGGCAGCAGCGCCGGAATCGCGAGCGCGACCAGTCCGATCAGGCCGAGGGTGTAGCTGTACCGCGCGAGCAGACGGTAGTCGTGCAGGAACACGAGGACCGCGATGAACAGCACGATTCCGAGCGCGGTCCACAGCACCTGCTGGGTGGCATCGGGTGACGGCGCTTCCACCCCCATGTAGCGGGCGTTCTCCTGGTCGGCGAGGTCGAGCCGGTGGATGAGCACCAGGCCCAGTCCGTTGAGCAACGCCACGATCGGCAGCAGGAACGGATCGGCGTACTTGGCGAACCGGCGCACGGCGAGATGCGCGACGAGGAACAGCGCCGCGTACGTCACGCCGTACTTCAGGAGATCCGGGGTGATCGTCTGCTCGAGGCTCGCCTCGACGAGTATCAGCGACACCGTGGTGATGCCGATGGCACCCAGGATCAGGAGAAGTTCGGTATTACGACCTGTCGACTGAACCGGTGCCGGAGCGAAGCCACCCGGGGGACTTGGGAAGGCCCCCGCGCCATGGGTCACCGACATCAGGCGCCCACCCTGCAGTTCTGGCCGGGTATCTGGGGCGGCGCAGGAGGTGCCGCCGGTACCTCGGGCGCGGTCGTCTCGGGCGCGGGGAGCGGCTGACCGTCGACCCCGGGTGCCGGTGGTGCCGGCGCAGAAGCTTCGGCGGGAGGAACGCCGGGTGCGGCAGTGCCGTCCGTTCCGGGTGCCGGAGTCGCCGGCGGTGCCGGAGTGGGTTCGGTCGGGGGTGTTTCCTCGACGGAGCACACGGGCAGCAGATCCATCTCGGCGAGACGTTCCATCTGAGCGCTCGTGTCCTCGAGCGAGCCCGACGGCAAGCCCGCGCGAACCTGTTCACGCGCGGCAGGCCACAGATCGTCGACGAGCATGACCCGGCACCGCGCATCACCGGGTGCGGTGAGGGTCAGCGTGCCGTCGTCGGTGAGGCATCCGACGAGGGCGGCTTCCTGCAGCGAATACCCGAACACGTTTCCGGGCAGGCCGCGCAGGACGGTCACCGCTCCGCTGTTGTCGCCCACGTAATAGTTGTTGCGGACGAGTTGGCGGCCGACGACCAAGCCGACGGCGAGGAGCGCGACCAGCGCGAGGATGACGACGGGCCACCACAGCCGGCTGCGCTTCTTCGGGGGCGTCTCGGGCGCCTGGACGATCACACGCTTCGGAGCGGCGCGCGGCGGGCGCATCGCGGCGGCGCGTCCGGCAGCGGTGTTCGGAGGGGGAGTGTCCTCGTCGTTGTCGCCCGACGCGGCGCCGGCGACAATCGGCTTGCTCTGCCCGTAGTCGAGGTCGATCACGTCGGCGACGACCACGGTGACGTTGTCGGGGCCACCGCTGCGCAACGCCAGTTCGATGAGCCGGTCGGCGCACTCGTCGTGGGTGCCCTCGCGCATCGTGTTGGCGATCGTCTCGTCGCTCACGACATCCGACAGGCCGTCCGAGCAGATCAGGTAGCGGTCGCCGGCCCGCGCTTCGCGGACGGTCAGCGTCGGCTCGACCTCGGCGCCGGTCAGGGCGCGCATGATGAGCGAACGCTGGGGATGGGTGTGGGCCTGCTCGGCAGTGATACGACCCTCGTCCACCAGCGACTGCACGAACGTGTCGTCACGGGTGATCTGGGTGAGCTGGTCGTCGCGCAGCAGATAAGCGCGGGAGTCGCCGATGTGCGCGAGTCCGAGCTTGCTTCCGGCGAACAGGATGGCCGTGAGGGTGGTGCCCATCCCGTCGAGTTCGGGTTCCTCGTCCACCTGATCGGCGATAGAGGCGTTGCCTTCACGGACCGCGGAATCGAGCTTTCCGAGGAGGTCACCACCGGGCTCGTCGTCGTCGAGATGCGCGAGCGCGGCGATCATCAGCTGGGAGGCGACCTCACCGGCCGCATGCCCGCCCATACCGTCGGCAAGCGCGAGCAGACGTGCGCCGGCGTAGACGGAATCCTCGTTGTTCGATCGGACGAGGCCGCGGTCGCTGCGGGCGGCATAACGCAATACAAGGGTCACGGGCGGAGCTCGATCACGGTTTTACCCACTCGGACAGGCGTACCGAGAGGGACGCGGACAGCGGTGGTGACTTTCGCACGATCCAGATACGTGCCGTTGGTCGACCCGAGGTCTTCGACGTACCAGTCGGATCCCCGCGGCGACAACCGGGCGTGCCGGGTCGAGGCGTAGTCGTCGGTCAGCACCAGCGTCGAGTCGTCGGCGCGGCCGATGAGGACGGGCTGGGTGCCCAGGGTGATCCGGGTGCCTGCGAGCGCACCGTGGGTCACCACGAGATATTTGGCGGTCTTGTTGCGGCCCAGCGACGGGAGCATCGACTGCTTCGGCGAATACCGAGGCAACGGTCGAGCAGTCCCCGCATAGATGTCCGACCGCAGACTGCGCAGCACGGACCACACGAACAACCACAACAGGAGGAGGAAACCCGCCCGGGTCAGTTGCAGAATCAACCCCTGCACGGCTCATCCTCCTTCGGCTCGGTCGACCGGCATATGCCGTCCGGTGCGCTGCGGTCACTCACAATACGGACACGGCCGACTCGATACAGCGTCCGACGCGCAGTACACGCGTCGGACGGTGTCGACGGACCCCGTAGGCCCTGGATATCCGCAGCTCAGAGAATGCGCACAAGGATTTCCGAGTGGCCCGCCCGGACGATATCGCCGTCGGCCAGCTGCCAGTCCTGGATGGACGCGCCGTTGACGGTGGTGCCGTTCGTGGATCCGAGATCGGAAAGCATCGCGACCTGGCCGTCCCAGCGGATGTCGATGTGACGACGCGAGACACCCGTGTCGGGGAGACGGAACTGTGCGTCCTGCCCGCGACCGATGATGTTGCTGCCCTCACGGAGCTGGTAGTACCGGCCGCTGCCGTCTTCGAGCTGCAGGGTGGCCGTCAGCACACGACCGGCGGCGGGGGACTGGTAGCCACCTCCCGCGTAACCCTGGTCGTACGCCGGCTCTGCTGCCGCGTAGCCCTGGTCGTATGCCGGCTCGGCGTAGCCCTGCTGGCCGTACGGCTGAGCCTGGTAACCCTGGTCGGCGTAGCCCTGGTCGTATCCGCCGCCCTGCGGCTGCGGAGCCTGGTAACGATCGTCGTAGCCGGGCTGCCCGTACTGCTGAGCGCCGTCGCGGCCGTAGTCCTGGCTGTATGCCTGGGGCTGCGCGCCGTAGGCCTGCTGGTCGTAACCGCCCTGCTGGTCGTAACCGGCAGGCTGGTCGTAGCCGCCTTGCTGGGAATAGCCTTGCTGGTATCCCTGCGGATCGTAGTTCTGATCGCTGTAGGCCTGCTGGTCGTATCCGCCCTGGGCGGGGTCGCCGTAGCCACCCTGGGGCTGGTTGTCGTAACCGCCCTGCTGCGGGTCGCTGTAGGCCTGGCTACCTGCGTAGCCCGCGCCGTTGTTGTAGCCCTGTGCGTAACGCTGATCCTGGCCGACGTGCGCGTGACCGTTGCGTGCGTACTGCGGTTCCGCCTCGGCGGGGTCACGGCTCGGTTCGTAGCCGGGGTTCTGCGTCATGGGGCCAACTCCTGGTTCGGGTGTCACTGTTGGGCGGATCTGCGGGTTCCGCGGAGCCGGGGCGCGCGCCGCTGAGCGCCCCACATCTGGATCAACCGAGCCGCGAGTCCGGAACTGCCCTGTGTGCAGTGCCGACGACGACTCGAAGACGACCTGGATGTCACCGTACGTCTGCCATCCCTGTTCACGGATGAAGTCATCAAGGTGACGCGCGAAGGCCTTGACAGTCAAGTCCCGGTCGGCAGCGAGGGCCTCATGATCGGATTCGCTGATGGTGATCACGTATTTGTTCGGGGCCAGGGTATGGCCTCGATCGAGCTGCTGGACGCCGTCGGTCGCCTCTTGCTGCAGCGCAGCTTCGACTTCCTGAGGAACCACGCCGCCGCCGAACACGCGGGCGAAAGCGTCGCCGATAGCGGACTGAAGCTTGCGTTCGAATCGTTGGGCGATGCCCATTGCGACCCCCTTTCAGGTCTCCGCGTGTCGTGATGCAGATCGTGCAACTGCATGGTATCCACTTTTTCCACGTTTGGACCGGGTGGCACCCCCTGCGTGTTCCGATCGGTAGTGCGCCGGGGTCCCGTGAGGCTCCGTTTTCGCCCTGACCAGGCGAATCGTTGTTTGATTAGGAGCTGTGTTACTGTTTTCTGCGTTGCTCGGGCGAGTGGCGGAATGGCAGACGCGCTGGCTTCAGGTGCCAGTGTCCTTCGGGACGTGGGGGTTCAAGTCCCCCTTCGCCCACCAGGAGCAGTTCCACGAACTGCAACGAACGAGGTCACGAACTCGAACGAGATCGGGGCCTCGTTTTTCGTTGTCCGGGGAAGCTCTTGAGCCACGAATACGACGGTGTTCGGTGTGGTACGCCGCAGGCCAGGCCGGCGAAAGCGTCACGGGATCTGTGCGGTCGGTGGGGTGGCGCTAGGGGAGATGCCATACATGCGCCGATACTCCCGGCTGAACTGGGAGGGGCTGTCGTAGCCCACGCGGTGGGCAACGGCGGTGATGTCACGGCCGTCCGAGAGCAGCAGAAGACGGGCCCGTTGAAGGCGAATGAGTTTCTGGAACCGAATCGGACTCTGCGCGGTGGCGATGTGGAAGTTGCGGTAGAACGCCGACGGGCTCATCCCCGACATCCGTGCCAGGTCTGCGACGCGGAAGGGCTCGTCGTAATGATCGCGAATCCAGCGAACTGCGCCCGCGATATGGTGCAGGCCACTCTCGGCCAGACCGAGCTGGCGAACCGCAGTGCCGTGTTGCCCGGTGACCAGGCGCCATAGGATTTCGCGCTTGATCAGCGGCGCCAGCGCCGCGCGGTCACCAGGGTGGTCGAGCAATCGGATCAAACGGATTGCGGCGTCGAGTAGTTCGCTTGTCAGAGTGCCCACCGCGACGGCGGGTGTCACCTTGTGGTGCACGCGGGATAAATCGCCGGGGCGGACATCCAGCAGTAGATCGGCAATGGCTGAGGGATCCAGAACGAGCGCAAAACCGAGCGCGGGCGCCTCAGGAGTTGCACCGACGAATGTGCCGGTCACCGGCAGGTCGATGGAAGTGACGAGATAGTCACCCGGCTGGTACTCGTGCACTTGATCGCCAACTGCAAGGCGCTTGGCTCCCTGTGCCAGAACCGCGAGGACGGTGCCCGACATCTCGACCGAAGGCGGCCCGGAGTGTTCGACCTTCGCGATGTGCAGGCCTTCGATTGCGGTCGTTCCGGTTGGTTGCGCATGCCTGTCGAGCAGGGCGCGCAGTTCGTCGAACCTCACGTGCACGATTTCACCACGGCTCCGAACCGATAGTCCTTACCCATAGAGGATCAGGCAAGCAAGCGGGAGTATCTGTCTACTGTTCTTGCACTTCACCGCGTCAAATAGAGGCATCGCCCGAGATTGATCGGCCACCGACCCGGCGCCGATCGGGAGTATCGCACTCGAAACCGAGGAGAAGACATGACCGTCGGATACGGATTCAATGCCCTTTTGACTGCGAAACCGGGGATGGCGGATCGGTTGGTCGATGTCCTGCTGACAGGCATGGACGACGGCAACCCCGCTTCCAGTGAGCACTGCCTGGTTTATCTGGTGTGTCGCTCCGCGTCTCGCCCCGATCTCATCCATGTCACAGAAGGCTGGACTAGTGAGGCAGATCATCACCGTCTGTTCGCGGACGAGGCGGCGCAGGCAATCGTCGCCAGGATCCAAGACCTCGTCACCGGCGAGAACCCCCGCACCGATTACACACCGATAGGCGGAAAGGCCGACTTGTGATCGGCCCATCCCGTCACACAACCAGCAGAGGAACGACATGTCACCTGTGACCTACCCGGCGCTCGATCCCGAACTCGATGCGCTACTCCTCGATTTCCCGCTCCTCCCACGGATCACGCCCGAAATCCTGGTCCAACTCCGCGCGATGCCGACTCCGCCGCTCGAGGCCGTGCTCGTGGGCCGTGAGGTAGAGAGACGCGAGGTCACCGTCCCTGCTGATAATGGCAGCGGGATCCCGATGACCGTCCTGATACCTGTAGACCGTGCACCTGCGGCGCCCTGCCTCTATTGGATGCACGGCGGTGGCATGATCATGGGAGACCGATTCTCCCAGTTGGATATTCCGTTGGAATGGCTCGATACCATGGGTGCTGTTGTGGTCACCGTCGACTATCGGCTCGCACCCGAGTACGGAGGCCTCACCCCCGTCCAGGACTGCTACAGAGGGCTGCACTGGATTGCCGAGCACGCCGACGATCTCGGCATCGATCCCGATCGCATCGTGGTCGCGGGTACGAGCGCAGGAGGGGGCCTTGCCGCCGGTCTCGCCTTGATGGCCCGTGACCTGGGTGGGCCCGCGATCGCCGCGCAAGTCCTGAGTTGCCCGATGTTGGACCACCGCAACACCACAACTTCCAGCCGGCAGTACTCGGGCAGACCCGGGGTCTGGACTCGTGAGACCAACGAGTTCGCTTGGAACGCCCTCGTGGCCGACCTTTCCGATGAGGAGATCCCCGCCTACATCTCGCCCAGTCGAGCTCGCGAACTTGCCGGCCTCCCTCCCGCCTACATCGACGTCGGTTCTGCCGAAGTTTTCCGCGACGAGGTCGTCGATTACGCCGCCGGGATCTGGGCAGCCGGCGGCCACGCCGAACTGCACGTCTGGGCCGGCGGATTCCACGGTTTCGATGCCCTGTTCCCCCGCGCGCGTCTGTCCACTGCCGCGCGACGAGTGCGCACCGCGTGGCTCGCACGGACTCTCGCCTTCTCCCATGAAGTTGGGTAGCGGGCAGCGGATCGACTGCCAGCCGGTTGGGTCGCCCGTCTCCGACCGGATCGGTGGAGAATCGATTGCCCTAGCGGTGAGTGGTATTCGGGATCAGAAGGCGTCGTTGATTGTGATCCGGTCGTACGTCGCCGGAAAGTCGTCGGCCCCAAAGCAGTTCAGGGACGTGGTTTGCCCCACCTGAATCTGCTCCGTCGTGCAGTTGACCAAGGCCACCACTTCGTTTCCGTTCATGAACTTGATTTCTACGATCGCGCTGTCCGTCTCGTCCCGCGAATTCGTGACCCGGAGACCCTCCACCTGCACGTCACCGAGTGTGTCCTGGGTGACGGACCACCCTGGTGCATATTGAAATCCGGAGACCTCGAACGGTTGCCCCTCGGCAATCGTCAGAGGGTTGTCCGGACCGCCCGGAGCAGCGTCGTCCACCTCCGCTGATTCGATCGCCTCGTTGACCTCATTTGCCGTGACCGCCAGGAAGGCGAGGCACCCGCCGATTGCCAGTACGAACACCGCGATCAGCGTGAGCAGGACATTGCGCAGCGTGTGCGACTTCTCCGGCGGCCGAGGGGGTGGTGGCTGGGGCGCAGACGGGGGCGGACCGCTGTTCTGTACGCGGTCGGTCCACCGGGCTCCGTCCCACCAGCGCATCACTCCCGATGGGTCGCGGTAATAGCCGGGGCCGGGTGATCCGGTGTTGCCTGGATTCGGAGTATCGGACATCAGCGATTCCTTCCGGCCGATATGGATCCGGTTTCTTCAACGTAGTGAGCAGCGGCGCATATCCGCAGGGCTACTCCGCGGAAACAAAAACAAACTGAAAGATGGATATATTGGGCACAGTCAAACCTACAGTATGTGAGTGAGGCTGCGATGGGTTCGAACTCGTGAGTATCGCCGGTTCTCCACCGTTGCCGACTGCGGTGGCGCAGCCTCAGGCGAGTTCCGAAGCAGCGACGGCGGCCCCGCGCGCCGGTCGGTATGTTCTCCTCGAGCCGTTGCGGGCGATCGCGGCACTCATGGTGCTCAGTTACGTCCTGGTCGAGCGGCCGATGGTGGCGTTCGCTCGCAGAACATAGCCTCGGGCACGAAGGGGCGCACGTCTCAGGCGGGCGCAGGTCCTTTGCCGAGCGCAGTCTTCACCGCGAAACCCGCCAGAAGTGTCCCGGCAGCCCATCGCTGCGCGAGCATCACGCGCGGCCGGGCGAACAGGAAGCCCGCGATCTTCGCCGCTCCGAGCACGATCATCCCGTTGACAGCGACTGCGATCACGATCTGCACCGCGCCGAGTTGGAGGAGTTGCAGCCACACCGGGCCCGATTCCGGAGACACGAACTGGGGGAGCAGCGCGGCGTACATCAGGGCGATCTTCGGGTTGAGCAGGTTGGTCAGAAGGCCCATCCCGAAGAGCCGGCGATCGCTTACCGGATCCAGTTCGCGAGGGGAGAACAGGCCGCGTCCGCCGGGGCGGATCATTCCCCAGGCCAGGTATACGAGATACGCAGCGCCGGCCAGTTTCAGCACGGTGAACGCCGCAGGGACCGCGCCGAACACGACAGACAGACCGGCAACTGCCATCAGCAGATAGCAGAGGAATCCCACCCCCGTGCCCGCCAACGACACCAGGCCGGCGCGTCGGCCCTGTCCGATCGCGCGGGACGTCAGGTAGACCATGTTCGGCCCGGGGGTGAGCACCATGCCGAGCTCGATGAGTGCGACTCCTCCCGCAGCGGCAACGTCGACGATCATCCGATTCCCCTCGAGAAGGCTGTCACTGCGGACTAAACCAGATCGTCCGGCTGCATCCGACCGCTCGGTGTCCGACCGCTCGGTGTCCGACCGTCGGTCACGGTCCTAACGTTAAGGCATCGCCGAGTCCGCAAGGCCATGCCCCGCGCCCGCCGGGGACGCGGAGCATCTGCACCTTTGTCACTCCACGATGGGGAAGATCGACTCGCCGTCTTCGGGGCTACCGTCGATCTGGCCGCGATCCACGCGGGAATCCTCGACGATGACCCCGTCGACTACCTCCGCATGTTTGACGGTGCCGTCGTCCTCGTCCGGATCTTCATCGATGACCTCGTCCACGAGGTCTTCGGTGAGTTCGTCGTCCGGCATCACCGCGACCGGCACTTCCGGCGGTGTTTCGGGCTCGATGTCGGGTTCTTCTTCGGCAAGCCGCTGGTCGAGCGATTCGCCTTCCTGCTCTTCGCGCTGTGTGGTGCCGAATTTGTCGGCTTCGCTCCATCCTTCGGGCGGATCGACAACTTCGTCGCCGTCGTCATTGCGTACTTCGTCCGCGTCGAGACCCTCGCTCGGGCTGAGGGTGTCGCCGGGCCCATCTTCGATACTCATACGGCATGAAATACCCGAGCCGGCAGGCCCCGAAACGAAGCGGGCTGTGGCGGAGACAACGAAAATGCCGGGCCGTGTGGGCCCGGCATTTCCTTGTCGGTGAGTTGAAGAGTCTTCGAGGGCCGGCGTCGTCGGCGGGCCCAGGAAGAGCTACCTCAGTCTTTAGCGGCGAACACCACGGCCGGTGACAGCCTTGACGAGGAACAGCAGGATCACAGCGCCGAGGAGGCAGGTCAGGAAGCTGAAGATCAGCCCACCGCCTTCGACATCGACACCGAACAGCTTCAGGAGGAAGCCGCCGATCAGGCCGCCGATCACACCGACAACAACGTTGAGGAGAATGCCCTGCTGGGCGTCAGTGCCCATGAACTTACTGCCGATCCAACCGGCCAAACCACCGATGATGATCCAGCCGAGGATTCCGAGTCCGAGCATCGCGCGGGTCCTTCCTTGAGACTTCGGTAGAGAGATTGACTAGCCCATACTGCTTCTTTGCCGAGGTGGTTATACCCGTTTTGTCACGATCAAACCGTTGGTGCACAAAATTGTTCGTTCCCGGTGACTTTCCGGGCGCAGGTTCGGCGTGGACGGACCACTTCGCCGAACAACGCGTGCCCGCGGAGTCGCAGGACGCACACTGTTTCTCGTGCTCCCATCCACGACGGATAAGCCCGCCCGCGCGCCACTGGTGCTGGGAACGCTCATCCTCGTCGCGGCGGTCGCGAATCTCAATCTCGCCGTCGCCAATGTGGCCCTGCCCGATATCGGGAAAGCATTCGACAGCAGCCAGACCGACCTGAACCTCATCGCGGTCGGATACTCGCTGGGTTTGGCGGGGTCGGTGCTCTATCTCGGTGCGGTCGGCGACCGCTACGGCCGAAAAACGATGCTGGTGCTGGGCATGACGTTGTCGGTGCCGATCTCGCTACTCGCCGGTCTGGCGCCGACCACCGAGGTGTTGTTTCTGGCGCGGGTGCTCGGTGGCATATCCGCGGGACTGGCCTTCCCGACAACGCTGGCATTGATCACCGCGTTGTGGTCGGGTGCGGCGCGGACCCGGGCGATCGCATTGTGGTCCGCCATCGGCGGTGGTCTCACGTCGCTCGGCCCGCTCGTGGCAGGAGCACTGCTCGAGTGGTTCTACTGGGGATCGGTCTTCCTGGTGACGATTCCGCTGGCGGTGGCTGCCCTCCTCCTGACAATCGTGTTCGTCCCGAGGCACGTCAACGAGTCCACCGCTCCGGTCGACCACCTCGGCGGGGTCGTGTCTGTCGTAATGGTGGGGTCGCTCGTTCTCGGCATCACCTTCGCGCCGGTGAGCGGTATGCAGACCACCGCCGTCTCCGCGGGCGTGATCGCACTGGCAGCCGGGGCCGTGTTCGTCATCCGCCAGCTTCGGGCGCCGAACCCGCTGTTCGACCTGCGGGTCGCGCGTCGCCGAATCTTCTGGGTCGCGGCGGTGGCGGGCATCATCGTGTTCGGATCGCTGATGGGATCGATGTACGTCAG
This sequence comes from Rhodococcus sp. NPDC060084, assembly GCF_042730335.1. Taxonomy (NCBI): domain Bacteria; kingdom Bacillati; phylum Actinomycetota; class Actinomycetes; order Mycobacteriales; family Nocardiaceae; genus Rhodococcus; species Rhodococcus sp. NPDC060084. The sequence goes on from NZ_JBHWWX010000001.1 coordinate 255,460, forward strand.
CCAGCAGTATCTACAGAACGTTCTCGGGTATTCGACACTGGCGGCGGGATCGGCTGCCTTGCCGGCCGCAGCGGTGATGGTGCTGGTGGCGCCGCAGTCCGCGAAACTCGTGGAGGCGTACGGTTCCCGGTTCACGTTGTTGTCGGGATACGTGCCGATTGCGCTCGCGTTGGTCCTGGCGCTGGTGCTGTGGGACGAGAACGCCCGCTACTGGTCGATCGCCCTCGTATTCATGTTGATCGGTGCCGGCATCGGCCTCGCAGGGACACCCGCCTCCCACTCGCTCACGAGTTCGGTTCCGGTCTCACGGGCCGGAATGGCATCGGGTACCTCGGATCTGCAGCGGGATCTCGGTGGCGCCATCATGCAGTCGACTCTCGGTGGACTCCTGACTGCCGGCTACACGGCTTCGTGGGCGGCGACGATCGCAAGCGCACCGGACGCTCAGTCCGTCAGCGAGCAAACGCAGGCAGCCCTCGAGAAGTCGTTTGCGGGTGCTGTGCACGTCGCGGAGAGCAACCCGCAATATGCGGAGCAGATCATGTCCGCGGCCCGCACCGCCTTTCTCGACGGTGACGATCGTGCGTACGCCGCAGCGATCGTGATCGTGGTCCTCGGAGCTCTGCTGGTGTTCTTCGTGTACCCGAAGCGCGACGGCGAAAAAGAACTTCTCGCGCACTACGCGGAGGAGGACTCCCTGGAAACGGCCGAGTAGCGATCGGCCGGGCCGCGTGCATCGCGGCTACCTGCCGGTCTACGACTCGGTGCGGCGCCGCGATAGCGTCGTGCCATGAGTTTCGTCGAGGCTTCACCCGCCGTTCGTACGCGCTTGTCCCGGGCGACGCTCCGGCGTGCGATGCTCACCGCCGTAGTCCTGGCTTTCCTCGCACTGGCGGCTGTCCCTGTGCACGAGGAGTTGTACACCGCAATCGCCCGCGCCATCGAGGCGTCGCCGCTGGCGGCGTTGGCGGGTGTGATTGCGGAGAAGGGGCCGCTGGTACTGGTTGCGACGTTTGCCGTGCTGGCGGTGCGGTCCTGGCTGCGCGACCGCCGCGCGCTCCGGATCATGGTGGCCGGTGGCGCAGGAGCCGTGGTGGCGTACCTGACAAGTGAGCTCGTCAAACTCGTCATCACCGAACCCCGGCCGTGCCGGGCATTCGACGTGACGACCGTCCTCGAGTGCCCCGAAGTGGGCGACTGGTCGTGGCCGTCGAACCACTCGGTGATCGCCGCGTCGCTGGCGACCGCCTGCGTTCTGGCCGTCCCGCGCATCATCTGGTTCGTTGCGCCCGTGGCGGTGCTGCTGGGGTTCTCCCGGGTTGCCGGCGGCGTGCACTACGTGCACGACGTGCTCTCGGGTTTCGCGCTGGGCGTGCTCGTCGTCACGGGCATCACCGTTGCGCTGCTGCCCCTCGTCGACCGTCTCTACCTGCGGCTCCCGGACCGGTTCGAGCGCACGGACTGACGCTCCGCGGGACGGCGTTCAGCTGATGAGCGCCGCTGCCAGTTCGCGGTAGTCGGCGGCCGGGAACGCGTTGGGATCGGCCGTCAGCACCTGGATCGCCACTTCGTCGGCGCCCGCGCGGTAATGCTTGTCGATGCCGGCGACGACGCGGTCGAGATCGCCCCACGGAATCAGCGCGTCCATCAGCCGGTCGCTGCCTCCGCCGGCCACGTCGTCCTCGGTGTACCCCAGACGCCGCAGGTTGTTCGAGTAGTTCGGCAGTGACAGGTAGCCGCGCATGTATTCGCGCGCGATGCCACGAGCGGTGTCCTCGTCGCTCTCGAGCACGACGGCGACCTCCGGGGCGAGCAACGGACCGGCTCCGAGGATTTCGCGTGCCTGCGCGGTGTGTTCCGCAGGAACGAAGTACGGATGAGCGCCGGACGCTCGTGCCGCCGACAGGGCGAGCATGCGCGGGCCGAGGGCCGCGAGGACACGGCGCTCGGCGGGAACCGGCGGCTGGGCGGCGTCGAGCGCGTCGAGGTACTCGACCATGTGGCTGTACGGCTTGGTGTAGGTGTGCGCAGCCTTCGCGTCGACGACGGGAGCATGGCTGGTGCCCACGCCGAGCAGGAACCGGCCCGGGTGTTCCTCCTCGAAGCGCGCGACGGTCGCGGCAACGTCGGCCGGTTCCGCATGCCAGATGCTGACGATGCCGCTCGCGACGCCGAGGCGCGTCGTCGCATTCAGGACTTCGCCGTACACGGGCGGAACGCCCTCGCCGAATCCACCCGACGTCCACAGTCGCTCGTAGCCCAGATCGTCGAGTTCACGGGCCGCGTCGAGCGCAGCCTCCCGGGTCTTTCCGCTCAGCCAGAACCCGCCGCCCCACACACTCACTCGTCGCGTCATGCACTCGACGATAACCGGAGGGCGGCGCCTGAGCCCCGCTACCTGAGCCGGAACGGCCGTCAACCAAGGGTTGACGAGCCTGGATCGTCAACCTAGCGTTGACGCATGGAACCCCTACGACCGACCCATCCCATCCGGCTCGACGACCTCATCGAAGGAATCAAGCAAGTCCATCCCGACGTCCTCGACCAACTCTCCGACGCCGTGATCGCCGCAGATCACCTGGGCGACATCGCGGATCACCTCATCGGCCACTTCGTCGATCAGGCGCGACGCTCGGGAGCGTCGTGGTCCGAGATCGGCGCCAGCATGGGCGTGTCCAAACAGGCGGCCCAGAAGCGATTCGTTCCGAAGCGAGAGAACGACCTGGATCCCGAGCAGGGGTTCTCCCGATTCACGCCACGTGCCAAGAACGTCGTCATGGCGTCGATGAACGCAGCCCGGGCCGCGGGCAACCCCGAGATCGCGCCGGCGCACCTCGCTCTCGGCCTCCTCACCGACACGGACTCGTTCGCTGCGCAGGCGCTCATTGCCCAGGGGATCGATCTCGAGGCGCTGCGCACCTCGATCACAAGCGCCCTGCCTGCTCCGTCGAGTGAGTCGATGCCCGAACTGATCCCGTACGACGCGCAGGTCCGGAAGATCCTCGAGCTGACGTTCCGGGAGGCGCTGCGCCTCGGGCACAACTACGTGGGGAGCGAGCACATCCTTCTCGCGGTGCTCGAAGTGGAGAACGGTTCCGGCGTGCTGTCGGCGGCCGGAATAGGCAAGACACGCACGGAAGGGGAGATACAGAAGATGCTCGGTGAGACCCAGGAGACCACACAGGATTGAGAGCGCGCCGAATCGGTTTGTCGCGGGGGCATTCGGGTACTCGAAGAGAACCATCGCGCACTTACCGATCGGAGTTTTCGATATGGCAGGGCAACCCCCTAAGGTTCCGGGCGCACCCGCGTCCATCGAGCCACAGCTCACAGAACCCACGACACCGGTTGATGCTCCCGGAACGAAGCCCGACCAGCAGCAGCCGGCGGGCGTGACCGCGACGGGCAACAAGGTCGACATCGACGGTGCCCGCGCCCAGAGCGGCGCATTCCTCACCACCGCGCAGGGCGCGCGTCTCACCGATACCGATCATTCCCTCAAGGCAGGGGCACGCGGGCCTGTTCTTTTGCAGGACCATCACTTCCGCGAAAAGATCACTCATTTCGACCACGAACGCATTCCCGAGCGTGTAGTCCATGCGCGAGGCGCCGCCGCTCACGGAGTGTTCCGCGCCAACGGTGCAGCCACGACGGTGACCCGTGCCGGGTTCTTGAAGAAGGGCGCGGAAACGCCTGTCTTCGTTCGGTTCTCGACTGTTCTCGGTTCGAGAGGCTCGGCGGACACCGTTCGCGACACGCGTGGATTCGCGACCAAGTTCTACACCGACGAGGGCACTTTCGACCTGGTCGGTAACAACATTCCCGTTTTCTTCATTCAGGACGCCATCAAGTTCCCGGATATCATCCACGCCGGAAAGCCGCACCCCGACAGGGAGATTCCGCAGGCACAGAGCGCGCACGATACGTTCTGGGACTTCGTCTCGCTCCACACCGAGGCCACCGCGCACACGATGTGGAACATGTCCGACCGCGGTATTCCGCGCTCGTACCGGATGATGGAGGGCTTCGGCGTCCACACCTTCCGGCTCGTCAACGAGGCGGGCGAGACTTCTCTCGTCAAGTTCCACTGGAAGCCGCGCTTGGGCGTGCACTCCCTGGTGTGGGAAGAAGCCCAGATGATCAACGGCTTCGACCCCGACTACCACCGCCGCGACCTGGCCGACGCCATCGAGGCCGGGGCATACCCGCAATGGGATCTCGGGGTGCAGGTGTTCCCCGACAATCCGGAACAGACCTTCGAGGGCATCGATCTGCTCGACCCGACGAAGATCGTGCCGGAAGAACTCGCTCCGGTGCAGATCATCGGCACCATGGAGCTCAACGCCAACCCCACCAACTTCTTCGCGGAGACCGAGCAGGTCGCGTTCCATCCCGGCCACCTCGTGCCCGGTATCGACGTCACCGACGACCCGCTGTTGCAGGGGCGCCTGTTCTCCTACCTGGACACCCAGCTCACCCGGCTCGGCGGGCCGAACTTCGGCCAGATTCCGATCAACCGCCCGCACGCCCCCGTCAACGACATGCTGCGCGACGGGTTCCACCAGCACGCGGTCCACAAGGGCGTCGCGCCGTACAAGCCGAATTCGCTGGACGGGGGATGTCCGTTCTTCGCCGGTGCCGACGAAGGGGCCTTCATCGACTTCCCGGTCGAGCTGCCGGCGGCCCAGAAGGAACGCGCCCTCTCGCGGAGCTTCGACGACCACTACTCGCAGGTCCGCCAGTTCTACAAGAGCCTGTCGGAGATCGAGAAGGAACACGTCGCGTACGCGTACACCTTCGAACTCGGCAAGTGCTACGAGCAGACGATCAAGGAGCGTCAGCTCCAGATCCTCGCCAACATCGACGCCGATCTGTGCGCGACGGTGGCGGCAGGGCTCGGTCTCGAGGCGCCCGCACCCACGATCGAACTCGTCGATCCTGCCCCGAGCCCGGCGCTGTCGCAGGTGGGCAAGACATGGCCGGTTCAGGGCCGCATCATCGGTGTCGTCGCGGACGACACCAGCGACCTCGATCAGGTGCAGGCCGCGGTGAAGGCGATCGACGGCGCGGATTGTGTGCCGCTGGTCATCGCACCGCACGGCGGGAAGCTCGGCGGCGTTGTTCCGATCTCCCGAACGTTCCTCACCGCACGGTCCGTCGAGTTCGACGCGGTTCTCTTCGCCACCCCCGCACCCGACCCGCGGGCACGGCTCCTCGTCGACGAGACGCTCCGGCATCAGAAGGCGGTTGCCGCGTGGGGCGACGGCCGGGCGTTGTTCGAGGGCGTCGCGGCACCGGGCGTGGTCTCTGCGACCGGTCCGGAAGACGCCGTCAGCGCGGTGTTGGAGCTGCTCGGTACCCACCGAGTCTGGGAACGAACCGCGATGTGACAGAGTTCACCTGAGCGCGACTTACGGTTTCGAAAGCTCCGCGTTATTCTTTCGTTACCTCTGGCCGCAGCTGATGTTCATCGCTGCGGCCAGTTGTTGTTTACGGGCCTTTCAGATGCCCGTGGTCGCGCGAGGATAGGCCGCCTCCGTGTCGGTGAGAACGTTCACCACATAGGGGACCCCCGACGAGAAAGCCCTGTCCAGGGCCGGGCCGATCGCCCGGGGATCGGCGACCATCTCACCCCCGGCACCCAACGCGACCGCTACCTGGTCGTAGCGGGTGCCGGGGGTGAGGTCTGCCGCGACGTCATACCCGTACAACATCTGCATCGGCCCCTTCTCGAGCCCCCACGCCGAGTTGTTCCCCACCACGATCACCACAGGCAGACGGTGCCGCACCAGGGTGTCGACGTCCATCAGCGACATCCCGGCGGCTCCGTCGCCGAGCAGCAACACGACCTGGCTCGACGGCCGCGCTATCCGCGCCGCGATCGCCGCCCCCAGACCGGCACCGAGGCATCCGTACGGTCCGGGATCGAGCCACAGGCCCGGCTTCCGCGGCTCCACGAACTTTCCCGCGAAGGACACGAAGTCACCGCCGTCCCCGATGACGACGGCGTCGTCGGCCAGACGCGGGAGAAGCTCACCGTAGATGCGGGCCGGATGGATGGGGTCCGAGTCGGCGGACAGCAGCGCGGTATCGCGAGCGGCCGCCTCGAGCGTGAGAGCGCGCAACCGGTCCGCCCACGCACGAATATCCGGCCTTGCGGACAAGGCCGAGAGAATGCCGTCGAAGCACGCCGTGAGATCCCCGGCCGCGGAGGCCGCGAGTTCGGCATGTGCCGAGATCTGGCCGGGGGAGTCCGCAATGTGCACGACCTGGGCGGCCGGCCCGCCGTCGCGGCCTCCGAACCGTCCGTACCCGAGCCGGAAATCCAGCGGGGTGCCCACGACCAGCACGAGATCGCACGTGCCGACCGCCGCGCTCCGTGCTTTGCTGACGAGCAGCGGATGACCGCCGGGGACGATGCCGCGTCCCATGCCGTTGGTGATCACCGGTATGCCCAGTTCGTCGACGAACCAGAGGGCCGCGTTCTCGGCGCCGTCCGCCCACACATCGGTGCCCAGGACGAGCAGGGGCCGTTCCGCGCTGGTCAGCAGCCGGGCGATCTCGGCCAGGTCCTCCGAATCCGGCTCGAGGCGGGAACGCACATGCGCCTGCGGCCGCGGCGCCGTCACTCGTCCGTACAACTCGTCCATCGGGACATCAACGAAAGCCGGTCCGCGATGCGGGGATTCGGCCGCGGTGAACGCCGCATCCACCGTCGGGCCGACCTCACCGACGGTGCGGGCCGTCTCCGACAACTTGGTGACCGACCGGAACAACGGGGGCTGATCCAGTTCCTGGAGACTGCCCGTGCCCCAGCGCGCATTGGGGGCGCGGCCGCCCAGTACGACCAGTGGCGAGCCCGCGAAGTGGGCCTGCGTGACGGCGCTGATCCCGTTCGTGACGCCCGGCCCGGCGGTAAGTACCGCAAGGCCCGGATGCCGCTCGAGCTTGCCGGTCGCCTCCGCCGCGAACACCGCCGTCTGCTCGTGTCGCACGTCGACGAGACGCATCCTCGACTCGCCTTTCACCGCGGCGTCGTACAGGGGGAAGACGTGGGCGCCGGAGAGGGTGAACATCGTCTCGACACCGTGTGCGCGGGCCACAGCGGCGGCGTGATCGCCACCGTGCCCTTCCAATTCGGGGCTCATGCGCCCGAACGCTACGACCCGGCGGAGGGCCGTGGGTTCGGTTCGGAGGAAACCCGGGGCGTCAGGCGAATCTCGAGGTGGCGCGGACCGCCGCGTTGCGCGCGGTGGTGAACCGGGTGGCGGTCGCGACTCCGGCCAGTATCCGGGAGGCCCGCACGAGTCGCTGGGTGCGGTGCCGGCGCGCGCGGTCGTAGCGAAGGAGGGCTTCGGTGACGGGGTGGTCGCGAAGCAGGACGGCGAGCGCGGAGGCGTCGACGATCGCCTCGCAGGCACCGCGGCCGAGGTTGGGTGCCATCGCGTGTGCGGCGTCGCCGATGAGGGCCACCTTGCCGCGGACGTACGACGGCAGCGGTGGCGACTGGTACAGGTCGTGATGCAGCACCGTAGAGGGGTCGAGGCGATCGAGTACGTCGAGGACCGCGGGGTGCCACTCGCGGAAGCGCTCGCGGAGGTCGGGAACACCGCCGGTCGAGTCGGCCGGCGCGCGGACCGCCGCGAACCAGTTGGTGAGGTCGCCGTCCCGGGGTGTGATCCCGAACAGCGCGTTCGGTCCCCAGCTTTCGCTCAGTGAGGCGGCACGCCCGTCGACCCATCCTCGCCATGCGGTGAATCCGGTGTAGACCGGCCGGAACCGCGACCCGAAGAGGGCGTCGCGGGTCGCGCTCCCGATGCCGTCGGCGCCGACCACGACGTCGTATCCGGAGAGATCCGGTGCCGCCGGCGCAGTGTGACCGAAGTGCACTGTGCCATCCGGTAACCCGGCGGACAGGAGCTCGAGCAACGGCGGCCGCGACAGGAGGACGGCGGGCCGCCGGAGATTCTCGAGGCGCGCGATGGGCAGGCCGTCCCAGCGCAGGAACCACCCCGAGGTCTGCAGCACTCCCCGTTTCTCGGCCTCGCCTCCGAGGCCGGCGACCTCGAGCGAGGCAAGTGCCTCGGGCCACAGTCCCAGCGCGGTTCCGGTGGGAGGCAGGCCCTCCGCGCGTTCGAATACGTCGACGTGCCAGCCGAAGCGGACGAGTGCGTTCGCAGCGGTGAGCCCGCCGATGCCCCCACCGAGAATCGCGGCCTTCCCTGCGTGTGTCCCGCTCATGCACCGCAATCTACTACGTTTGTAGTGTGGTGTCACTACAAACGTAGTGACCGGTTTATGCTGGGACCGTGACCGACAAGCGTGCCGCTGTGCTCGACGCCGCCATCGAGGTTCTGGGAGGGGACGGGGTGCGTGCCCTCACCCATCGCCGCGTCGACGCACGTGCGGGTGTTCCCGCAGGTTCGACGTCGAACTACTTCCGGACCCGGGGTGCACTCGTCGAGGGGGTACTCGATCGCCTCCTCGAACGTGATCGCCAGGATCTGGCGGCACTGACGGCGGACGGCACGGCACCGGACCGGCGAGGCCTCGAGGTCCTGTTGCGGGAGTACGTGCTCTACGCGACCGGTCCGGACGCGGTGCGCACCCGCGCGCGACTGGCGCTGTTCGTCGAATCGACCACGGTCCCGGCTCTGCGCGAGTCGGTGGGAGCGAGGCGCGGAGAACTGCGGGCGTGGGGCAGGGAAATCCTTGCCGCGCTCGGCGCCGACGACCCCGAGACCGCCGCGCAGATCGTGGTGGACTACGTCGACGGGGTGATCCTCCACCGCCTCACCTCCGAGGACGACGCGACGGACCCGCAGACCGGCATCGGCAGGATCCTCGACGCCGTCCTGCAGCGAACCGCGGTTATGTGAACGGCTCGTCACAGGCGTGTCAACGGGGCATTTACGCAGGTCAGCCCCAAGGTAGGGCAGCCTATGTTGCATTACCCCCGGTGACCTGGCATATCGTTTCCTCCAGAGCGGTGGGCCCACGATGTCCCACCGGTCGCCAGACCCGTCTCGTGCTGCCGACAAAAGGCACCCGCACCGTCGCGGATGAGCGGATACTGGCGGTGTCGAAGGTATCGGGACACCCGGCCGATACCCGTCTACGGCAGTAGATGGCCATCAGCGCTGCTGGTCGTCGGTGCTATCGCACGCAACGAAGGCTAGGTATGACTCTTCTCCCCGGGCCTCAAGGGCTCTACCACCCCTCGAACGAGCACGATTCCTGTGGCGTCGCGTTCGTTGTCGACATGCACGGTCGCCGAAGCCGCGACATCGTCGAGAAGGCGATCACCGCGCTCGTCAATCTGGAGCATCGCGGTGCTGCGGGAGCGGAGCAGAACACCGGCGACGGCGCCGGCATCCTCATTCAGATTCCCGACGCCTACTTCCGCGCTGTCGTCGACTTCGACCTTCCCGCGGAAGGTGCCTACGCGACGGGTATCGCCTTCCTGCCCAAGGGCACGGAAGCCGCCGATGAGGCTGTTGCACAGGTGAACCGCATCGTCGAGGAAGAGGGCCTCGAGGTCCTCGGCTGGCGTGAGGTGCCCGTGGACGAGTCGGAACTCGGCTCCATGGCGATCGACGCCATGCCGACCTTCCGCCAGATCTTCGTCGCGTCGGGCGCCCGCGCCCTGACCGGCATCGACCTCGAGCGCCGTGCCTACGTGGTGCGCAAGCGCACCGAGCACGAACTCGGACACGAGGGCCCCGGCGAGGACGGCCCCGGCCGCGAGACCGTGTACTTCCCGAGCCTGTCGGCGTCGACCTTCGTCTACAAGGGCATGCTCACCACGCCGCAGCTCAAGGGCTTCTACGTGGACCTCCAGGACGAGCGCGTCGAGTCGGCTCTCGGTCTGGTGCACTCGCGCTTCTCCACGAACACCTTCCCGTCGTGGCCTCTCGCGCATCCCTTCCGCCGCGTCGCACACAACGGCGAGATCAACACCGTCACGGGCAACGCCAACTGGATGCGTGCACGTGAGGCACTGATCGACAGCGACATCTTCGGCGGTCGCGACAAGCTCGAGAAGATCTTCCCGGTGTGCACCCCGGGTGCCTCGGATACCGCGCGGTTCGACGAGGTTCTCGAACTTCTCCACCTCGGTGGCCGCAGCCTGCCGCACGCGGTGCTCATGATGATCCCGGAGGCGTGGGAACGGAACACGGCCATGGATCCGGCCCGTCGTGCGTTCTACGAGTACCACTCCGCGCTCATGGAGCCGTGGGACGGCCCCGCGTCGGTGTGCTTCACCGACGGTGTCGTCATCGGTGCGGTGCTCGACCGCAACGGTCTGCGCCCGTCGCGCGCCTGGGTCACCGACGACGGCCTGGTCGTGATGGCGTCCGAGGTGGGTGTGCTCGACATCCCCGCCGAGAAGATCGTGAGCAAGCGGCGCCTGCAGCCGGGCCGGATGTTCCTCGTCGACACGGCCAAGGGCCGCATCGTCGAAGACGAGGAGATCAAGCGCGAACTCGCCGCCGAACTCCCGTACCAGGAGTGGGTCGAGAAGGGCGTCACCCGTCTCGAAGACCTGCCGCAGTCGAAGTACACCTACATGTCGCACGAGCGGGTGGTGTTGCGGCAGCAGGTGTTCGGATACACCAACGAAGAGGTCGACCTTCTCGTCAAGCCGATGGCTGCCACCGGTGGTGAGGCGCTCGGTTCCATGGGCACCGACACCCCGATCGCTGTGCTGTCGTCGCGGCCGCGGATGCTGTTCGACTTCTTCTCCCAGCTGTTCGCGCAGGTGACCAACCCGCCGCTGGACGCGATTCGCGAAGAGATCGTCACCAGCATGGGCGGGATGCTCGGGCCCGAGGGCGACCTGCTCGACCCCACCGCCGCGTCGTGCCGGCGCATCCTGCTCTCCGCACCGGTGATCGACAACGACGATCTGCAGAAGCTCATCCACGTCAACGACGAGAAGCAGTTCCCGGGCTTCAGCAGCGTCATCATCCGCGGCCTGTACCCGGTCGCGGAAGGCGGAGCCGGTCTGGAGCGGGCGCTCGCGAGCATTCGCGCGCAGGTGTCCCAGGCCATCGAGAAGGGCGCACGCCTGATCGTGTTGTCGGACCGCGAGTCCGACGAGAAGCTCGCGCCGATCCCGTCGCTGCTGCTCACCTCCGCGGTGCACCACCACCTCGTGCGGGAGAAGACGCGCACGCAGGTCGGTCTGCTCGTCGAAGCGGGCGACGCCCGCGAGGTGCACCACATCGCCGCGCTGTGCGGTTTCGGTGCGGCCGTGGTCAATCCGTACATGGCGTTCGAGAGCATCGACGAGTTGCTGCAGAACGGCGACCTGCCGGAGGGCATGACCCTCGACAAGGCCATCGCCAACTACATCAAGGCCGCGTCGAAGGGCGTCCTCAAGGTGATGTCCAAGATGGGCATCTCCACGCTCGCCTCGTACACGGGCGCGCAGCTGTTCCAGGTCATCGGCCTGTCGCAGGACCTCGTCGACGAGTACTTCACCGGCCTGCAGTCGCAGCTCGGGGGCGTCGGCCTCGAAGAGATCGCCCACGACGTGGCAGCCCGTCACCGGTCGGCATTCCTCGACCGGCCGTCCGAGCACGCGCACCGCGAGCTCGAGGTGGGCGGTGAATACCAGTGGCGTCGTGAAGGTGAGTACCACCTGTTCAACCCGGACACGGTGTTCAAGCTCCAGCACGCCACCCGCACCGGTCAGTACAAGGTGTTCAAGGAGTACACGAAGCTCGTCGACGACCAGTCGCAGCAGCTCGCGTCGCTCCGTGGCCTGTTCGAGTTCAAGACCGGTTTGCGCCCCGCCGTGCCTCTCGAGGAGGTCGAGCCGGCGAGCGAGATCGTCAAGCGGTTCTCCACCGGTGCGATGAGCTACGGCTCCATCTCGTCGGAGGCCCACGAGACTCTCGCGATCGCGATGAACCGTCTCGGCGGCCGATCGAATTCCGGTGAGGGCGGCGAACATCCCGACCGCTTCACGCCGGACGAGAACGGCGACTGGCGGCGCTCGGCGATCAAGCAGGTCGCGTCCGGCCGGTTCGGTGTGTCGTCGCACTACCTGACGAACTGCACCGATATCCAGATCAAGATGGCGCAGGGCGCCAAGCCCGGCGAGGGTGGACAGCTCCCGCCGCACAAGGTGTACCCGTGGGTCGCCGAGGTGCGTGGTTCCACGCCGGGTGTCGGCCTGATCTCGCCGCCGCCGCACCACGACATCTACTCCATCGAGGATCTGGCCCAGCTGATCCACGACCTGAAGAACGCCAACCCGGAAGCCCGCATCCACGTGAAGCTGGTGTCCGAACTCGGCGTCGGCACGGTCGCGGCGGGCGTGTCCAAGGCGCATGCCGACGTGGTGCTCATCTCCGGTCACGACGGTGGCACCGGCGCGTCGCCGCTGACCTCGCTCAAGCACGCCGGCGCACCGTGGGAGATCGGCCTGGCCGAGACCCAGCAGACGCTCATGCTCAACGGTCTGCGCGACCGCATCGTGGTGCAGGTGGACGGCCAGATGAAGACGGGCCGCGACGTCATCGTCGCCGCGCTGCTCGGAGGCGAGGAGTTCGGTTTCGCCACCGCGCCGCTCGTGGTCTCGGGTTGCATCATGATGCGCGTCTGTCATCTCGACACCTGCCCCGTGGGTGTCGCGACGCAGAACCCGGTGCTGCGCAAGCGTTTCACCGGCAAGCCGGAGTTCGTCGAGAACTTCATGCTCTACATCGCCGAAGAGGTGCGCGAGTACCTCGCGGAGCTGGGCTTCCGCAGTCTCGACGAGGCGATCGGGCAGGTCGACTGCCTCGACACCCGCAAGGCCGTGGACCACTACCGCGCGTCGAAGCTGGACCTGTCGCCGTTGCTGCAGAAGGTCACCTCGCCGATCTACGGCGAGCAGGACATGCACTGCACCAAGGAACAGGACCACGCACTCGACAAGGCGCTCGACAACGACCTGATCGCCAAGGCGCAGCAGGCTCTCGAGTCCGGCATGCCCGTCGAGATCGACACGGCCGTCGCGAACGTCAACCGCACGGTCGGCACGATGCTCGGCCACGAGGTCACCAAGAAGTACGGCAAGGACGGCCTGCCCGACGGCACGATCGACATCACGTTGACGGGATCGGCCGGTAACAGCTTCGGTGCCTTCGTGCCTCGCGGTATCACGCTGCGCCTGTACGGGGACGCGAACGACTTCGTCGGCAAGGGCTTGTCGGGTGGCCGCATCGTCGTGCGTCCCCCGCTCGACGCCGCACCGGGATTCGTGCCGGAAGACAACATCATTGCCGGCAACGTGATCCTGTTCGGTGCCACCGGCGGTGAGGTTCTCATCCGCGGTGTCGCAGGCGAGCGTTTCGCAGTCCGCAACTCCGGAGCCACGGCCGTCGTCGAAGGCGTCGGCGACCACGGCTGCGAGTACATGACGGGTGGCAAGGTCGTCATCCTCGGCAAGACCGGCCGCAACTTCGGTGCGGGCATGTCCGGTGGCGTCGCGTTCGTGTACAACCCGGACAAGGACTTCGAGGACAACCTGAATACCGAGCTGGTCGACCTCGAGGATCTCGAGGGCGAAGACTTCGTCTGGCTCAAGGGCGCGGTCGAACGGCATCGTGACGAAACGGGCTCCGACGTTGCAGCCCGCATCCTGGCCGACTGGTCACAACAGGTCAGCCACTTCGCGAAGGTCATGCCTCGCGATTACAAGAAGGTGCTCATGGCTATCAAGGACGCCACCATTCGTGGTGGGAACGTGGACGAGGCGATCATGGAGGCAGCTCGTGGGTGATCCAAGCGGCTTCCTCAAGCACGGGTCGCGCGAGACTCCGGTCCGTCGTCCCGTCCCCCTCCGGCTGCTCGACTGGAAGGAGGTCTACGAGCCTTTCCCGCTCGAGACCCTCCAGGTCCAGGCGAGCCGCTGCATGGACTGCGGTATTCCCTTCTGCCACAACGGCTGTCCGCTCGGAAACCTGATTCCCGAGTGGAACGACCTGGCGTACAAGGGCAAGTGGGAGGACGGCATCGAACGCCTCCACGCCACCAACAACTTCCCGGAGTTCACCGGGCGGCTGTGCCCGGCACCCTGTGAGGCGTCGTGTGTCCTGGGCATCAACCAGGATCCGGTGACGATCAAGCAGGTCGAGGTCGAGCTGATCGAGAAGGCCTTCGAGGACAACCGCGTCAAGCCGGTGCCGCCGTCGAAGCTCACCGGTCGCAAGGTGGCGGTCGTCGGGTCGGGTCCGGCAGGACTTGCTGCGGCGCAGCAGCTTACGCGCGCGGGGCACACGGTCACGGTGTTCGAGCGGGCCGACCGCATCGGCGGACTGCTCCGCTACGGCATTCCCGAGTTCAAGATGGAGAAGCGGTTCATCGACCGCCGTCTCGCACAGATGGAGGCCGAGGGCACCGTCTTCCGGACCGGAGTGAATGTCGGGGTCGACATCACGGCCGACGAACTGCGCGAGCAGTTCGACGCCGTGGTCCTCGCCGGCGGTGCGACGGTGGCGCGCGATCTGCCCATTCCCGGACGCGAACTCGACGGGATCCATCAGGCGATGGAGTTCCTGCCGATCGCCAACCGTGTCCAGTTCGGTGACCTCCCCGCGCCGACCATCACGGCGGAAGGTAAGAAGGTCGTCATCATCGGTGGCGGCGACACCGGTGCCGACTGCCTCGGTACGTCACACCGTCAGGGTGCGGTGAGCGTCAGCCAGTTCGAGATCATGCCGCGCCCGCCGGAGCAGCGCGCCGACTCGACGCCGTGGCCGACGTACCCGTTGATGTACCGCGTCTCTTCGGCACACGAAGAGGGTGGCGACCGCGTCTTCTCCGTCAACACCGAGCAGTTCGTCGGCGAGGACGGCAAGGTCACGGGTCTCCGCGCCCACGAGGTGCGCATGGTGAACGGCCGTTTCGAGAAGGTCGAGGGAAGCGACTTCGAACTCGAAGCCGATCTCGTCCTCCTCGCGATGGGCTTTGTCGGGCCCGAGAAGCCGGGCCTGCTCACGGATCTCGGTGTTGACCTCAACGAGCGCGGCAACGTCGCCCGCTCCGAGGAGTGGTCCACCAATGTCGACGGCGTGTTCGTCGCCGGCGACATGGGGCGTGGCCAGTCTCTCATCGTGTGGGCCATCGCCGAGGGTCGCGCATGCGCGGCGGCAGTGGATCGATTCCTCGAGGGAGCAACGGCGCTTCCCGTTCCGATCACCACCAGCACGATGCCGCAGCGCTGACGCTGCCGAACGACAGGCGGGGCCGCACACGAGAGTGTGCGGCCCCGTTTGTCTCTTCCGGGACCTACCGAAGAGTCCGGCTTGCGAAGCGGCTTGTCGCGGCCGCGTATTCGGCGGCGAGGTCGTCGACGATGGATTTCACCGGCGTGACACCGTCGATCAGGCCCAGACCCTGGCCCGCGGCCCAGATGTTCTTCCACCGCCCCTGCACGTCCGCACCGGCGTTGTAGTCACGGTTGGCCGGTGCGGTGAGGGCGTCGGGATCGAGACCGTTCGCAACCAGGCTGGGACGCAACCACGAGGCGCTGGTCCCGGTGATGCCGGAGCTGACGACGAGATCGTCCGGTCCGTGCTCGACGACCATCTGCTTGTAGTCGGCGGACGCCATGCTTTCCGTCGCCGTGAGGAACCGGGTGCCCATGTAGACGAGATCGGCGCCGGCCGCGACGGCACCTGCCACACCCCAGCCGTCGGCGATGCCTCCGCCGATGACGAGCAACCCGTCGAAGAACTGCCGTACGGCGGAGACGAACGCGAACGGGGAGAGATGGCCCGTGTGCCCCCCTGCTCCCGCCGAGATGCACGCGAGTCCGTCGACTCCGAAGCCGGCGGCTTTACGGGCGAGCCGGACGGACACCACATCGGCGAGCACCAGTCCGCCGTATCCCTTGACCGTCTCCATCACCGGTTCCGGAGACCCCAGAGCCGTGATGACCACAGGCGGGCGATGCTCGGCGACCAAGCGCAAGTCCTCCTCGAGACGCTGGTTGGAGCGGTGGGTCACCAGGTTCACCGCCCACGGCGCGGCATCCGGTCCCGCGGCGGCGACACCGTCGGAGATCGTCCCCATCCAGCGGTCGAGTTCGGCGGTCGTGCGGCAGTTGGGCGTGGGGAAGGAGCCCACGATTCCGGCCGCGCTCGCCGCGATGACGAGTTCCGGGCCGGACACCAGGAACATCGGGGCCGCGACCACCGGGACGCGCACGCGCGCGGGAAGGTCGATCGAAGTGGAGTGGGGTGCTGTGGACATGCTCATAGGGATTCCAGGAGGTCGGTGCGAATGTGGCGTCGCAACAGTTTGCCTACCGCGTTGCGCGGCAAGGTGTCGACGAGTTCGATGCGTTCGGGCAGTTTGAACGACGCGATGTCCCGCGCGCGAAGGTGCGCCGTGAGGTCGTCGAGTGTCGGGGTGGCGCCGGCGGTGGGAACCACGACCGCACAGCATTTTTCGCCGAGTACTTCGTCGGGGATACCGATGATCGCGACTTCGGCCACCGCGGGGTGGTCCTGCAGCAGCCCTTCGATCTCTGCCGGTGCGATGTTCATGCCGCCCCGGATGACGATCTCCTTGATCCGGTCGACGAAGCGCAGGTACTCACCGTGCTCACCGCACAACTCGAAAACGTCACCGCTGCAGAGGAAGCCGTCCTCGTCGAACGGGGACGACGTCGCGGTGCCCTCGAGGTAACCCGCGAAGACGGTGGGCCCCTTCAACCGGAGTTCGCCGCGGCCGCCGATGGTGTCGACCAGGGCGCCGGTCACGGGATCGATGAGGCGTACCTCGGTGCTGCGGCTCAGACGCACCACCCAGGACCGGTCCGGCGCCGCGTAGTTCGGCAGATGCTGAGCGCGGACGGTCGGGTCCGGGATGTCGCCCGGTGCACCGAGAAGGCACACGCCCTCGTTGGATCCGAAGAAATTGATCACCTCGACCCCGTGGTCGTTCTGCCAGGACGCCACGACGGACGGCGGCAGCGGTGCGCCACCCGCCCCGACGCGCGCGAGCGACGAAAGGTCGAACTTGCCGCGCAGGTCGTCGTTCTTGAGCAGCATCGTCAGGATCGCCGGGGGCATGGTGGTGTGGGTGGCCCGGTGGTGCTGGATCTGGCCCAGATAGACCGCGATGTCCAGGGGGTGGTGGTGGACGAGGTGACCCCCACCGAGGAGCCAGGGCAGCAACGCCGCTGCGAACCCGGCCATGTTCACCAAGGGGAACGGGTTCACGAGCACGGAATCCTCCGTGGTTTCGAGGCCGTCCTGCACTCCTCGGCCCACCGCGAGCCAATCCGCGTGGCACCGGGGTACGCCCTTGGGCGCTGCCTCGGTACCGCTCGTCCAGCACACGGTGACCCGGTCGTTGACCGTGCGTACCACCGCGGCCGCGTAGGTATCGGCCTCGTCGAGGAGGGATGCGGGCACCGATGCGGTGTCGATCTCGACGGCCTGTTCGGGCACGTGCGGTCCGAAAGCGAATACGGTTCCGAGGGTCCGGTGGCCGGAGACCAGTTCGGACGCTTCGGTGGCGAGTGAGCGGTCGCCGAGTTTACCGACGGTGACGACGGCGACGGCAGAACACGCATCGACGATGCCGGACAGTTCGTGACGGCGATACGACGCGGGCATCGGGGTCGCCACGGCGCCGAGGCGCCACAGTGCCAGGTATGTCGCGGTGAGGGCGACCGAATTGGGCATCTGCACGGCAACCGTGTCGTCCTGCCGTATTCCACGCGCGTGGAATACCGCAGCGACCCGCCGCACGAACTCGTCGAGTTCCTGCCATGTCAGCGACCGGGGCTGTGCCCCGGTGAGATCCACCAGGTTGGCCGGGTCGGTGGTCGCGGCATGCGAAGGCCTGCGCTGTACCCAGGAATCGAAGAGGTCCGGGAGCGTCTCGTCCTGCCACCAGCCTCGTTCCAGGTATTCGGAGACTGTGGCGTCGGGATGGCACGCGCGTGCGGTGGGCGGGAGGGAAAGAGGTGTCGACATCAGGGGGCCTTTCGCGAAGTCCGGGTGGGAAAGCGGTCGCGGGTATCGCTCACAGCCGGCGGAGCACCAGGGCTGAGCCGAGACCGAGGGCTGCGGGGATGGTGACGAGCGCATGCTCGCCTCCGGTGCGTTCGAGCTGGTCGAGTGCGTGAGCCACGAGAATGCCGCCGGTGGCCCCGAGCGGATGTCCGACGGCGAGAGCGCCGCCGTGGACATTGACGCGGGCCGGGTCGAGGTGCAGTTCCTCGATCATCATCAACGGTGTCACGGCGAAGGATTCGTTGATTTCGACAATGTCGAGGTCCTGCGCGGTGATGCCGGCACGTGCGAGCGCCCGGTGCGCTGCGGCCACGGGAGCGGTAAGAAGCGGTGAGCGGACCGCGCTCTGCGCCGTCCCGACGATCTGGGCGCGGGGCCGCATCGACAGCGCCGCACCGGCTTCGGCGTCACCGATCAGAATCGCGGAGGCTCCGTCTGCCAGCTGGGGCGCGGTCGCGATCGTGTGCAGTCCCGCCGCCGGGCGCGGTGAATCCGGCAACCGGCGGGCGACCCGCTCCCATCCGGCGTCTTCTCCGAAGAGCGCGGGCAGCGCGGCGAAATCGTCGAGTGTCACTCCGGGGCGCGGGCCCTCGTCCGAATCGAGTTCGGTATCGCCGACTTTCATGCTGATCAGGGACGGCGAGGGGGGAGCGGTGGCGGCACGTCCGTGCGAGGCGACCGCGTAGGCATCGAGCAGCTCGCGGGTGAACCCGTACCGTGCCGCCGTGAGATCGGCCGACACCCCGATGGTGACGAACCCGGTGCGTTCACCGAGTTCGGGGTCCACGGCGATCGGGGGCGAATCGGAGAACATCGGCACCCGGGACATCGATTCGACGCCCCCCGCGACCACCGCGCGCGCCGTACCGGCGGCCACCCGTGCGGCTGCGCCTTCGATGGCATCGAGCCCGGAGCAGCACAACCGGGAGACGACGCCGCCGGGGATGTGATCGGGCCAGCCCGCCCACTGCACGGCCGCTCTGGTGAGGTCGCCGGCTTGTTCTCCGGTGGCGGTGCTGATTCCGAGGAGCACGTCGTCCACAACCTCGGATGCACCGCAGCGTTCGTCGAGTGCGGTGAGAAGCCGGGCGATCAGCTCGACCGGGCGTACGCCTGCCAGGGTGCCGCCGCTCTTGCGCACGCGGGCACGGGGGAGGCGGACGGCGTCGTAGATGTACGGGGGATTGATCCGATTCACAGATTTGCTCCGACTCGTTGAATGTCGTGACCCGAGTCACTACAGCTAACGAAGTGATACCGGGTGACATCGGTCGGTGTCAAGATGGGGACCAAAGGCCCGCGTCAGGGATGGGGCAGCATCGGCTCGATCCGCGCACTGTGCCGATCCACCGGCCCGTCGCATCCCCTGCACTGAAGTTCCGGATGCAGGATCGCGCCGCACTCGCGGTGCAGGATCCGCAGCGGCCCGGGCGCCTCCGGGAAGGCCTGTGTGGACCACCGGATCAGGAAGACGAACACGCCGAACAGCGCACGACCGCGGTGCGTCAGGCGGTATTGGCGGTCGGTACCGGACGGGTGGCCGAGGATCTGCGCGGCGCACAGCCGGGCGAGGCGATCGGTGAGCGTCGTCGGGGAGATGTCCAGCGCCGACCGGAATTCTCCGAACCGGCGGGCTCCGGCCAGTGCGAGACCGGTGATCGCGCCGCTCCAGCGATCACCCAGAGCCTCCATCACCGCGTTGAACTGCATGTCTGCCGACACGCTCTTGCCGGCGGGCCCGCGGGTGGAGCGCCGCCGGGCACCGGAGGTCACGGTCCAGATCGCTTCCGCATCCATCTCGATGTCCGTGTCGTGGGTGGTGACGACAGTGCCGCAGGATCCGC
This sequence comes from Rhodococcus sp. NPDC060084, assembly GCF_042730335.1. Lineage (NCBI taxonomy): Bacteria > Bacillati > Actinomycetota > Actinomycetes > Mycobacteriales > Nocardiaceae > Rhodococcus > Rhodococcus sp. NPDC060084. The sequence continues at coordinate 275,330 of NZ_JBHWWX010000001.1, forward strand.
AGCGGATGACGGCGGGACCACGGTGCCCGCACACGTCGTGCACCAGGTCGGGCTGCCACGCACCTTCGGGTGTCCACTCCCGTTGCCAGCTCCAGATGCACACCAGGATCGGCCAGGTGGCGGTCCCCAGATCGGTCAGCAGGTAGTCGTGCCGATCCGAGCCGGCCGACTGCGGAGAGCGTTCCAGCACACCGGCCGCTGCCAGTGACTGGAGCCGGTCGGTCAGCACCGAGGACGGGGCACCCGTGAGTTCGAGCCACTGGTTGAAGCGGGTCGTGCCGCTCACGAACGCGTGTCCGAGCAGCGCGAGTGTGAGGCGGTCGCCGAGCAGATCGAGCGTGGCGGCGACCGGATTGACGGTCGCAGCCCGGTCGCTCGGCACGGTGTTGCTTCGGGTCACGGGCCAACCTCCTCCGGTGCGCATCCGTCGTTGCGTGGCTCACACCAAGATGCTTCAATAACTGTACTAAACGGGGACGGCGGGCTTCACCGTCGCGGAACTACTCTCCCAAGACCTCCACCGACCCGTCGAACCGATCTCGAAAGCGAGACGACATGACATCAGCTCAGGTGTGGATCGCCGGCGGCTATCAGAGCGACTTCGCCCGCAACGTCACCAAGGAAGGCTTCGACATCGGCGATCTCACTGCCGAGGTCGCGCGCCGCACGCTCGACGACGCGGGGATCGACGCGAGCGAGGTCGACGTCGTCCACGTGGGCAATGCCTTCGGCCAGCTCTACACCGGGCAGGGTCACCTCGGGGCGATGCCGGCGTCCATGATCCCCGAATTGTGGGACGTTCCCGCGAGCCGGCACGAGGGAGCATGTGCCTCGGGCTCTCTGGCGATTCTCGCCGCGATGGCCGACCTCGAATCAGGGCGTTACGACTGCGCACTCGTCCTCGGTGTCGAACTCGAGAAGACCGTGCCGGGCGATATCGGCACGAACTACATGAGTCCGGCCGCGTGGGTGGGACGAGAGGGCCAGGACGCAAAATTCATGTGGCCCTACATGTTCGATCGCATCGCCGGCGAGTACACGACCCGGTACGGACTCGACCCGGCGCACCTGTGGGCCATCTCCGAACTCAATATCCGCAACGCCCGGAGCAATCCTCGCGCGCAGACCCGGACACGGTCCTATTCCCCCGAATCGTTCACGGCCGACGACACCGCCAATCCGCTCGTGGAGGGCAGCCTGCGCAAGATCGACTGCGGCCCCCTCACCGACGGAGGAGCGGGCGTGGTCCTCGTCAGCGATCGGTACGTCGCCCGGCATCCGGAGTTCGACGCGGCCCCCCGCTCCCGGATTCTCGGCTGGGGTCACCGCACCGTCGGGCTCTCCCTCGACGAGAAGCTCGCACGCAGTTCGGGCGGCGGCTTGATGTTCCCGCACCTCGCCGACACCGTCGCCGACGCATACGGGCGCGCCGGAATCGGAGGTGTGGACGAACTCGACCTGATCGAAACGCACGACTGCTTCAGCATCAGCGAGTACGTGGCGATCGACCACTTCGGCCTCACGCCGCCCGGCGAAAGCTGGCGCGCCGTGGAAGCCGGCGATCTCGAGATCGGCGGCCGGATGCCCATGAACCCCAGTGGGGGACTCCTGGGCGGAGGACACCCGGTGGGGGCCACGGGCGTGCGCATGGCTCTGGACTGCCATCGCCAGGTCACCGGCACCGCCGGCGCCTACCAGGTCGACGGCGCCCGACGGGCGGCCACCTTCAACTTCGGTGGTAGCACCACCACTTCCGTATCCCTCATCATCGGCTGAGCCGAAGGAGCATCGATGGACCTCGAAATTCTCGGCCGCGCATTGTCGACGCTGCCCACCGACGACGATCACCCCTATCGCACCGGGCCGTGGCGACCCCAGGTCACCGAGCACCGCGCCGACGATCTCGAGGTCGTCGGGGAACTGCCCGCCGATCTCGACGGGGTGTACATCCGGAACACCGAGAATCCGGTGCACCCTGCCCAGCAGGGCCGCTACCACCCGTTCGACGGTGACGGCATGGTGCATGTCGTCGGCTTCCGCGACGGGAAGGCGTTCTACCGGAACCGTTTCGTCCAGACGGACGGCTTCGTCGCCGAGCAGGAAGCCGGTCGCGCGCTCTGGGCGGGAATCGCCGAGAATCCGGCGAAGTCGGAACGCACCGACGGCTGGGGTGCGCGCACAAGGATGAAGGACGGATCGAGCACGGATGTCACCGTGCACAACGGGGTTGCACTCACCAGTTTCTGGCAGTGCGGCGACCTGTACCGGGTGGATCCGATGTCGCTCGAGACCGTCGGCAAAGCGGAGTGGGGCGGCGACTTCCCGTCGAATCTCGGAGTGTCGGCGCATCCCAAGGTCGATCACCGTACCGGGGAGATGCTCTTCTTCAACTACGGAACGGACGCGCCGTACATGCATTACGGCGTCGTCGACTCGTCCGACAAACTCGTGCACTACACCGACATCGAATTGCCCGGTCCTCGGCTACCCCACGACATGGCCTTCACCGAGAACTACGCCATCCTCAACGACTGCCCGCTCTTCTGGATACCCGAGGCTCTCGCGGCGGGTAAGTACGTCTCGCGTTTCCACCCCGATATTCCGATGCGCCTCGGCGTGCTCCCGCGGCGCGGCGGCGGGAGCGAGATCAGGTGGTTCGACGCGGCTCCCACTTACGTCCTGCACTGGACGAATGCCTACGAGGACGGCGACGAGATCGTCCTGGAAGGGTTCCACCAGGAGACACCCGAGCCGGAGGACACCGGGAACGGGTCGATCTACCAGCGCATGTTCCGCTTTCTCGCTCTCGACAGAATGGGCACGCACCTGCACCGGTGGCGCCTGAACCTGCGCACCGGCGGCGTCACGGAAGAGCGCCTCTCCGAACGGGTCACGGAGTTCGGCATGATCAGTCCCGTACACACGGGAGTACCGCACCGCTACACGTATGCGGCGACGGGCCTGCCCGGGTGGTTCCTGTTCGACGGCCTCGTCAAGCACGACTCGCTGACCGGCGCCGAGGAGCACTATGCGCTCGGTGAGGGAGTGTTCGGAAGCGAAACCGTGATGGCGCCGCGGATCGGGTCTTCGGGTGAGGACGACGGATACCTCGTCACCATGACCGTCGACATGAACCGTGATCTGTCCGAGTGCCTCGTCTTCGACGCACAGCGTCTCGCCGACGGCCCGGTCGCCCGGATTCGTCTTCCGGAACGGGTCAGTTCGGGCACGCACTCCACGTGGGCGTCGGGCGCGGAGATCCCCGGGTGGCGGACCGCCGAGCGGCCCGAGGACGCAGTCGGTTTGTAACCAGGGTGTGCCGGCGGGCGGTGTAGACACGTCGCCGATTCGAGTTACCGTCGTTCTTCCGCTCACCGGCCACGGAGCGGTTACCGTTCTGCCCATGACTGTTTCGCGACGGCGATGGACGCTCCTCACGGTCGGTGCGTGCATCGCCGGGGCGGGTGTCTCGACGGCTCCGGCCGCCGCTGCCGACCCGGCGGGAGCGTGCATCCAGAACGCCGGCGGAATAGTCTCGGTGGACGGGGCCGATCCTGTCCCCGCCGTGTTCGGCTTCGACGGCCCACGGCTTCTCGGCGTCGAGGGCGGCACCGGCAACGCCTGCATCACCAATGTCGGCCCGGGCACGGTGAGCGTCAGCCACCCGGAGGGCCGGGTGTCGGGTCGCACCGAGGTGTCGACGGCGTTCGTCGAGATGCGCGTCGACGGGGGCGTCGGCAACGTCGCGGTGACGAACTTCGGAACGGGCGCGGTCGCCGTCGACCGCCGGTCGGTCACACCGGAACCCGCGGCGCCGAGCACACCCCCGCCGGATCCCGGGATGCCGGAGATATCGGTCGACGCGGGCACCGACGGCGTGTTCGTGACGAACATCGGCACCGGTGCGGTCACCGTCACGGACGGCGATCCGGGACCGCTGCCCCCATCGGTTCCGCCACCCCCCGGCGCGGTGATCACCGATCCGGTCACCGGAAACGTCTACGTCACCAACCTTTTCGGTCCGGATATCGCCGTGGTCGATCCCCCGGCAGGGACCGGAGCGAGCGTGGTCGACCGATCGGTACCGGGCACCGATGTGGACTACGGGACGGGCAACGTCTTCGTGACGAACATCGGCGGCGGGCAGGTCACCGTCATCCGGTGAGGACGATCCCGCCCGTGCCCGCCACCGGCATCGAAACCTCGCGCTCGCTTCGGGCATATGCCATTCTCTTGGTCAACAGTGGGCGACGGAGCGGGACGGGTCGATGGGGATGAAGAACGTGTGGGCCGCGGTGGTCACCGTCGTCGCGGCATGTGGGTCGGTGATCGTGGCAGCGCCTGCCGCCGCGGCGAATCCGCCGGCGTGCCCGACAGTGAATGTGGTCGCCGTCCCGGGTACGTGGGAAACGTCGAATACTCCCGACCCCTCACGCGGCAACGGCATGCTCGCCCAGGTCACGAGCGGCCTCCCCGCGGGGACCCGAGTCGACTACGTGCAATATCCGGCGAGCGCGTTTCCATGGGAGGGCGAGGTATACGTCGCGTCGCGCAACCGTGCCGTCGACAATGCCCGTGCCCTCATCGCGGCCACTGCGGCCCACTGCCCGCTCACGAACTTTGCCCTCGTCGGATACAGCCAAGGTGCCGACGCAGCAGGTGATCTCGCGGCCGCGATCGGAACCGGGCTCGACGTCGTGGGACCACACCGGCTGGTTGCGGTCGGATTACTCTCCGATCCGCGCCGCTCGGAACAAGATCCGCTCGTAGGACACCCTGTGGCCGGTAACGGTGCCGGGGGCGCGCGGGTAGGAGGATTCGGTCTCGTCTCGCCGAACGTACGGACGATCTGCGCGGTGGGCGACCTGTACTGTTCCACGCCCCCGGAGGATTTCGTCACGAGAGTGGCGGGCTTCCTCGCGATGTCGGCGGGCAGCCCGCTCGACAAGCTCGAGGATTATCGGGACGAGGCCACGCTTCTCTACGCGGACATCATGGCCGCAGGCGGAATCCCCACGCTGCACGCACAGCTCACACCCGACGCCAACGGGCGTCGCGAGGCCCAGATCCGCGAGTTCTACCGATCGCAGATCCATCAGGACTATTCGAACTACCCGGTCGACGAACGGGGCACCACCGCAACGCACTGGCTACGGGACTGGATCGCATCCAAGGCGTGAGCCGGGCACGACCTCAGTACAGGTATTCGCGATAGAGTTCGCGCTTCCCGGCTTCGGCGTCGGCGGGGACGTCGATGGAGACGAGTTCGGCGTGCATATCGCGCATGCTGGGGACGAGTTCGTGTTTCGGATACGTCGTCGCGTCCCAGAGCTTCGCGCGGAGCATCGCGCGGGCGCAGTGCAGGAACACTTCGTCGATGCGGACGATCACCGCGAGCAGAGCCGGCTTCCCGCTCAGCGACAGCTTCTCGAGAAGCTCGGGGTCGGTCGAGAGAGTGGCACGGCCGTTGATCCGCAGAACTTCTTCGTCGCCGGGGACGAAGAAGAGCAAACCCACGTGCGGGTTCTCGAGGATGTTCCGGTAGGAGTCGGCGCGCCGGTTTCCCGGCCGGTCCGGCAACACGATCGTGTGGTCGTCGAGGACCAGCACCGAAGACGTGAGGTCGCCCCGAGGGGAGCAGTCGCAGTTGCCCGCGGCATCGGCGGTCGCGAGGGTGAAGAAGCGGGCGAGCGACAGAAAGTTGCGGATGAGCGGCGTCAGATGCGGTCGGGCCTTGTCGACGATCGCCGGATGCGGTGCCCCGAGGACCGCCTCGAGTTCGTGTTGTGTGCTGAGCCCGTTCTGCACGAGCTCGTCGATCCTGTCCGCATCCATCCGGTGCCACCTCCGGCGGTGACCGTACCAACCGGGTCGGCGGCGTCCGCACCCGGAACAGGGTTCTTCCTCTCCTACCCGACGGGCGACACAACCGGCGCGGCCATGTGGGGAGACGAACGGCACCCCGGCGCGCGGAGTCGTTCGATGTCACGCTTCACGCTCGCCGTATAACCGGAGTGTAAAACCGGCGCAGGCATGCCGGGATATCTGTTTACGGTGGGAACCATGGAGAAGGCAGCCGAGACCTCGCCGAGCCTATGAGCGCCGAGTCGACGGTCATGAAGTTCCGGCCGGCTACACAGCGGGCCTTCGACGACGTGACCGAGATGCTGGGTCCCAAGCGACGGCCGGACGCCCTGGCGTGCTGGTGTCTCACCTATCGCCTCGGCGCGGAGGCGGCCGGACTGGACGCCGGCGAGCGCCGGGAGCGGGTGTTCGAGATGTGCGCTCACCGTCCGGCCCCGGGAATCCTCGCGTATCTCGACGGAGAGGTGGTCGGATGGGCGGGCGTCGCACCCCGCTCCCGGGTCGCCGCGTTGCAGGACACGGAGACCTATCCACTGGTGGACGGGGTCGATCCGTGGTCGATCTTCTGTCTCCGTACGAAGGGGCGGCGTCGCCGCAAAGGTATCGGACAGCAACTCCTGCTCGGAGCGATCGCGTTCGCACGTGAGCACGGCGCCGAGGTCGTCGAGGGCTATCCCCTCGATACCGGAGACAAGGTCGATGCCGTGTTCACCTACCCGGGGTTGCGCTCGATGTTCGAGAAGGCCGGGTTCGTCGAGGTCGCGCCCGTGCGGGGAACCCTCGGCGGCGCGCCCCGGGTCGTCATGCGCCTGGCCACTCCGCGCACCCGGCGGTAACCGGGGCTGGGTCGGCACCGATTTACACCCGCAGGGTGTCCCTCACGTGGCCGGTCTCGTTGATCGAGGCGACCCGGCGAGTTCCCGTGCGTGAAACCAGGATGCGGGTGACCGACGTGTATTCGATCGGGAACATCAGCGGTCGCGGAAGACCGAGCAGGTCTTGCAGCACCACGTTGACCACTCCGCCGTGCACGAAGATCGCAGCGGTGTCGGAGTGGTCGCACGAGGCCACGACATGGTCGAGTCCCCGCAGCACCCGGGTGCGGAAAAGTTCCGCGTCGACGAAGTCCGGTAGCTCGCCGGCACGGATTCGGGCGTAGGCGTCCGACGCGACATTCTTGGCGGTCTCGATGGTGAGGTAGTGGTCGAGGCCGTAGTCGTACTCGGCGAGATCCTCCACCCGTTCGACCTCGAGCTGCCGGGTCGCGGCAACCGGTTCCGCGGTCTGGGCCGCGCGCTGCTGGGGGCTCGAGAACAGCCGCGTGATCCGGTACGGCGCGAGCGCGTCCGGGAGACGCTCGGCTTGCCGTCGTCCGCCCTCCGTGAGCGGCGGGTCGACCGGGAGGCCGTTGCCGGAACGCGCGTTGTTCGGCTCAGCGTGGCGGATCAGAAGTAGCTGCACGGACTTCACGATGCCAGGTGCGGCGGTTTCACGTGAAACCGCCTGTCAGGACCGGCGCGGCCTCGCGAACGGGAACGCCAGCGACTCGCGGATGCTGCCGCCGAGGACAAGCATGACGATCCGGTCGACACCCATACCCAGTCCGCCGGTAGGCGGCATCGCGTATTCGAGCGCTTCCAGGAAGTCCTCGTCGAGTTGCATCGCCTCTTCGTCGCCGCCGGCGGCGAGCAGCGACTGCCGGGTGAGACGGGCACGCTGGTCGACCGGGTCGGTGAGTTCGCTGTAGGCCGTGCCGAGTTCGACTCCCCAGGCCACCAGATCCCACTTCGCGGCGACACCCGGTTTACGGGGGTGGGGCCGGGTCAGGGGTGACACCGACGACGGGAAGTCGGTGTAGAACGTCGGGAATTCGGTGCGGGCCTCGACGAGGTGCTCGTACATCTTCTGCGCGGTTGCGCCCGCGTCCCACGACGGGTTGTAGGCGATCCGGTGCTCGTCGCAGAGGCGTCGCAGTACGTCGGCGGGCGTTTGTGCATCGACGAACGTGCCGAGTGCTTCGGAGAGGGCATCGTGGAACGTCGTGACGGGCCACTCTCCCGAGATGTCGATCTCGGTCGATGTGCCGTCCGGATTCGGGCGCAGGACGACCTCGCGGCCGTGTGCCGCACGCGCGGCGGCCTGGATCAGTTCGCGGGCGACGACCCGCATATTCTCGTAATCACTGTGTGCTTCATAGGCTTCGAGGATTGTGAACTCGGGATTGTGTGTGAAGTCGGCACCCTCGTTGCGGAAGACGCGTCCGATCTCGAACACCTTCGGCATGCCCGCGACACACAGTCGCTTGAGGTACAACTCGGGGGCGATCCGGAGGTAGAGGTCGGTGTCGTAGGCATTGATGTGCGTGACGAACGGCGCCGCGTTGGCGCCGCCGTGCACCGCCTGCAGGATCGGGGTCTCGACCTCGAGGTATCCGCGGGACTGGAGTTCCTCGCGCAGCGACCGCACGACCGCACTTCGGCCGGCGAGATGTTCTCGCGCCCCGGTGTCGACCGCGAGGTCGAGGTAACGCTGCCGCACTTTGGTTTCGGGATCGGTGAGCCCGTGCCACTTGCCGGGTAGGGGGTGCAGGCACTTGCCGTCGATCCGCCACGAGTCGGCGAGCACCGAGATCTCCCCGCTCCGGCTGCGTCCCATTCGGCCGGTCACCTCCACGAGGTCACCCAGATCGAACAGGAAGCGCTGTCCGGCAACGCGTTGGCTGTCGACGAGAATCTGGATGTCACCGGACCAATCGCGGAGAACCGCGAACAGCACCTCACCGAAATCCCGGATGCGCATCAGCCGTCCGGCGACGACGACACGCGTGCCGGTGAGGGCGTTACGTGCTTCGGCGGCGGTGTGCGTCGGGGGGATCGCGACGGGATACGGGTCCACCCCGTGCTCGATGATGCGTTCGAGGGTCGCCCTCCGCACCCGGTCCTGTTCCGGACGGGTATCGCTGCGGGCGTCCACGGTGTCGGTGTCGCCCGGCGCCGAGTCGGGTGCGCTTCCGTCGTCGTGCAGTGCTTCTGCCGAGTCGACGTTGTGGGGGAACGACGAATGGGTGCCGGTGTGGGTGCGCGTGGTACGACGGCCGAAGCTCGGCAGGGTGAGGAATCCTTCGGCAACGGCTGCGGCGAGCGCGACCCGCGGGATCTCCCGTGTCTCGCGGAAGCACAGATACCGCGGTACCCACTCGGGCCGGTATTTCACGTTGGAGCGATACAGCGACTCGAGTTGCCACCACCGCGAGAAGAACAGCAGGATCGACCGCCACATTCGCATGATCGGCCCGGCTCCGAGGCGTGAACCCTCTTCGAATGCGGAGCGGAACACCGCGAAGTTGAGGGACACACGACGGATCCCGAATTCCGGTGCCTGGGAGCACAGTTCGGACACCATCAACTCGACGATGCCGTTGGGGGCGTGCGGATCGCGCCGCATCAGATCGAGGGAGACTCCGTCGGAGCCCCACGGGACCAGCGACAGCATCGCGACGACCGACCCGTCGACCACTGCCTCGACGAGCAGGCAGTCGCCGTCGATCGGATCGCCGAGGCGCCCGAGGGCCATGGAGAACCCACGCTCGGATTCGGTGTCACGCCACGCGTCGGCGCGCTGAGCGACCGCGGACATCTCGATCGGAGACAGATCCCGGTGGCGGGTGATGCGCACTGTCGCACCGTGTTTCCGCGCCCGATTGACGGCTTGGCGGACGGGACGCATCTCACGACCCGCGAGAGTGAAACTGTCCGCGGACAGCACTGCCTCGTCTCCCAGCTCCAGAACGTTCAGTCCCGCACGGTGATACGCCGTCGCCCCTTCCCTGCCGGCGCCGAGCACAGCGGGTGTCCAGCCGTAGGCGCGTGCCAGGTCGAGCCATTCGTCGATCGCGTGGGGCCAGGCTTCCGGATTCCCGATGGGATCGCCGCTCGCGAGACAGACTCCGAGTTCGACCCGGTAGGTCACCGCAGCTTTGCCGCTCGGCGCGAATTCGACCCCCTTGTCGCGCCGCGTCGCGAAATAGCCGAGTGAGTCGTCGCTCTGGGACAGGAGCCCTCGGATCGCCGATTCGTCGGATCCGGTGAGGGCGTTGGTGGAGCGCTGGGACCGGAACAGCACCACGACGGCGGCGAGCACAGCCAGTGCGCCGAGCAGACCGAGGGTCGTGTTGACGAATCCGTGCGGGCGACCCGCGAACTGGTCGTTGTCGATGAATCCCAGCGCGGTGACACGGTTCAGTGCCCACAGGAAGCGGTCGGCGGGCGGCAGGGTGCCGGGAAAGAGTTCGACCAGACCCCATCCGGCGAGGGTGCCGGCGACCAGTCCGCCGGCGAGCACTCCCACCGACGTCCAGACCGCGCCGCGCCGGACCCGGGTGTAGAACTCCGGGTACGCGAGGAGCAGGACGGCTACCACCGCGAGATGCACAACGAGGGCCACCAGGTGCGTGGCGTCGCTCTCGACGATCGCGGACACGAGATTGGTGATCGTAAAGCCGCCGAGGTAGATCGTGAGAATCCACCACGCGATGCGTTTACGCCCTGCGACTGCTCCGGCGAGCAGTCCGACGACCAGTGCGAGCGCGAGACTCGTGTCGGGGGCGTCGAAGTAGTACTCGTCGATGTATTCGCGCGGCGTGCGGATCAGAAACCGGAGGGTGGGCGAAATCGACCACGCGGCCATCGCGATCGCGTACACGCCGAGGATCAGCCCGGCGATGTGCGGAACGGCGGTGAGGTGACTGCTCAGGCGTGCCGACAGCGACGGGTGGGGCTCCGGGGTACGCCGTTCCCGGGCCGCCGAGGGCGACGGTGACGGCGACGACGAGGGCGGCGCTATGGGATCCGCAGACATGCACCGACCGTAACGCTACGGCCGGTGCACGGCGCCGGGAACCCTCCGAGTGACCGGCGGGAGCGCGGTCACTTGGAGTGCATCCCTATCGAATTCGTCCGGATTCGGTTGTGGGGGTCACTCCGGGCGTGTCGTCGTCGGTCGCGGCGTGTTCGTCGGGCTCGGTCCGGGACAGCGCACTCGGCCACCAGATCTTCTTGCCGATGTCGATGGACAGCGCGGGCACGAGGAGCGCGCGCACCAGCAGGGCGTCGAGCAACACACCGAACGCGACGATGAACGCCAGTTGTGCGAGGAACAGCAACGGGATCACAGCGAGCGCCGAGAACGTCGCGGCCAGAACGACGCCCGCCGAGGTGATGACGCCGCCGGTGACGGTCAGTGCGCGCAACACGCCCTGCCGGGTACCGACCTTCTTGGTCTCCTCTCGGACTCGGGTCATCAGGAAGATGTTGTAGTCGATACCCAAGGCCACGAGGAACACGAAGCCGAACAACGGCACCACCGGATCCGCACCGGGGAAACCGAATACGTGATTGAACAACAGCGACGACACGCCGAGTGTGGCCGCGAACGACAGGATCACGGTGAGCATCAGCAGGATCGGCGCGACGACGGCGCGCAGCAGCACGATGAGCACCAGCAGCACTACCAGGGTCACGACCGGAATGATGAGGGTCCGGTCCCGGGTGGCAGTGTCCTTGGTGTCGAGGTCGACGGCGGTGGGACCACCGACCAGCGCATCCGCCTCCGGCACGGCGTGGGTCACATCGCGGATTCTTTCGACGGTCTGTTCTGCGGCGAGCGAGTCGGCGGGATCCGACAACGTGGCCTGAACCGCGACGAGTCCGTCGATGACGACAGGTACGTCGCCCGGTCCCGTGACGGGCCGGGCCTCCGTGACACCTTCGACCCCGGCCGTGGCGTCGACGATTGCGTCCAGCGAGGATTCACGCGCGACGACGATCGTGGGCGATCCGGTGCCGGCGTCGAAGTGCTCGCCCAGGACCTCCTGGCCGGACTTCGAGTCGGTCTGGAGGAGGAACACGTCGGAGGACGCGACCCCGCTGGCCTTGAACTGGGGAGCGAGGACGCCGAACGCGACGAGCACGAGCGTGCACACGATCCAGATGGGGCGGGGCTTGGAGCCGACCCATCGGGCGACACGGCCCCAGAAGCGGTGTCCGCTGTCGATGTCGTCCTGGTCCGTGCCGGGTTCGTACTTGGGCCGGGTGGGCCAGAACGCGGTCCGGCCGAGCAGAACGAGTGCGGCGGGCAGGAAGGTGACGGAGGCGAGGAAGGACGCGGCGATACCGATCGCCGCGACCGGACCGAGACCGCGGTTGGAGTTCAGGTCGGAGAGCAGCAGGCACAGGACGCCGAGGATGACGGTGCCCGCGGACGCGGCGATCGGTTCGATCGACCCACGGAGCGCCGCGCGCATCGCGGTGTACTTGTCCTGCTCCATCCGGAGTTCTTCTCGGTATCGGGATACGAGGAGCAGTGCGTAGTCGGTGGCGGCGCCGAACACCAGGATGAACATGATGCCCTGGCTCTGCCCGTTGAGCGCGATGATGTCGGCGTTGGCGAGCTGGTACACCACCAGGCTCGCGAGGGCCAGTGCGAACACCGCCGAGATGATGACGACGAACGGCAGGATCGGACTGCGGTAGACCACCACGAGGATGACGAGGACGACGCCGCCGGCGACGAGCAGCAACAGACCGTCGATGCCCCCGAAGGCCGACGACAGGTCGGCGGCCTGGCCGGCCGGTCCCGTCACGTGGACGGTCAACCCCTCAGGGGCGTTCTCCAGTGCCGTACGCAGTTCCTCGACGGCGTCCCCTACCTCCCCGGAGGCATCGATCGGGACGATCATCTGCACCGCGCTGCCGTCCTCGGACGGGATCGGTGGCGGACCGGCCGATTCGGACGCGATGAACTCGATGTCTTCGGGGGTGATCGCACCGTCGCGTTCGGCGACCACGATCGCCGGGATGAACTCGCTGCTGTTGAACTGCGCATAGAGCTCGTCGGCCCGGGTGGACTCGGCGGAGGCCGGGAGGAACGAACTGGCGTCGGTGGACGCGACTTCGCTGAGCTTGCCGGCGAACGGCCCGCCTCCGCCTGCGGCTACGAGCCACGCGATGAGGAGGAGGGCGGGGAGCAGCCACCTCCAGCGACCGGTCTTTCGCGGTGGTGCGGTTGCAGTGCTCAAGATTCCTCCTGGCGTGAGCGAATATCCGAATACTAGATTATTCAGCGTGCTGAACGATGCGGGACCCGACGATCTCGAGGCGTGGCCCACCGGGCGGTTGCTCTCCACCGCTGCCCGCCTCGTCGAACAGGCGTGGGAGCAGCAGCTTCGCAAGCGGGGGCTCACCCATGCCGGGGTTATCGCGCTGCATTCGATTGCGGCGCAACCGATGTCCCAACGAGAAATGGCGCGGGCGTGTCGCGTGACGGACCAGACGATGAGCCGCACCGTCGATCATCTCGTGCGTGGCGGATTCGCTTCCCGCTCCGTCGATCCCGCCGACGAGCGTCGGATGCGTGTGCGGATCACGGCCGCCGGTGCTGCCGAATACCGCCGGGTGCTCGAACTCGAGCGAGACGACAACGCCGCTGTCGGCGACAACACCGCGTCTCCGCTGTCGGTCTCCGATCCGGAGACGTTGCGCCGCCTGCTCGTCGAACTCGTCCACGCGCACCGGGGCAGCTCTGCTCACACGACCGGGAGTACCCCCGTCGCCGACGATCCATCCACGGAAACCGGTTGACGCCGCGCGATAGGGTTCACCATGGCTTTCGAACAGCCGATACCGCCGCAGCCGAACTCGCCGCAGCAGGTGCCCTCGCCCGCTGTCGTCGCGGCGCTGCGCCGGGGCGGATGTGTGTTCGCCGAAGACGAAGCGCGCCTGCTCACCGACGCCGCAACCTCCGAGCGGGAACTGGATGTTCTCGTCGCGAGACGAATTGCCGGAGCGCCTCTCGAGCATCTCCTCGGGTGGGTGCAGTTCTGCGGCATGCGGGTCGCGGTGTCGCCCGGGGTATTCGTCCCCCGCCGTCGTACGGAATTCCTGGCGAGATGCGCCGCGCGGGTGGCTCCCCCGAACCCGGTCGTGGTGGACGTGTGCTGCGGTTGCGGTGCGGTGGCGTCCGCACTCGCGGCGATGCTCGGCGTGTGCGAGGTGTACGCGACCGACATCGATCCTGTCGCCGTGCGGTGCGCGCGGCTCAATCTGCCCGGCGAGCGGGTGCTCGAGGGTGATCTGTGCGCGTCCTTGCCCGGCTCCCTGCTCGGACGCGTCGACGTGCTCGTCGCGAATGCCCCCTATGTCCCGTCGGGAGCACTCGAGTCGATGCCGCGTGAGGCGCGGTGCTTCGAACCGCGTGTCGCGCTCGACGGGGGCGAGGACGGGCTCGACATCCATCGGCGACTCGCCGCCGAGGCAGGGCGCTGGCTGGCACCCGGAGGGCATCTGTTGATCGAGATCGCAGCGACTCAGGCTCCCGCCGCGGAAAAGATGCTGACGCAGGCGGGGTACCGCCCGCGAGTGCTCTTCTCGGACGAGTCGGACGCCACGGTCGTCGTCGCGGACCGTAGGTGACATCGCGTCAACCCAGTGGCAGTTCGGCGAATATCGACGTCGGCGCGGTGGATCCACCGGCGGGTTCCACACTGAATCCCAGGGCGGTGGCGCCCGAGATGTCCTCGAGCAGAGCGGTCGTGGACGGTGCCACGTCCGCCGGGGTCATCGTGCCCGCGGACTCCGGTCCGTCCGGCCCGATCAGCCACATCTGGTAGACGGTGCCGTCGGCGGGGGGTGCCACGTTGTTCATCACGAGCACGCCGGCGCCGGCGTCCTCGGAGAAGACGACCGTCACCACGCCGCCGCCCTCGAGCGTGCCGGTGGTGGTGCGGACGTCTTCGGCGGCGAGCACCCGCTCGGCGAGGGGGCTGTCGGTCGTCTGGGTCCACTGGTTCGCGACGACGACACCGCCGAGCGCCACGACCACGGCTACGGCCGCGGCGAGCAGGAAGTTCCGCCGCCTGCTCTGCCGGCGTCGTTCGTCGAGCGAGATGACGTCGGTGGACGAATTCCCGATGCCCGGGCCGGAGTTCTCCGCGCCGCCGTGCTCGGCGGGACGGTCGGTGGCGCTCTCCGCGGCGACGAGTGCGAGCACCCGGCCCCGTAATCCGGCGGGCGGCTCGGTCGCGGTGGCCGCGGACATCTGGGCGAGTGTCTCCCGGGCGTCCCGGAGGTCGGTGGTGAAACGCTCGACCGTTTCGGGCGCGGCGTCGTCCAGCCGTGCCGTTACCTCGTCCCGCTCGTCGGGTGCGAGTGCGTCGAGGGCGATCACGGGCGCCATGTCGAGCAGGTCCCGGTCATCGTCGAGCGCCATCAGAATTCACCCCCAAACAGGTCTTCAATCGGAGTAGTCCGTCGCGGATCCGCGACTTGACGGTGGGTAGCGTCGATGAAAGTTCTTCGGCCACTTCCCGATACGTGTATCCGCCGTAATAGGCCAGCTCGACGGATCTGCGTTGGAGATCGGTGAGCGAGCCCAGGCAGTCGGTGACACGCCGGCGATCGTCACGCTGGGTGACCTCTTCGCTCACGGAGTCGAAGGCGGAGTCCACTGTCGCCGAGCCGTAGCGCGACTCCCGGTCGGCGCCGGACTGCTCGCTGCGTACGCGATCGACGGCCCGCCGATGCGCGAGCGTGATGATCCACGACAGTGCGGATCCCTGGCTCGTATCGAAGCTGCCGGCCGAGCGCCACACCTGGAGGTAGACCTCCTGCGTCGTCTCCTCGCTGTAGCCGGGATCGCGCAGGACTCGCAGGACCATGCCGAACACCCGTGCCCGTGTGGCGTCGTAGAGTTCGGCGAACGCGGCCTGATCCTGTGCGGCGACGCGCGTGAGTAGCGCCCCCAGGGTGTCGGTGTCTCTACCGACGCCGGTCATCGGCTCAGTCCGCTCATCGAACGAAAGCCTAGCCGGGCGAAACCGGCGGCTCAAGACATCGGAGTACAGCACCGCCGTCACCGCCGCGAAATACGGGAGCGCCGGACCGCGGCGCCGGCGGCGGCCGGCACCGCAATTCCACCGCCGGGCAGAGGAGCGGACCGTGGGGTGTCAGGAAGCATGATCGTCTCCAGGTGAGGTCAACGGCTCGCTGGTGAGAGTGCACACCAGAAAATCTGCGGTCGTTCTGGCCCACCAGCCGGGGTCTGTGAGTAGCAAATGTCCGGCTCCGGGCAAGGGACGCCAGCGCGCGTTCACTCCGCGGTCGCGGGCGGCCATCGTCTGACTCTGCGTGGCTCGCGGGTCCGTCTCATGGTCTTCGGTGCCGTGCGCGACGAGCAGATGACGGCCGATGGGTATGTGCTCGGAGTCGTTTTCGGGCCACCACGGTGCCAGGGCCACGACGGATTCCACCCCGCCCTGGGAGGCCAGGTGCGCGGCGACCCGCCCGCCCATCGAGTGGCCCACGAGCCCGATCCGGGTGTGGCCCCGCCGGGTGGCGCGGTCGAGCGCTTCCAGGGCATCGCGGACCGGACTCATATGCGTGCCGTTCCATCCTCTGTAGCGGTAACGCACCTGCTCGACGGTGATGTGATGCGGACGTAGGCGTGAGCCCAGCGTGTGGGTGAACGCCGTCATCCGGAGCTCGGACGCATGCCACGGGCGCGGCGCCTCGGTACCGACAGGCCTGCCGCCCGGAAGCACCAGCACGTGGGCCCGTGAACGGCCCGGAAGAATCTCCATGAATGTCGTTCGTTGCAACACGCATCCCGGATTGGTCCGGGGCGTCGAAGGAAAAACTCCACGCCCCGACCCATCCGCCTTCACACTGGTAGCGAATGACCCCTGACACATCGATCGGCGTGGTCGTCCAGGCCACGGCTTACGAAGGGAATTTCAGCTATGAACATCGCTACACGTAAGAGCCTGGCGGTCATCGGAATCGGTGCGATGTCCGCGTTCGGTGTCGCGGCCTGTACGTCCGACGATTCCGACACTGCGTCGGACACCTCGGCAGCGACCACGACCACCGGTTCGGCAATGGAGACCACGGAAAGCACCTCGGCGCAGGCTGCGGCAGCGGGTCCCGTCGGCCCCGGTTGCGCCGCCTACGTCGAGGCGAATCCGACCGGTCCCTCGTCCGTCGAAGAACTCTCGACGCAGACGATCACCGAGGCCGCGGGTAACGTACCGATCCTCACCACGCTGACACAGGCGGTCAGCGGCCAGCTCAACCCCGATGTCAATCTCGTCGAAACGCTCGACGGCGGCGAATTCACCGTCTTCGCACCGGTCGACGAAGCGTTCGCGGCTCTCGACCCCGCCACGATCGAAACGCTGCAGACCGACTCGGGGATGCTGACGGACATCCTGACCTACCACGTGGTTCCGGGTGAGCTCACCATCGACGACGTCGCGGGCACCCAGACCACCGTGCAGGGTGGGACTGTCGAGGTAGCCGGTTCCGAGGATATGTGGACGGTCAACGGCGCCAACGTGATCTGCGGCGGCATCGAGACCGAGAACGGCGTGGTCTACCTGATCGACGGCGTCCTGACCCCGCAGTAAGTGCTCTCTCCAACTCACCCTCGGGAAGGTCAGGTATCGATGCGGAAAATCCGAAGCAGCGTTCGGGGACTCGCGGCGGCGTTCATCGCCGCCGCGGGTGCGGCTGTTCTTGCGGCGCCGGCTCAGGCCGCGCCGCTCACACCCGTCCCGCAGTTGGACGTGAACAGGTATGTCGGACAGTGGTATCAGCTCGCTGCCAATCCGGCGCCGTTCAACATCGACTGCGTGCGCGACACCACGGCGAACTACACGTTGCTCGACGAACGTAACGTCCGAGTGGAGAATTCGTGCACCACGGTGACCGGTGAGCGTCGCGGCATCGTCGGAAATGCACGGGTGAACGACACTGCGCAGCTGCATGTGTCGTTCCCCGGAGTACCGTCCCAGGATTCACTGGACGGGCCGACCAACTACATCGTCACCTACCTGGCAGACGACTACTCGTGGGCGTTCGTCGGTGATTCGACACGCCTGTCCGGGTTCGTGCTGTCGCGTTCTCCGGTAGTCGATCCTGCTGCATGGCAGGAGATCCGGCGCGTCGTCGAAAACAGCGGGTACAACGCGTGCCTGATGCTGACGTCGCCGACGACCGAGGGGATGCAGGAGATCAGACCGCTCTGCACCGTCTAGTACCGGTCGGGGAGGGAGGAGGGCTTGCCGTGAAGGCAGGCCCTCCTTTCCGGTCGCGAATCCGGTCAGGAACCCGATCGTGACGCCGTGCCCGCAATGTTCTCGAGCATGCCGCGGAAGATGATGCCGTGGAACGGCAACAGCGAGTACCAATACAGTCGCCCGGCAATACCTTTGGGAAAGAAGATCGCTCGTTGCGTGAGTCGGGTGCGGTCGGCCGCGAGTCGTTCGACCCGCCATTCCAGCCATGCGCCACCGGGTGCCCGCATCTCGGCGCGCAATCGGAGGAGTTCGGGGCGCTCGATACGTTCGACCCGCCAGAAATCGAGTGCATCGCCGGTGTGCAATTTTTTCGGATCGCGGCGCCCTCGGGTGAGGCCGACACCTCCGGAGAACCGGTCGAGCCACCCGCGCACAGTCCACGCGAGCGGGAAGGAGTACCAGCCGTTTTCGCCGCCGATGCTCTCGACCACCGCGAATACCCGGTCCGCCGACGTGTCCGATTCGACGGAGCGTTCGTCGATATAGACGACCTCGCCCGCCCAGTCCGGGTCGGACGGCAACGGATCTGCGGGTGCGCCCACGGGGGACGCGCTCGACCAGCTTGTCTCCACTTCACCGTGTTCGAGCCGGCTCAGTGCGAGACGCACCGCTTCGCGATATCCGGTGAGTCCGCCGGGCGGGGGAGGGATCACGGCGTCGATGTCGTGATTTCGCATCACGGCATCCGAACCCAGCGATTCGATGAGTGCCCGGCCGAGTCCCGGCGGGATCGGCGTGACGAGCCCTATCCACAGACCGGCGAGTCGTGGGGTCAGGACGGGAAGTACGACGATGCGTCGCCGGGCCAGGCCTGCCACCTCGGAATACTGTTGCATCATCTCGCCGTACCGCAGCACATCGGGACCGCCGATGTCGTACGTGCCGCTGCGGGGAAGGGGTGCGTCGGCGGCGGCGACGAGATAGTGCAGGACGTCGCGCACGGCGATCGGCTGGATCCGGTTGTTCACCCAGCGCGGTGTGGTCATCACCGGCAGCCGGTTGCTCAGGTGCCGGATCATCTCGAACGACGCCGACCCCGACCCGATCACGACGCCTGCCTGGAGTACCAGGGTGGGAACACCTGATTCGAGGAGAATCCGTCCCACCTGGGCGCGAGAGCTCAGATGTGGTGACAATTGCCCGGATACGGGATGCAGACCTCCGAGGTAGACCAGGCGCGACACCCCGGACTCGCGCGCGACGGCCGCCACGTTCTCCGCAGCCCGCCGCTCGGCTTCGACGAATTCGTCTCGGCCCCCCATCGAATGGACCAGGTAGTACAGGACATCCACGTCCCGGCACGCCTCGCGGAGAGACGCGGGGTCGGTGAGATCACCGCGCACGATCTCCACATCGTCGGCCCACGGCACGTCCCGTAGTTTGTCCGGACTGCGCGCGAGTACCCGTACCCGATAACCGGCTTCGAGCAGTCGCGGCGCGAGCCGTCCGCCGATGTATCCGGTGGCACCGGTGACGAGGACACGGCCGGCGGTCATCGCGCCCGTCACTTCCCGTTCAGGATGTGGCCGAGCTGGTGCCTCAGCGACGACTCGAGGTCGGGTCTGCGGAATCGATGCCCGATGTCGAGGAGCGTTTTGGGAACGACGAACTGACTCGCGCCGGCGACCTCGCGTGCGCCCTCGTCTCCCAGCAGCAGTCGTGGACCGAGACCGGGGACGGGCAGCAACGCGGGACGGTGCAGCACACTCGCCAGGGTCCGCGTGTACTCCTCGTTGCGGACCGGTTGCGGCGCCACCGCATTCACCGGACCCGAAACGGACGGATCCGTCAGGGCACGGTGATAGATGTCGAGCAGATCGTCGATATCGATCCAGGACAACCATTGCCGGCCGTTGCCCAGTCTGCCGCCGAGGCCGGCGGAGAAGAGCGGCCGCATCAGTTGCAGGGTGCCGCCGCGCGGAGTCTGCACGATCCCGGTCCGAACCTGGACCACTCGCACACCACCCTTCTCCGCGGGCTGCGTCGAGGATTCCCACTCGGCGACGACGTCGGCGAGGAAACCTGCCCCGCGCGAAGACTGTTCGTCGAGAGGCGCATCGCCCCGGTCGTATCCGTAGAAACCGATGGCAGACGCACACACGAAGGTCGCCGGCCCGTTGCTGGTGCCGGCGGCGAGTTCGGCGAGTCGCCAGGTCGGCGCGACCCGGCTGTCGCGGACGGCTGCCTTGTGCGCCTCGGTGAAGCGTCCGGCGATCGAGGCGCCCGCCAGGTGGATGACGGCGTCGACGCCTTCGAGCAGATCGGGCGCGGGATCGATCGGATCCCACTGCCTTTCCTGATCCAGTTGCTTTTCCCGGAGCCCGTGAACGGGCCTGCGCACCAGGCGCACCACCCGGTAACCGCCGGCGCTCAGGAAAGCGGTCAATGCGCTGCCCACCACGCCGTTCGAGCCGGTCACCGCGACCGTGCGGGGACACACTCCCTCGGTGTGCGCCCGGCGGTGGCTGGCGAGATCGTCGGCGAGCTGGCGGTGCCTGTACCGAAATGTCTGGGTCAGAACGCGTTCCGGGACCGGTGTGTCCACTTTGTCGGTCACGCGGGTCCGGAATTCGTCGACGACGTCGAACCGGTGCTCGTGCCGCCACGACCGGATCAGGTTCGGCGGCAGGGACGTCAAGCCGTCACGACCGAGCGCATCAACGAAACGGTGAGGGGGGTCGTAACCTTCGGGCTGGTGATCGGAGATCCAGCGCAGGCCACCGGGGAGGCCGAGGACGGCACGCCCGTCGGCGAGCGAATCGGCTTCCGACACCACGCTCATCGGCTGCCAGGGCGGAATCAGTCGATGAACAGCGCCGGGGCGGGCATGCCAGGCGAACACGTCGTCACGGGGGGCGTCGACGATACTGCTGTACTCGATGCCCATGTTTCCTCCGGGCTGAATTCGCCGCTGTGGCGGCGCGATTGTCGGGATCCGGTGTGCGGCGCCGGCACTCCCGGCGCCGCATTCCGGTCAGGCTGGAAGCACGCTGAGGAGGAACAGGTAGCCCTCGACCAGCGGGGTATGGATGGCCAGGAATGCAGTCTCGACGAAATCTCGCAGCACGGTGTCTCCTTATTGTCGGAGGCGGACGGTCCGCCTGTTTCTCATTCGGCGCGACCCGACCGGTGGATGGGTCGATTCGTCGATCGAATTTCCCCGTACCGTTCGAGCGCCACCCGGCGTTCGTGAGCGTGGTCCACCAGGGGCGCGGGATATCCCTCAGGCGGGCCGTCCGGCAGCGTGTGCACCCGGCTGCCCACGACACTCCGGAGTTCGGGTACCCAGCATCGGACGTAATCACCCTCGGAATCGAATTTTTCGCCTTGCGCCGTCGGATTGAATATCCGGAAGTACGGCGCGGCGTCCGTTCCGCTCCCCGCAGTCCATTGCCAATTGTGCTGATTCGAGGCGAGATCGCCGTCCACGAGGTGCGTCATGAAGTGCCGTGCCCCCCGCCACCACGGAATGTGCAGATCCTTGGTCAGGAACGACGCGACAATCATCCGGACCCGGTTGGGGACGAAGCCTTCCGCCAGAAGCTGGCGCATACCGGCGTCGACGATCGGAAACCCGGTCCGCCCTTCGCACCACGCGGTGAACAGCGCGTCGGCGTCGGGGCCGGTGTCGTATCGGATCGCGTCGAACGTCTCGTTGTAGTTCCGCCGCGCAGTGTCGGGACGGTGGTGCAGCACATCGGCGTAGAAGTCGCGCCACGCGAGTTCGCTGCGGAACGTGGTGGCCCCGGCGCCGGAGCGGTCGCGCAGGTCGTGCAACAGGGTGCGGGGATGAATGCACCCGAACTTGAGGTGGGCCGACAACCTGCTCGTGCCGTCGGCACCGGGGTGGTCCCGGTCGGTCGCATACCGCTCGAGATCGTCGGCGAGGAATTCTCGCCAGCGGGTGAGGGCGGCCCGTTCCCCGGCCGGAGGAAGCGCGATGTCGCCGGCGTCGGGGATCGCTGTGCGGCCCGGCGTGCCCGCCGGGTCGATCCAGTCGATGGTCCCGGCGTCGGTCGCTGCGGGTGGCCGCACGTCGTGTTCGAGCCAGGCACGCCGGTACGCGGAGAACACCTTGTACGGCGTGCCGTCGGGTTTCGTGATGCGCCCCGGCGACACCGCGTACGGCGATCCGGTGGACACCAGTGCCACACCCTCGAGCGCCTCGGCAACGTGCGCATCGCGCCGTGCCCCGTACGGGCCGAAATCGGCGCTGATGTGAACCTCGGACGCGTCGAAGGCGCGGGCGACCGCAGGCACGGCCTCTGCCGGATCACCTCGCACCACGAGGAGGCGGCCGGACAGATCGTCGTCGAGAGCACGCAGGCACGCCATGAGGAAGGCACGCCGGCGCGGCCCGGACGGACCGAGCAGGGCGTCGTCGAGAACGAACAACGCCACGCCCTGCTGCGCGATGTCGGTAGCGGAAAGGACGGCGGGAAGATCGCGCAGCCGGAGGTCGCGTCGGAACCAGACGATGGCGGGACGGCTCATCGAACCAGTGTGCTGGACAATGGCTGGCATGTCCGATGTCTTCGAAGTACCGATCCGTGACGAGTCGATCAGACTCGGCCAGTTCCTCAAGCTGGCGAGCCTGATCGAATCGGGTGCCGAGGCCAAGGAGGTCATCGCCGACGGCCTGGTCTCCGTCAACGGTGAAGTCGACGTGAGACGAGGCCGTCAGCTCCAGGTCGGTGATGTGGTCGAGATCGGCGGGATGAGCGCGCGGGTCGTGCGCGACACCTGACCTGCGTATCGAGTCAGTTCTCCGCGCGCACGACGACGCCGTCGTGGTCGCTGTAGACGATCTCGCCGGGGTTGAACGTCACGCCGCCGATCTCGACCGGCACGTTCTTCTCGCCGGACCCTGTCTGAGTGCTCTTACGGGGATTGGTGCCGAGTGCCTTGACCCCGATGTCGAGCGTGCGCAGGATCGCGGAGTCCCGGACAGCACCGTTGACGATCACGCCGGCCCAGCCGTTGTCGACCCCGCGGCCGGCGATGATGTCGCCGACGAGCGCGGTGTGGATGCTGCCGCCACCGTCGACGACGAGCACGCCGCCGTTGCCGGGCTCGGACAGGGTCTGCTTGACGAGCAGGTTGTCCTGGAAGCATTTGATCGTCGTGACGGGGCCCGCGAACTCGCTGCGGCCACCGAACTGGATGAACTGGGTGTCGCAGCTACGGATGTCCGGACCGATCTCGTCGGCGAGGTCGGCGGTTGCGGTGAATGCGTGGGCAGTGGCTTCGCTCATGTGCTGAGGATAAAGGGACGGCGGCGGGCCGTCCGGACGGCGGGGACCGAGATCGCCGCAATCAGATCGATGATTAATCTCTTCGCAGGCCAAAGCGTTAGATCCTTGTATCCTTCACAAAGGTTCACTTATGCCGGGTGAACGACCGACCGGGAGAACAGGACGGGGACATGCCACTCGACGGACGTTCGACGATCGTGCGTGTGCCCAAGGCCGGGGAACTGATCGCGGCGAATCTTCGCCGCCAGATCATCACCGGAGAACTCGAAGCCGGGGAGCCGCTTCCCAACGAGGCCGCGCTCATGGAGCGGTTCGGCGTCTCGCGCCCGACATTGCGTGAAGCGTTCCGGATACTCGAGTCGGAAGGCATCATCACCGTTCTGCGCGGGGCCCACGGGGGCGCCCGCGTGCAGGCGCCCGACAGGTCCACCGCAGCCCGCTATGCCGGCCTGCTGCTGCAATACCGCGGCGTCCCCCTGGCCGACGTCTACCGCGCCCGCACCGAACTCGAGGTCGCGGCGGTGGGTTTGATCGCGGCCGATCCCGACGGGCGGATCGACGAACTCGCCGCCGTGGTCGACCGGGGAGAAGCCTTCCTGGACGATCCGCACGCGTTCGCGAAGGCGAACACCGAGGTGCATCGCACGGTCATGGAACTCGGCGGCAACGAGACGCTGAACACGCTGGCCGGCATGCTCCTCGACATCATGGATGCTCATGCCGCCCTGTACATTTCCTCTCGCGCCGAGCCGGACCGGCCCGGCGCGGCCGTCGCGCTGCGCGCGAGCCGCAAACTCGTCGCACTACTGCGCGCGGGCGAACCCGGCCGGGCACAGGCCTTCTGGCGTCACCATCTCGACAAGGTCGAGAAGTACATGACCGGCGACAGCGAGACCACGCTGGTGGAAGTGCTGTCGTAGGCCGGCGCACGGTGGAGCCGAGGCTCAGACGGTCCGGCCCATGCGACGCTCGTAGTCCTCGCGTTCCCGGGCCGCCCGGTTACGGGCTTTCTCGCTCAGCAGTTCGGGATCGATTCCGTGTTGCTGCAAGCGATGGCGCTGCCACACGGGCATGAGTGCCGCCGAGAAGTAGACCCAGGGCAGGAACAGCAGCAGCATCATCGCGAAGGGAATCCAGACCGGGCCCGGAATCAGCAGGAACAGCATCAACGGCGGGATGATCGGCAGGTTCCAGCGCAGCAGATAGCGCCGCGCGCCCCCGGGACCGAGGATGTCGTTGCGAACCCACTCGCGCATCTCGGGCGGCAACGTGCGACCGACCATGTATCCGAGGCGCTGAAACAAATTAGGTCGTGCACTACTCATATCGACAGCATAAGCCCTCAGTCGTACAGACCCACCAGGCTGTCCGAGAACGAGTCCACCACCACTTTGCGGCGCAACTTCATGCTCGGCGTCAGGTCACCGGATTCCACCGTGAGTTCGCGGTCGATGATCGTGAACTTCTTGACCTGTTCCCACCGGTTGAGCTGCAGATTCAGCTCCTCGATGTACGTCCAGATCATGCCGCGCGTCTTCTCGTGCCGCGAGATCTCCGCGAAACTCGCCCCGTCGAGCCCGTTCCTGCCGGCCCACTCGGTCACGGTCTCCGCGTCCAGGCCCACCAGCGCGACGCAGTACGGCCTGCCTTCGCCGTAGACGACGATTTCCGACGCGTACGGGCAGATTCCCTTGAACGTCGCCGCGGTCGCGGACGGTGCGACGTACTTGCCCTGCGAGGTCTTGAACATGTCCTTCTTGCGGTCGGTGATCCTCAGATAACCGTCCTCGATGCTGCCGATATCGCCGGTGCGGAACCAGCCGTCCTCGGTGAGCGACTCGGCCGTCGCGTCGGGACGATTGTGATAGCCCGTCATGACGCCCGGCCCCTTGATCAGCACCTCGCCGTCGTCGGCGATCGCTATCTCGGTGCCGGGCACCGGGCGCCCGACCGTGCCGATCCGGTTCGAGTCCGGGCGGTTGACGCACGACGCGGCCGCGGTCTCGGTGAGCCCGTACCCCTCGAGCACCGGGATACCCACCGCATCGAACCACCTGCCGATGTCCGGGTTGAGCGGCGCGGAACCGGAGATGAAGAAGCGCAACCTGCCGCCGAACCGCTCGCGGACGGTGGAGAACACGAGTCGGTCGGCGAGCGCGTAGCCGAGCTTGTCGCGCGTGCCAGGGGACCTGCCGTCCTGCCGGGCCCGGGACATCTTCAGTCCGACGCCGACGGCCCAGTCGAAGATCCTCTTCTTCGCGCCGCCTTCGTCTTCCATCATGGATTCGATTCGGGCATGCGCCTTTTCGAAGATCCGTGGCGCCGCCCCCATGAATGTGGGGTGCACGACCGCGAGGTTCTCGACAATCTTGTCGACTCGTCCGTCCACCACTGTCGGGAAACCGATCTGGAGGGGAAGGGTCAGCAGCACCTTCCCGAACACGTGCGACAGCGGAAGCCACAGGTATTGGAGGTCGTCGGGACCGAGGAGGCCGATGGCGTCGATCGCGGCGGCCTCATAGGTCCAGGCCGAGTGCGGCAGACGAACACCCTTGGGCCTTCCCGTGGTACCCGACGTGTAGATGAGGGTCGCGAGGTGATCGGGCCGGATCCGCTGGATCCGGTCGGACACCGCGTTCGGGTTCTCGGCGAGCAGTGTGCGTCCGCGGTCCTCGAGATCGTCGTAACCGAGTACCCAGTCGCCGTCACCGTGGCCGTCGACGACCACCACCGCGGAGACATCCGGCAGTTCGTCCCGGTGCTGAACCAGCTTGCCGACCTGGTCGGCGTCCTCGGCGATAACGATCCGGCTTCCCGAATCCGCCACGATGAACGCGACGTCGTGGGCGTTCGTGGTGGGGTAGACCGTGGTCGTGGCCGCGCCCGCACACATCACCGCGAGGTCGGCGAGGACCCACTCGTATCGTGTGGTCGACGCGAGAGACACCCGGTCCTCGGGTTGGATGCCGAGCGCGATGAGGCCCGCCGCGAGCAGGCGTACGCGTTCGCCCGTCTGCGCCCACGTGACCCCGATCCATTCCTCCGCGCCCATCGGAAACCGGAAGGCCTCGGCATCGGGAGACGCGGTGATGCGGTCGAGGAACATGTGAGCCACAGAGGGCGCCCGGTTCTCGATCTTCGCTCGATCGACCTTCTCATCGGATATGCCCTTCGATGTGGTCATATGCCCCAGTCTAGGAAGCCGGGGCGCGCGGGATGCCCGGTTTCGCCGGGTAACTCACGACCCGGGCGGAGGTAGGCGCTTGTGACAGGGACCACCTTCCGAGGGTACGTTTGGTGTAACTCCGAGAACTACTCACCGGTAGGGGTGTCTTATGCCTGCTCCGAGCGCTGCGACCTTCGCACGTCTCGCCGATCTCATCGCCATTCCCGACGCGGCGGACCGGCCCACGCGGCCTGTCGTCGAGGCGTTCACCGGGAAGGAGATCGCGTCCGTCCCCGTCGGAACCGCCGACGACGCAAAGGCCGCGATCGATCGTGCCCGCACTGCGCAGGCGTCCTGGGCGCGGATGCCCGTCACCGAGCGCGCGGAGATCATCCTCCGTTACCGCGAACTGGTGTACGCGCGGCGAAACCAGCTGATGGACATGGCTCAGGCGGAGACGGGTAAGTCCCGCACGTCCGCGCAGGAGGAGGTGCTCGACATTTCGATGACGGCGCGGCACTACGCGCACGTCGCTCCGAAACTGCTCGAGCCCCGCCGGGCGACCGGGATGCTTCCCGTCCTGACGAAGACCACCGTGCTGCACCATCCGAAGGGTGTCGTCGGCGTCATCGCGCCGTGGAACTATCCGATGACCCTTGCGGTGTCCGACGCGATTCCCGCGTTGCTCGCGGGCAACGCGGTGGTGCTCAAGCCCGACAGTCAGACGCCGTACTGCGCTCTCGCAGTCGCCGAACTGCTGTACGAGGCGGGTGTGCCACGCGATGTGTTCGCCGTGGTGCCCGGCCCCGGATCGGTGGTGGGCACGGCGATCGTCGAGAACTCCGACTATCTGATGTTCACCGGGTCCTCGCAGACGGGCCGGTTGCTCGCCGAGCAGGCCGGCCGGCGCCTGATCGGTTTCTCCGCCGAACTCGGTGGCAAGAACCCGATGATCGTCACCGCGGGAGCGAACCTGCGGAAGGTCACCGACGCGGCGGTGCGCGCGTGCTACTCGAACTCCGGGCAGTTGTGCATCTCCATCGAACGTATCTACGTCGAGAAGTCGATCGCTCCGGAGTTCCTGCGGATGTTCGGCGACCGGGTGCGCGCGATCAAGCTCGGCGCGTCCTACGACTTCGACACCGAGATGGGCTGCCTCGTCAACGAGACCCAGGTCAAGACGGTGTCGGGCCACGTCGACGACGCGGTGGCGAAGGGCGCGACGCTGGTGGCGGGCGGCAAGGCCCGCCCCGACCTCGGTCCGCTGTTCTACGAACCGACCGTGCTCACCGACGTTCCCGAGGACGCCGAGTGCTACCGGGACGAAACCTTCGGTCCGGTCGTGTCGGTGTACCCGGTCGACAACGTCGACGAAGCGATCCGGCGTGCGAACGACACCGAGTACGGGCTCAATGCCTCCGTCTGGGCGGCGACCAAGGCGCAGGGTGAAGAGATCGCGGCGAAGGTCCGCGCCGGCACCGTCAACGTCGACGAAGGTTACGCGCCGGCGTGGGGCAGCATGGATGCTCCGATGGGTGGCGTAGGCATCTCCGGTGTGGGCCGCCGGCACGGTGCCGAAGGGCTTCTCAAGTACACCGAGTCGCAGACCGTGGCCGTCACCCGGGTGCTGAACCTCGACGGCCCGCGCGGGCTTCCGAGGCAGATCTGGGCCAAGATGCTGCCCCCGCTCGTCAAGGCGATGGGGTGGCTGCCGGGTCGTTGACGGCCGGGTCCGTACGCCGCGTGATGGTGGTCGCGAGGGGCTTCTCGACGACGAAGCACAGTAGTACCGCGGCCACCATCGCCAACGGGCCGATCGCCAGATAGATCGGTGTGAGGGCGTCGTTGTAGGACTCGAGGATCGGCTGCTGCACGGCGTCGGGCAGGGTGTGCACCATGGCCGGGGTGAGGGAATTGGCGTCGTCCGCGGCGAGGCCCCCTTCCGGGACCCGTTCCGCGAGAAGCACGTTCAGGCGGGTGGCGAACACGCTGCCGACCACGGCCGAACCGAGCGTCGCTCCGATCTGCCGGAAGTAGTTGTTGCCCGCGGTGGCGGTGCCGACCTCTTCGACCGGGAACGAGTTCTGCACGACGAGCACCATGATCTGCATGGATGCGCCCAGTCCGACCCCGAGCACGGCGAGGAAGCAGCACAGCACCCAGATCGGTGTGTCCACGGTGAGCAGGGACAGCAACAGCATCGCCACCGCGACGAGCACCGAGCCGACGATGGGCGTCACCTTGTATCGGCCGGTCCGGCTCACCAGACGTCCCGCCAGCGTCGAGGTGATCAGCATCGATCCCATCATCGGGAACATGAGCAGGCCCGCGACCGTCGCGCTCCGTCCCGCCACCATCTGCAGGTAGGTCGGCATGTATGCCGCGACACCGAACAACGCGATGCTGTTGAGGAGACCGGCGAGGGTGCTCACGTCGAAGTTGCGGTCGCGGAACAGGTGCAGCGGGAGAATAGGTTCTGCCGCACGGCTTTCGATGAACAGGAACAGAACTGCCGTGGCGAGCGTGCCCGCGATGAGACCCAGCACCACGGGAGAGGTCCACGGGTAACGCGAGCCGCCCCAGGTCGCGACGAAGACGAGAAGCGTCGTGGCGAGGGACAGGACCGTCATCCCGGCGATGTCGATGCGGGGCCGCGAGTTGCGGGTGCGGGGTAGCCGGAGAAAGAACGCCACCGCGATGAAGGCGAGTACGCCCAGCGGGAGGTTGATGTAGAAGACCCACCGCCATCCCGGTCCCTCGGTGAACCAGCCGCCGAGCAGGGGACCGGCGACCGAGGACACCGCGAAGACGCTGCTCATGATGCCCAGGTACTTTCCGCGTTGCCGGGCCGGAATCACGTCGGCGACAGTGGCCTGCGACAGCACCATCAGTCCGCCGCCGCCCGCACCCTGGGCGGCGCGGCCGACGATCAGCCACGTGATATCTCCCGCGAACGCGCTGATGGTCGAGCCCACCAGGAAGATGGTCAGGGCGGTCAGCAGCAGTGGCTTGCGGCCGAACAGATCTCCTAGTTTGCCGTAGATCGGCATCGTGATCGTGGACGCGAGGATGTACGCGGTGACGATCCACAGCATCTTGTCGACACCGTGGAGTTCGCCGACGATGGTGGGGAGTGCGGGGTTGAGCACGGTCTGGTTGAGCGAGGCGACGAGCATCGTCGCCATCAGCCCGATGAAAATGAAGGTGATTGCGCGGCGGTCGAATTCGGTGTGGCTGCGCGGTGCGGCGGTGGTGGCGGTGGCATTCATGCTCGCGTGACCTCCCTGAAGTGTGCGCAGGTGCGGCGGAGGACGGAGTCCGCGTCGCCCTCGGTCCCGTTCCGAAGGTCGAGCACGGGAGCCATCGCGGTGCGCATCACGGCACCGGCCACCGTCACGATCAGCAGGGCTGTCTCCTCGACGGTGTGCCCGCCGTGTCCGCCGGGCGATGTGCCGGGCGTCTGCGACTCGGCGAGACGTGCGGTGACGAGGTCGGCGACGAGTGCCTCCACGGCATCGATGTGCTGAAGGCGCCGGCGCGCCAGTTCCGGGTGGCGGTCGAGCAACGTGGCGTATTCGCCGTACGTGATGAGGCGGTGGACCGAGGTGCGGAACACCGCGAGCAACAGGAACGCGACCTTCTCGACGAGGTCGTCGCCGGCCTCGATGTGGAAATCGTCGGCGATGTCGTCGTGGATCACCGGAGCCTGCTGGCCCAGGACGGCGTCCTCCTTCGACCTGAAGTAGTTGAAGAAGGTGCGCGGCGAAATCTCGGCCCGTTCCGCGACCGCTTCCACGGTCACGTCCGAGAGGCGGTCGTGCACGGCGGCGGATTCGGCCGCGGCGAGATGGATTGCGGCCCACGTGCGGGCCCGCTTGCGCTCGCGATGGGAACCTTTCGCGTCCTGGCCCCTGGGCTCCGCTGCAGTCATGAAGTTTTACATTAGTGCAAATATAAGAATCTGCAAATGTAGTTCTCTCGAAGTGAGAACAATATTACCGCGTGCGATGCGCAGGTCAGTCCTCGACGGTGATCTCCGCGGCGTCGTCGTAGAAGCACAGGTAGCCCTCGATATCGGCGACCGCGGCGAACGGTTCGGGATACGACCACGCCACGTTCTCCGCGGGAGGCTGGCCGACGAACGACCAGTACCGCGCGGTCCCCTTGTAGGGGCAACTCGTCCGCCATTCGGATTCCTCGAGGACGGAGAAATCGACATCCTCCGGCGGCAGGTAGTAGCGGGTGGGCAATCCCGTCTCGAAGACGAGCACCGGATTGCGCGTCTCGCCGACCACGGTGCCGCCGATCTCGACCCGAACGTGGCGCGAACTGCGCAGAGCATCGACCCGATGGTGCGGGTCGCGTGGATGGGTGAACACTTCGGTTTCCTCCTCGAACCAGCGTTCGCCTTCGTCGACCTCGTCACCCGGCCCGGTCTCCCCGTGCCGGAACCACTGGAAGATCAGCCGATCGTCCAGACCGTCGACGTCGAGTTGGTAGACCACCGAATACGCGCGTTGCTCGTCGATCACGACGTCGTACCACTGCCACACATCCGGTCGGCTGCGACTCGGGGACAGCGACGCCGCGATCAGATCGAGCCGGACGTCGTCGCGGGGGAACGCGTAGAACGGCACCG
The DNA here is from genome assembly GCF_042730335.1 of Rhodococcus sp. NPDC060084. Taxonomy (NCBI): domain Bacteria; kingdom Bacillati; phylum Actinomycetota; class Actinomycetes; order Mycobacteriales; family Nocardiaceae; genus Rhodococcus; species Rhodococcus sp. NPDC060084. The sequence goes on from NZ_JBHWWX010000001.1 coordinate 306,385, forward strand.
GCTTCCCCGGCGCCCAGACCAGCAGAGCCCGGCTGCTGTCGACGATCGTCCGATCGAACAACTGCCCCCGGATCCTCCGTTCGGTGGGCTCGTAGAGGTAGTCGTCGGACTCGGGTTCGTGACGGCGAACAGCGGACTTGCGTGCCATGCATCGACCGTATCGCGCACGGCATCGCGATGGCATGTCCGGGTGGATACGCTCGATCCGATGATCGACGACCCTGACGTGCTCCTCCGCACACTGATCGGTGTCCTCGCGCTCGCAGCGGTGGCCACGTCGGTGTTGTGGGTCTTTGGGGTTCCGCACAGGTTCGCGTCGTTGTACGCGGTGGCGCGTGGCGCCCTGCAACTCGCGATCGTCAGCGTCGTGCTCACCGGAGTCATCACCAACGGGGCGTGGGTCGGCGTCGTTCTGCTCGTCATGTTCTCGGTCGGAACATGGACGGCCGCGCGCCGGGTCGGAAGCGGCGTTCGCGTCCTGGCCATCGTCGCCGGGGCCATGCTGCTGGGAATCGGTGTCGCGCTCGCGGTGATCTTCGTGACCGGAGCGGTAGCGGCGACGCCGCGGTACGCGCTCGCGCTCGGCGGCATCGTCATCGGCAACGCGATGACCGTCGCAGGTCTCGCAGGCCGGCGGTTCCACGAGTTCGTCGTCGATCGATGGCTGGAAGTCGAGGGATGGCTCGCGCTGGGCGCGACCATGCGGCAGGCAACGGCCGAGCACGCACGGCTCGCGGTGCACGCGGCGATGATTCCGCCGATCGATCAGACCAAGACAACCGGCCTGGTGACACTTCCGGGTGCGTTCGTCGGCGCGATCTTCGGCGGGCTCTCCCCGCTCGAAGCGGGACGATTCCAGGTCGTCGTGCTCGCGGCGATCATGGCTGCGGGATCGATCACCGCCGTCTGTGTCGCCGTCGGCCTGGGCCGCGTCGCCGGGCAGCAACCCGTGGTGCCCGGCTGATGGGGCACGCCGCTCACCACCATCCCGCACGTTCGTGTCGCCGCGCGCGTGGATCGGCGGCGTCCGGGGGTATCCCGTCGTCGTGGTGAGCTATCCCGGTGCCCAGGAGTACCTGCCCGAGACACGCGAGGTGCCCGCACTCGCGGCGGCGGCGCGCGCTTGCCGCGGATGCGACCTGTACAAGGCCGCCGACCGAACCGTTTTCGGAGCGGGGCCCGAGAGCGCACGCATGCTCCTCGTCGGCGAGCAGCCGGGAGACCAGGAGGACCGCGCCGGCGAGCCGTTCGTCGGACCGGCGGGGTATCTGCTCGACAAGGCTCTCGAGCAGGCGGGTGTCGATCGCGGCTCGGTCTACGTCACCAACGCCGTCAAACACTTCCGCTTCGACCGTTCGGCGAACGGCAAGCGCCGCATCCACAAGAAGCCGTCGGGTGGCCAGATAGCGGCGTGCCGCCCCTGGCTGCTGGCCGAACTCGAGGCGATACGCCCGGAGGTGGTCGTGTGTCTGGGCGCGAGCGCGGCGCAAGCGCTGCTGGGCAACGGATTCAGGCTCACCGAACACCGCGGCGAAGTGCTGCGCCTGCCCGACGAGATACGCGGCGGGCACGATCCGTCGGTGGTGGTGACCATCCATCCGTCCGCGGTTCTCCGCGCCCGATCGGACCGTGACGACGCGCTCCGGTCGCTCGTCGGTGACCTCCGCCGCGCCGCCCGCTCAGGGCAGTGACGGTCGCGCGGGACGCGGTAACTCAGGAAGCGGTAGTTCAGGAGGCGGTAGTTCAGGAGGCGGTGGCGAGGGCAGCGGCGAGGCCGAAGACGACGGCGATGCCGCACACCTCCACGACTGCGTTGCGGAGCGACTCCTCGGCGGTGACGCGGTGCGACACCGCGTCCGGCACCCACGTTCGGCGCCAGGTCCACGCCAGCACCAGCAACGCCACGAGCACAGCGGTCTTCGCCAGCACGATGCGTCCGTAGCCGGTGCCGAACAGTCCGCTGAGCGACCCGATCCGGACAGCAGCGTCGATGACGCCCGTCGCCGCGAGAATCGCCACGCACCGCAGTGCGAGCGCCGAGTAGCGCGGTAGCAGCTGAGCCCACGTACCGCGTCTGCGCACGAGGAGGGCCAATGCGGCCAGCACCCCGAACCAGACGGCCGCGGCCAGGACGTGCGCGGCATTGAGCAGGGAACCGAGTGTCTGCTGAGCCATGTGCCCGGTCGCGGGCCGCGCGATCAGCGCCAGCGCCGCGAACACCAGTACCGGTGCGGTGGACCACGACGCCGACCGCCGGTACGCCACCACCGCGACGATGCCGCACGCGGCGACGCAGACCCAGGCGGCGGCTTCGACGCGCCCGGAACCGGCAGTGGCGAGGTATTCGGCGAACAAGCCGGCGCGCAGGTCGCCCACCGGAACGGCGACCGCGGACGCGGCCTCCCGGACGAGCTGGACGGATTCGAGCGCGAGCCACACTCCGCTCGACGTCGCGATCGCGCGCCACACGTCGTCGGGTTCGATTCCGGGCCGACGTTCACCGCGGATCATCGCAGCGAGGACCGCGATACCGAGCACGGTCGATCCCGTGCCCACCGACAGCGCCCGGACCCAGCTGGAGGCCTCCGGGGTCGCGAGCATCCAGCCGCACGCCACTCCGGCGACGGTGCCGGCGAGTACGCCGACGGCGGCACCGAGAAGCCACCGCCGGCGCACCGAGATCATCCGATCATGCCTTCGGCTTGCGAAGGGCGAAGACCAGTCCGCCGGCGATCACGACTACACCGGCGACGACGAACCACCACACGGCGGGCCCGCTGTCGCCGCTCTCGTTCCCGTCGGCCGTCTCGGACGTACCGGACGCCGGCTCACCGGGCGCGCCGGTGCCCTCCTGCGTGAGGGTGAAGGTCCGGGTACCGCTGACGGGATGCCCATCGGCGGACGTCACCCGGAAGGCCACGGTGTACTCGCCGACCGGACCGAGTCCGTCCACGGCGACACTCACCGTGGAACCTTCGACGGCGGGGTCGCCCACGGACCACAGGTTGCCGTCCGGGCCGACGACGGTGATCGCCGCGAACTGCTCCTGCAAGGGCTCGTTGAACGTCACGCTCACCCGCTCGGGTGCCTGCGCGATCTGCTCACCGTCCTCCGGCGAGCTCGACAGCACCACGGAATGCGCCGCCGCGGGACCGGCCGAGAGCGCCAGTGCGGTGAACAACGCGGCGAGAACGACGAAGAGGCGTCTCATGAGCGCCGTCCCCGGATCACGGCGCCGAGGCCGAGGGCCACGCCCAGCGCACCGAGGACGAGACCGATGCCGCCGAGCCACCGTGCGGTGACATCGGTGCCGGAGTCCTCCGACGTGGTGCCGGAGTCGGTGCCGGTGGTGTGTGCTCCGCCGCCGTGCCCGTCGCCGTTGCCCGCCGCGAGTGTCAGGCTCGGAGCGGGACGTTCGGGTTCGGTGTCCCCGGTCGTGACCTGGTCCCATGCGACGACCTCGCCGTCGCTGTAGGTCTGTACCGCGGGGAACGACACTTCCGCCTCGTCGGGGAGCGGCCCGGCGGAGAGCACGAATTGCTGGAACTCGCCCGGACCGACGGCAACTCCCGGATCCGCGGTCCAGGTGACGCCGGTGGCGAGTTGGGTCTCGGGATCCTTCTCGATCGTCGCGGACCAGCCCGGCAATGGTTCGGTGCGTGCCGACTTCAGGCCGGGCAGGCCGACCGACACCGCAGTGGTTCCGGCGGTATCGGATTCGGTGGGCACACGGAACGTCAGCACGGTGTAACCGCCCTGCTCCGCGCCCGGTGCGCCGACCGTGACATGTGCGGACGCGAGGCCGGAACCGGCCAGCATCAGCACAGCAGTGGCGCCCGCGCCGACGAGGGCACGGGTAGGTGATGTCTTCATGGGTGGATCTTTCTCGGAGAACGAATACGGCTGCGCGTCACCGCGCGACCGGAGGACCTCTCCGGGAGATCGCCGGGGGAGCGCGACCCCAGACGAGCGGGTCGGTCGTTCTCGTCGGGGCGAGCGACGCCGGCACGTGTACGCCGCCGAGCCGGAGTGTCACGGCCCGGATCGCGGTACTGCACGCGTCGAAGAGCCGGGCGGCGGCGACCAGCAGCACCGCGCAGCCTGCGACGGCCACGAGGTGTGCGGCGAACATCGATCCCGACGTGTGCGGGTGGCCCTCGGTGAGGGCGGAGAGAACGGCGTGGGTGCCGAGTTGCCCGACGGCGAGAAGTGCGATCGGCGGCAGCGTCGGCACGTACGCACCCACGATCCCGACCCCCGCGGCAACTGCGAGCAGCAGTGCCGAGGCGGGGCCCGTGGGCACACCGCCACCGGCCGCGCCGTGCGCAGCCGCAGCCAGCGCCGCGGTCGTGATGCCCGCGGTGCTGCCGAGGAGGGCCGGGTTCGTGTTCACGTTCGGGTCAGCGGACCCCGAGCCGGGCGAGCAGATCGGCCTCGATGCCGTCGAGCTCGGACGAGATCGCGGCGTGCGCCGACTTCCGGCGCGCCGCGGGCATCTGCTCGGCAGCCTGCACCGCCGCGGTCAGGTCGGTGAGACGACCGCGGATCGCCGCGGCGAACTTCTGCGTCTCGGCGTCCTTCGGGTGCAGGGACTCGATCTTGGTGAGCGACTGTTCGGCGCCGGCGATCCGGGCACTGAGTCGTGCACCGCGGCCCGTGTACGAGCCGAGCTCGTCGATGGGGACACCGAGTTGCTGTGCCCGTCGCGCGTCGAGCTGACCGCGCAGCGCCGTGACCACCTGGTAGACGATCGGAACGAGCACCGGCGCGAGCAGACGGGCGACACCGAGGTACCGGCGCACCTTCGCTGCGGTCAGGCCCTGGCTCTCTGCGGCCTTCTTCTGTGCCTTGAGCGTTGCGATCTGTTCCTTCTCGATCTTCGCCTGCGAACTGAGCAGTTCCTGATCGAGCTTGACCTGCGACTTCGCCAGCTTCTTGCTCAGCTTCTGCTGCGCTTTCGCTGCTCGCCGGTCGTTCTTGAGCTGGTTCTTCGCCACCAGCTTCGCTTCGAGCTTCGCCCTGTGCTTGAGAGCTTTGGCTTCCGCCTTGCGAGTGGCGCGACGTTTCCGTGTGAACAACCCCATCGAACAGCACCCTCCATTCGGTACGACACGACGCTCCGGCGCCCCGCGTCAGCCTAACGTGACGGTGCTGGTGCGAGGCGATCCGTGCGCAGCGAATACCCTGGACAGTTGTGGAGCCAACCCGTGATGTGCGGCGAACACCCGTTTCCCTCGAGGCGAGTGCGCTGACGCGGTGCCGCCACCGGGTGTATCTGGACGCTTCGTTCCCCCACGAACTTGCAGGTGCGGCCGAGAACGCGGGTGCGCGGCAGCGCCAGGAGGCGGCCGCCGCCCACCGTGAGGCGATCCGTCAGCACTTGTTCGAGGCGGACCCCGAGGGCTGGGTGCTCATCGGCCCAGACGGCTCGATGTCGCAGCGCGCAGAACAGACTCTCGAGGCGTGTCGCGCCGGAGCCGACCGGATCTGGGGTGCGGTGCTGCCCGTCGAGGTCGACACCGGACGCCGGGGCAGGTCGGAGATTCTGCTGCGCGACACCGTGCGCGGGGGCTACATCCCGGTGATCGTCGTGAACCATAAGGTCACCGATCCCGGTCAGGGCGCCACGACCACCGGGCTGTTCGAGTGGAAGCCGGTGGTGGACCAGACACGCAAAGTGCGCAGCCAGGTCCGGGACCAGATGCGCCTCGCGCACCTGTACCGGATGCTCGAGCGGCACGGTCTCGCAAGTCCCGGGCAGGTCGGCGGCGCGATCGGGTACGGCGGCGACTGCATTCTGGTGCACGACCTGAGCACGGTCCTCGACGAGTACGACGCCCGGTTGACCGATCGCGTCGAGATCGCCCGCGGCCGGACGCCGACGAAACCGTCGCAGATCGGGGAGTGCAGGACGTGCCCGTGGTGGGATCGGTGCCGGGCCGAACTCACCCGCGAACGCGACGTGTCGCTGGTGGCGTCGGGTCAGCGCGCCGAGGTCCTCAGGGAACTCGGAGTTCACACCATCGACGGTCTCGCGGGCTGGGAAGGCGAACCACCCGAGATCTGGCCCCAGGGCCCCTTCGAGGATGCGGTGGTGATCGCGAAGGCGTGGCTCGCGGGCGCCCCCCTCGTCCGCCGGTACCGCCATGTGCACGTCCACCGCGCCGACATCGAGGTCGATGTCGACATGGAGAGCTTTCACGAGCACGGCGCCTATCTGTGGGGGACGCTGCTCAACTCCGGATCGCAGTCGGAGTACCGGCCGTTCGCGACCTGGGTGCCGGTACCCACCGACGACGAGGCGCGGTCGTTCGCCGAGTTCTGGGCGTGGTTGTCGGACCAGCGGCGTACCGCCGAGCGCCGTGGGAAAACGTTTGCGGCCTACTGCTATTCGAGGTCGGCGGAAGACAAGTGGTTGTTGTCGTCGGCGCGGCGGTTCCGCGGTTTTCCGGGTGTGCCGCCCGAAGCGGAGATCAAGGCGTTCATCGGATCATCCGAATGGGTGGACATCTACCAGGCCGTCACCGACCAGTTCGTGTGCCCGAACGGGAAGGGGCTCAAGAAGGTCGCCCCGATCGCCGGTCACCACTGGCGCGACGACGAAGCCGGGGGAGAGGCGTCGATGAGCTGGTACCGCGAGGCCGTCGGGCTGGACGGCGAGCCGGATCCGAGTCAGCGCGCGCGGCTGCTCGAGTACAACGAGGACGACGTGGTCGCGACCAAGATCCTGCGGGAGTGGATGTCCGATCGTGCGGTCCTCGAGATTCCGCACATCGACGATCTCTGACCGCACGCGGCCGCCCGCACGCGGCGACGGTGGGCACGCAGTACGTGACTCCACCGCGCCGACGTGGGATGCGTTGTGCGTCGCGGATCAGCGCGGCGCCATGCGCAGCGCACCGTCCATGCGGATGGTCTCGCCGTTGAGGTAGTCGTGCTCGACGATCATCTGCACGAGCTGTGCGTACTCGGCGGGCTGTGCGAGGCGCGACGGGAACGGCACGCCCGCCTCGAGGCCCTTGCGGTACTCCTCGGTGACGCCGGCGAGCATCGGGGTGTCGACGATGCCCGGCGCGATGGTGTTGACGCGAATCCCGTACTGCGCGAGGTCGCGCGCTGCGGGAACGGTCATGCCGTGCACGCCGCCCTTCGACGCGGAGTAGGCGATCTGCCCGACCTGGCCCTCGAACGCGGCGACGGACGCGGTGTTGACGACGACGCCGCGCTGGCCGGACTCGTCGACCGGCTCGGTCTTGGCGATCGCATCGGCGGCGAGGCGCATGACGTTGAAGGTGCCGAGCAGGTTGACGGTGATGACCGTGCGGAACAGTTCGAGGTCGTGCGGCCCGTTCTTCGACAGGATCCGGCCGGCCCAGCCGACGCCGGCGCAGTTGACGACGGTGCGCAGCGGCAGTCCCGACTCGACGATGCGGTCGATCGCGGACTGGACGCCCTCGGCGCTGGTCACGTCGGTGGGGATGAGCGTGACGCCCTCGGGTGCCGCGTCGCCGACGCGCTCGATCGACTGTTCGAGGTCGAGACCGAAGACGGTGGCCCCCGCGTCGGTGAGGCGACGGGCGGTGGCGGCACCGAGGCCGGATGCGGCGCCGGTCACCAGTGCGGCAGATCCCTGAATTTCCACTGTTCGTAACTCCTCGTCCGGGCCTTGCGGCACGCGTGTGTGGTCCGTCACGAACCCTAGCGTGCAGGTGTCAGTTCGATCGCAGCCCGTCGGCGCATCACCGCGGCACCCATCGCGGCGGCGACGAGGCACGCGCCCGCGCCCAGCAACAGCCCGGCTCGCCCGCCGCCCTGCTCGCAGACCCAGCCGGCGATGGGACCGCCGATCGCGGTGGAGCCGAGGAAGGCGACGGACCAGAGGGCCATCACCCGGCCACGCATGGTCGGCGCGGCGGTGAGCTGGAGCGTGCTGTTGGTGGTGGACGTGAAGGTCACGCTCAGAGCGCCGACGACGACCATCGTCGCCACCAGGATGGGCATGGTCGGGGACGCTGCGGCTACGGCCATTGCGACACCGAATGCGAGCGCCGTCAGGACGAGAGGCTTGGTGCCCGTGTGCCCCCAGGTCGCGACCACGAGACCGCCGACTACCGATCCCGCACCCATCGCCGCGGTGAGCAAGCCGTACGCCTCGGCACCCGCGTCGAACGTCTGGTCGGCAAGCACCGGAAGCACGACCTGGAACTCGAAGGCGAGGCATCCCACCAGCGCCATCATCAGCAGAGGCACCGCGAGATCGGATGTGCGCCGCACGTAGGCGAGTCCCTCGCGTAGCTGGCCGCGCGCGCGGGCTGTGGGCGGTGAGGGCACGAGTTTCGACACGTCGAGTGTCAGCAACGACGTGACGACGGCGACGAAGCTTGCCGCGTTGAGCAGGAAGCACAGTCCGATACCACCTGCGGCGATCACGATGCCCGCGACAGCCGGGCCGATCATGCGGGAACACGAGGCGAGCACCGATTGGAGACTCACCGCGTTGCGGAGATCGTCGGGCCCGACCATTTCGAGCATGAAGGACTGCCGTGCGGGGTTCTCGAAGCACTGATTGAGGCCGAGCAGTACGGCGAGCACGTAGACGTGCCACAACTCGACGGTGCCGGTCACGACGAGCAGACCCAGCACGAGTGCCTGCACACCCATGAGGCTCTGCAGCCCGATCATGAGCCGGCGCTTGTCGGTGCGGTCCGCGATCACCCCGCCGTACGGCCCGAGGAGCAGCATCGGCACGGTCTGCAGGGCGAGGACGATGCCGATGGCGGTGGCCGAGCCGGTCAGCTGGAGGACGAGCCACGACTGGGCGATGGTCTGCATCCATGTGCCGACGAGTGAAATCGCCTGACCGCCGATGTAGCGGCGGAAGTTGGGCCCGCGGAGGGCCGCGAACGTCTGTCCGCGGATGTCGTCGATGACGGTCACTCACGCACCTCCCGTCCCCGGCACATGCGCTCACCGAGTGCTTCGAGGGCGGGCAGGGCGTCGTGGAGTGCGTCGAGTCGGTCGTCGTCCAGTTCCGCCAGGTGCCGGGCGAACATCGCCGTCCGGCGAGCGCGTAGCTCATCCGACTGCCGCGCCCCCGCCGGGGTGATGTGGATCCGCACGACGCGCTTGTCGCCGGCGTCGGAGGAACGCGTGACGAGTTGGGCTTCTTCGAGCTTGCCGACCATCCGCGAGCACATTGTGGGGTTGAGTCCCTCGTGCTCCGCGAGTTCGCGCACCCCGATCGTCCCGTGCTTCGCGACGGTCGTCAGCAGCAACGACTGGGACCGGGTGAGCCCCTCGTCGGTTGCGGACCGGCCGACGCTCCGGGCGATCCGGCCGAGGGCGATGCGCAGGCGGTGGATGTCGTCGTCGTCGAAGTGTGTGCTTCCCATCGGTGGTGTCATTCAACTCCCAAAGTATTTGCCTATCGGCAAGCATACGCTTCTGGAGCGAGAGGAGCCCGGATGTTCGGCGCTCACGCGGTGTCGTTGGTCACGCCGGGAAGCCGGGTGGACATCAGGGCTCGACGGGAGCCGGAACCTCCGCAGTCGTCCGGCGTGCCGCCCGCCTCCCGACGACGACCGCCCCCGCAGCGGCGAGGACGAGGGTGATCCCTCCGGCGACCGGACCGACCACGGCCGAGTCCGGCGCGAGTCCGTCGCCGAGCATCCACGCGCCGAACCCGAAGAACAAGGCGGACGCGCCGAGCCGGATGGCGTTCTCCGGCATGTGACGGCCGAGCACCGCACCGGCGATGATCGCGAGTGCGTCGGCGGCAACCATGCCGACGGTCGATCCGATCCACACGCCCACCCAGTCGTTGTCGGCGGCGAGGGTGATGGTCGCGAGCATCGTCTTGTCGCCGAGTTCCGCGAGGAAGAAGGCCGAGACCACGGCCAGGAACGCGGAACGCGCCACGCGTCCGGCCTTCGATTGTTCGGCGTCGTCGAGCGAATCTCCTCGCAACGTCCACAGACCGAAGAACAGGAACGCGAGGCCGCCGACAATGGACATCGCGACGGGGGGAATGGCGACGCCGAGATAGTGCCCGACGGCCACCGATACGAGATGCACGGCCGTCGTGGCGAACAGGATGCCGGTCAGGACGACCCACCAGCGGTACCGCAACGCGAACGTCATGGCCATCAACTGGGATTTGTCGCCCAGTTCGGCCACGAAGATGACTGCGAAGCTCAGTACGACGGCGGACCACATCGGCATTCCTCCTCACCCGCTGGAGGAAAATTGGGCTTCCTCCGGACGTCGGGCACGGTGCGCCGACGGCCGAAGGTCTCGCCCACCGGACTACCGTCCGGTTCGCCGTGCCGGGCGGTCCGCCTGCGCGGCGCCGCCAGTATGTCGACTCGGCGATTGGGGGCTACTCCCCTTCGCGAAGCAAACGATACCGGCCCGACAGCGCATCGGTAAAGGGCATGCTCAGTTTCGGAGAACCGAACTCTCTTGTGCGGGTGCGGGTCACGCGGCCAGCAGCATCGCCAGAATTGCGGTGTCGGGATCACTGCTCGGATTCACTCCGACCCTGCTCACCAGGGACGTCACGGTACCGTCCGGCTCCGCTTCCACCCAGGCTGCCCGGTGGTCGAGGCCCAGGTGGGGGAGGCCCGGCAACAACACACACCCCGACGCGGCACCCGCATTCTCGGGCAGCGTCGGAGTCGTCTCCGACGGAGGATGCAACATGATGAGCGCCGACGGCCGGCAGTCCGCGAATCGCTCCGGCGTCACGGCTTCGGCGCCGATGACGGGCCCCTCGGCGATGAGCAATCCGACCGTTCCGGGCTCCGGATCGTCGGGCAACTCCTCCTTGACCCCGAACACGGTCGAGGTGGGCAGCAGTCCGGGCAACGATGCCACGCGCACCGTCAGCGCGAGCAGTTGCGTCCACTCCCGGGTCGGGGGGGGGGGGGGGGCCCCCCCCCCCCCCCCCCCCCCCCCCCCCCCCCCCCCCCCAAACCCCAGGAGGGAAGAGAACTGGGGGGAGGGAGGGAGAAGAAACACCCC